>MGWZ01000045.1:708-36597 GCA_001801175.1 Gallionellales bacterium RIFCSPLOWO2_02_FULL_57_47 | reverse complement strand
GTCCTGCGCAGTTGTTCACGCCAGACGCATTTGATTTTAGGCAGCATCACGCTGCACTTTTTGCACTTGGTGCTTGAAACCGCCCTGCATATCGTCTGCCCGCATTGCGACGGCATCAACCGCCTGCCCGCCGCGAAGTTGCGCGACCAACCCGCTTGCGGCAAGTGCAGGCGAACCCTGTTCGATGCGCACCCCGTGGAACTGAACAGCAGCAATTTTGTATTGCACATCAACCGCAATGACATTCCCGTGCTGGTGGATTTCTGGGCGCCGTGGTGCGGCCCGTGCCGCATGATGGCCCCCGCGTTTGTGCAGGCTGCCGCGCAGCTTGAGCCGGAAATGCGCCTTGCCAAACTGAACACCGAGGAGGCGCAGGAACTGGGAGCGCGCTACAACATCCGCAGCATCCCCACCCTGGCACTGTTCAGGAACGGACGCGAGATTGCGCGGCAAGCCGGTGCGATGGATGCCGGCGGCATCGTCAGGTGGGCGCGCGGCAAGAAGTAGATTGCCTCCGGCAAAACCGGAGCCTTATCGGGTGAGCTGGAAACAGTATTGCGGGGCTGAGCTGGGACTCCCTTCTCCCGCAGGCGGGAGTAAGGGCTGGGGATGAGGGTTCGTGGGTAGGTGAATTCACATTGCAATCGCACCACGTTTAGCATCCATGAAGACCTCATGAGGAGTCCGGTAGCCTAGGCACTTGCGAGGGCGATGATTCAGTTTTTTCACAACTTCTGCAAGTGATTTTTCGGTAGCAGCTCTGAAGTCCATGCCCTTCGGGAAATATCTTCGCAGCAGGCCATTAGTATTTTCGTTTGTCCCGCGCTGCCATGCAGAGTAAGGGGCAGCGAAATAAACCGTCAACCCTGCGCCCCTTTCAATATCGCGGAAGCGTGCAAATTCCTTACCGTTGTCCAATGTCAATGTGTGCCGTAATGTCTTGGGTACTCGCTCAAACGCAGAGGTGGCCACTTGGGCTGTCTCCGCCGCTGTTTTGTTGACGAGCTTGCCGGCGATGAGATAACGGCTTTTGCGCTCGACATGCGTGGTGATGTGCCCGCTGCCTTTTGCGCCTTCTATTGTGTCGCCTTCCCAGTCTCCGAAGCGTTGGCGTGTGGCGACCAGATCAGGCCGCAAATGAATGCTGGTTCGCCCAGGTATCAGGCCACGCCCCGTCCCATAACGACGCTGTCTGCGACGCTTTTTGTGGCATCGGCATAAACATTGAAATAGCCGGCCACCCTGACTGGTATCCCGGTAGACCCAGCGGTAAATCGTCTCGATGCTGACGCGCATTTTGGTATTGCCCGGATAGTCCTGCTTCAGCTTTGCCGCAATAACATCGGGCGACCATTCGTCGCGTAGTTTGCGTTCGACGTAGTGCCGCAGCGGTGCATGGGCATGGCGCCGATAGTGGCGCGGCTTCTTTCTGCGCTGCATGGCCTGTTGGTGTGCGCCTTGATGCCAGTACGGCCAGGTTGGGAAGGCCGGCCCATTGCGCTTGAGTTCGCGACTGATGGTGGTGTGGGAGCGGCCAAGACGCCGCCCGATTTCCCTGATACTTAGCCGGTAGAGCTTCAAATGGTAGATCACATAGCGCTCTTCTGATGTAAGCTGTACATAGGACATGATGGCTTTCTCCTGTAGTGTGGTTGGGTCGCACTGCCCACACTATCAAGACTTATTCATCATGTCCGCTTAATTTCTTACATGGTGCACTTGGAATTAGAATCCACCAAGAGGCAAACTAACTCCGGTAGCTCGCGTTGATCTTCACGTAATCGTAAGAAAAATCACAAGTCCACAGCGTCGCCTTCGCCGCCCCGCGATTCAGCACCACGCGGATGGTGATGTCGCTTTGCTGCATCACGCGCTGGCCGTCTTCCTCGCGGTAGCTGGCGGCGCGGCCGCCGTTCTCGGCGACCAGCACCTCGTCCAGGTAAAGCCTGAGCGCGGCGACATCCAGATCGTCTACGCCCGCATAGCCTATCGCGGCAAGGATGCGCCCGAGGTTGGGGTCGGAGGCGAAGAACGCGGTCTTCACCAGCGGCGAGCGCGCGATGGCATAGCCGATCTGTTTGCATTCGGCCTCGTTCCTGCCGCCTTCGACCTGCACGGTGATGAATTTGGTGGCGCCTTCGCCGTCGCGCACGATGGCTTGCGCCAGATAAACGGCAACTTCGGTAACGGCAGCCTGCAGTGTGGCGAAGCCCGCGCCGGCTGCATCGCGGATTTCCGGCAAGGCGGTCTGGCCGGTGGCGATCAGCATCAGCGCATCGTTGGTGGAGGTATCGCCGTCCACGGTGATGCAGTTGAACGAACAGTTGGCAGCTTCGCCAACCATCTGCTGCAACAACGGCTGCGCAATCGCGGCATCGGTAGCGATGTAGCCGAGCATGGTCGCCATGTTCGGATGGATCATGCCGGAACCTTTGGCGATACCGGTGATGGTGATCTGCACGCCGCCGATGTGCACTTGTCTGGAAACAGCCTTGGCGACGATGTCGGTGGTCATGATCGCCTGTGCCGCGTCATACCAGTTGTCGGCACGCATGTTCGCCACTGCACCGGGCAATCCCGCGGCAATTTTCGCCACGGGCAGCGGCTCCATGATGACGCCGGTGGAAAACGGCAGTATCCCGGTAGCCTTGCAGTCCAGCAGGCCCGCCAGTGCCGCGCAGGTGGCACGCGCATCCTGCATGCCCTGCTCGCCGGTTCCGGCATTGGCGTTGCCGGTGTTGATCACCAGTGCGCGTATGCCATCCGCTTGAGCAAGGTGTTCACGCGCGACGATCACCGGGGCGGCGCAAAACCGGTTCTGGGTGAACACACCGGCAACCCGCGCGCCAGCGCACAATTGCATCACCAGCAAATCCTTGCGGTTTTCGCGCTTGATGCCCGCTTCGGTGACGCCCAGAGAAACGCCCGCAACGGGCAACAGTTGTGCCGCGGCGGGCGGTGTCAGATTGACCGGCATAAGGTTTCCTTTAACTGTTGAACGCCACTAAAATTCAGAGTTCGCCCAAATGCAAGGCGCGGAAAAAATTTCGCTGCGCCGCATATGTCTTATATGCAAGCAAGAAATTTTTTCCGCAACGCAGCAGTTGGGATGAAATCTGGATTTTTAGTAGCGGCCGTGAATGCGGTAGATGTAATTGCTCAGCTCCGCCGATTGGGCGTTCATGCGGCGCACGATCCCATGCACATCGCGCACCACGCCGCGCATCACCTTGTATACGATCATCGGATGGGTATTGATCAGGGTCTCAAACTTGGCCCTGGGCATGCTCAGCACCTTGGTAGCGCCGACCGCGGTAAGGGTCGCGCTGATGTGGGCGGAGGTGCCGCCCGCAAACGTGATGATGCCGGCCAGGTCGCCGGGTTTGAGCACGTGGATCGCGGCTTCTCCCTCGCTGCTTTGAATTTTCACCTGTACCTCGCCATGCGCAAGAATATACAGATTGTCCGGCTGATCGTATCCCGGACGGATAATTGCCTGACCTGCCTTGAAATCCTGAATCTCGAACAATTTTGCGATGATTTCCACTTCGGCATCATTCAATTCCTCGGTAATCGTCGAGGTACGCAGCGTATCTATTATCAGTGACATCAAATTCTCCTTTGCCAATTAGCTCAATTTTCCATGACATTGCTTGTATTTCCTGCCAGACCCGCATGGGCACGGGTCATTGCGCCCCACTTTTTGCCCGCCGCGCACAAACGGTTTATGGTCTTCACCGGTTGGGTCGGCACCGGCTGTGTGCCCCAGCGCCTCGTCGTAATCCGAGTGATGATACTGCACATTTTCCGGTGCGGGCGGAGCTTCTACCGCCTCGGCTTCCGCCTCGCTTCGCACTTGCACGGTCATCAACGTCTCCGTCACTTCGCGCTTGATCGAGTCCAGCATGGCGGAAAACAATTCAAACGCTTCACGTTTGTATTCCTGCTTGGGGTTTTTCTGCGCATAACCGCGCAAATGTATCCCCTGGCGCAAATGATCCAGTGCGGCCAGATGTTCGCGCCAATGCACATCCAGGCTTTGCAGCATGATTGCACGCTCGTAGTGATGCAGCGCTTCCCCTCCTACCAGATCGATCTTGGCCTGGTATTGCTGCTGGGCATGTTCGATGACGCGGGTACGCAAGCCCGCTTCATTCAATTGTTTATCATCTTCCAGCCATCGCACCAGCGGCAATTCTAAACGAAACTCGGCAGCCAATGCTTTTTCCAGCGCGTGAACATCCCATTGTTCTTCCATGCTGTGCGGCGGAATATAACGGCTGATGGTATCTTCCAGCACCCCCTCGCGCATCGCCTGGATCGTCTCGGAAATATCCGAGCTTTCCAGCAGCTCGCTGCGCTGCTGATAAACCACCTTGCGCTGATCATTGGACACGTCGTCGTATTCAAGGATCTGCTTGCGCATGTCAAAGTTGCGCGCCTCGACTTTGCGCTGCGCATTCTCGAGGGCGCGCGTCACCCAGCTGTGCTCGATCGCCTCCCCCTCCGGCAGCTTGAATTTATTCATGATCGCCGCGACGCGGTCGGAAGCGAAGATGCGCAACAGCGGATCCTCCAGCGACAGGTAGAAGCGGCTGGAACCGGGGTCGCCCTGGCGCCCGGAGCGGCCGCGCAACTGGTTATCCACGCGGCGCGACTCGTGCCGTTCGGTACCGATGATGTGCAGCCCGCCGCTATCCAATACCTGCTGGTGCAACTGTTGCCATTCTGATTTCAGCTGCGCGATGCGCTGCTCTTTGGCGGACTCGTCCGTGCTTTCGTCGGCAAGAGTGTGCTCGATCTGCTTCTCGACATTGCCGCCCAGCACGATGTCGGTGCCGCGCCCTGCCATGTTGGTGGCGATGGTGACCATTTTGGGCTGCCCGGCCTGCGCAACAATCTCCGCCTCGCGTGCGTGCTGCTTGGCGTTCAGCACCTGGTGCGGCATATTTTCCTTTTCCAGCAGATGCGACAGCAGCTCGGAATTCTCAATCGATGTCGTGCCCACCAGCACCGGCTGGCCGCGCTTGTGGCAATCCTTGATATCTTCGATCACCGCGCGATATTTTTCCGGGGCGGTGAGGTATACCTTGTCCATCATATCCTTGCGGATGGTCGGGCGGTTAGGCGGGATGATCACGGTTTCCAGGCCGTAGATTTGCTGGAACTCGTAGGCCTCGGTATCCGCGGTGCCGGTCATGCCGGCCAGTTTGTGATACATGCGGAAATAATTCTGGAAGGTGATCGAGGCCAGCGTCTGGTTTTCCTTCTGGATCGCCACGCCCTCTTTCGCTTCCACCGCCTGATGCAGGCCGTCCGACCAGCGCCGCCCGGCCATCAACCGCCCGGTGAATTCGTCCACGATGATGACTTCGCCGTTCTGCACGACGTAGTGCTGGTCGCGGTGAAACAGGTTGTGCGCACGCAAAGCCGCATACAAATGGTGGATCAGCGTGATATTGGCGGTGTCGTACAGGCTGCCGCCGGCCGGCAGCAAGCCAGCCTGGGCAAGGATGTTTTCGGCGTGTTCGTGGCCGGATTCGGTCAGCAATATCTGGTGGTTTTTCTCATCCACGCTGAAATCACCCGGACCTTCTGCCTCGGCTTCCCCGGCTTGCCGCTGCAACAGGGGAACCAGCTTATCGATGCGCACGTAAATGTCGACATTGTCTTCGGCCTGCCCGGAAATAATCAGCGGGGTACGCGCCTCGTCGATCAGGATCGAGTCAACCTCGTCCACGATGGCATAGTTGAGCGGGCGCTGGTATCGTTCCTCGGCATGCGTCGCCATGTTGTCGCGCAGGTAATCAAAACCGAATTCGTTGTTGGTGCCGTAGGTTACGTCGGCAGCGTATGCGACCTTCTTCTGTTCATGCGGCATCTGCGACAGGATCACCCCCACCGACAAACCGAGGAATCGATACACCTTGCCCATCCACTCGGCATCACGGCTGGCCAGATAATCGTTCACCGTAACGACATGCACGCCCTTGCCGGAAATCGCATTCAGGTAAACCGGCAGGGTGGCCATCAGGGTTTTGCCTTCGCCGGTGCGCATTTCGGCAATCTTGCCGTAATGCAAAACCATCCCGCCGATCAGCTGCACATCGTAATGGCGCATCCCCAACGCGCGGGTACTTGCTTCGCGCACCACGGCAAACGCCTCCGGCAACAGCGCATCAAGCGACTCTCCCTGCGCAAAACGCTGCCTGAAACTGTCGGTTTTCTGGCGTAATTCATCATCGCTCAGCCTGGAGAAGCCTGCTTCTAGCTTGTTGATGGAAAGTACGGAGGAACGATACTGTTTGAGCAGGCGGTCATTGCGACTGCCGAAAACACTTTTCAACATACTGGAAATCATAAAATTTTCGTTTTCTCATCTACAAATAATAAAGGGTGAGGCAATCCCTTACCTCACCCTAACCTGATTCGCCCCCCACTGTTTAGCTGGCGGATTTCTGCAGGAAACGCACCGGATTCTGGGCGACGCCTTGATAGCGTACTTCAAAGTGCAAGTGGTTGCCGGTGGAACGTCCGGTGCTCCCCACCTCGGCAATCTTGTCGCCGCGCCGCACCACCTGACCGACCTTCACAAACAGCCGCGACGCATGCGCGTAGCGGGTGATGATGCCTTTACCGTGGTCAAGCTCGACCATATTACCATACTGGGGATGGAGATCCGAGTATGCCACCACGCCACCTGCCGAAGCATGAATCGGTGTTCCTGCGTTCGCCACGTAATCCACTCCTTCATGCATGGCGCCGGTGCCGTTAAAGGGGTCTATTCGCCAGCCAAAATTCGAGGAATGCACGGCCTCATTGACGGGAGGGATAGAAGGAAGCAGTTTACGGCTCAATTGATTCTGCAACAGCATGGTTTCCAGGGCCAGCAGTTTGTCGCTGCGGTCATTGACCACCTGGGTCAATCTGCTCAGTTGCTGGTCCAGATTGGTTACCGACATTCCCTGCATGGGCAAAACCACCAGCGGGCCGCCCTGGGCGAGCGGCTGGGCAAACTGGAATTCTTCCGGCTTCATGCCGGACAACTTGGCCAAACGCGCGCCCAGCACGTCCAGGCGCTGCAACTGCGCCTGCATCTGACCAACCCTGGACGCCATGGCATCAAGGCTGCTGTGCAAATAGGACTCCTGCTTCAGTTGCTCCGCGCTGCGCACCTCGGATAGCAGGGTGCGCATATCATCAACCAGGCTTTCAGGGGCAATACGTATCAGCACATATTGCATCGTAAACGCAGCAACCAGCAACAATCCCAGCAGCAACGGCATCAATAACAGTAAATGTCTGCCGCCCAGCGTAATGCTGCGGGTGCGAGCTTTTGCCAAACGATTGGAAACTATAATAATATTCATATCTTCCCCTATTTGCGTAATCGTAATACTTAATGACGCATCAACTCAAATCATTACTAATCTGCAATCAGGAACTCCGTCCGCTACTGACAAAAGCGCACGAGTTAAAGGTATTGCAACACCATTTTATTGCTGTCGCCCCCCCTAATCTTGCCCAATCCAGCCAGGTGCTGGGCCTGCAACTGGGGACGCTCAGCATCGCGGTTGCCAACGCCACTATTGCGGCAAAATTGCGCCAACTTGGCCCGGAACTGGCTGCCCTGTTACGGGGCAGGGGCTGTGAGATTAGCGGAATCCGCGTCAAGGTGCAAGTTTCCTACAATCACAGCCCACCCAAACCCGCGCCTCGCAGACTTGGCAAAATGGCACAAAACTCACTGAATGAACTCAGTTGCAGCCTGCCGGATGATTCAATACTCAAGCTTACACTGGAAAAAATGATCAAAACAAAAGGCTGACCAGATACCCCTGCGCAATACAATCAGCGTGGCAGTTGCGTAGAAACCTCGGAAAATCCCCTTTACACCAGAACTTTCCAGCCTGCCAGCACATAGCGCTCCAATATGAACAGCAATGCGAAAACCAGCAGCAGCAACACAACAAACCTCAGCGTCTGCCGGGCGAATTCAAGATAACGGCGATTGCGCGTGAAGATATACATCCCGCCGTTAATCACCAGCAGCAAGGTAGCCAGAACTATGACCAGGCGCAGAATCAACATGGGCTTGTAACGCTGTTATTAGATCAGGCAGTCTGCAATTGCAGGCGCAGGAATGCCGGAGCCTCTTCCACGCTGTCAAAGGTGACAAATTCCCAGGATTGTTCGTCCGCGAGCAGTGCGCGCAGCAGGGCGTTATTCAAGGCATGGCCTGATTTGTAACCGGAGAACGCCCCGATCAGCGGGTGCCCCAACAGGTAAAGATCGCCAATCGCGTCCAGCACCTTGTGTTTGACGAACTCATTCTCGAAACGCAGTCCGTCCGCATTCAGCACACGGTATTCATCCATCACGATGGCGTTGTCCAGGTTGCCGCCCAGGGCCAGGCCTTGCGCGCGCATATTTTCGACATCCTGCATGAAGCCGAAGGTCCGTGCCCGGCTGATATCGCGCACGTAGGATTCTTCGCCCAGATCGACCACCACATGCTGGCTGGCACCGGTGAACACCGGATGTGTAAAGTCGATCGTGAACGTCAATTTATAGCCGTGGAAGGGTTCAAAGCGCACCCATTTGTCGCCCTGCTTCACCTCGACGGTTTTTTTCACGCGGATAAATTTTTTGGCGGCGGATTGCTCGACGATGCCCGCCGACTGGAGCAGGAAGATGAAAGTCCCGGCGCTGCCGTCCATGATCGGCACTTCCGCGCTATCCAGGTCTATGTATGCGTTGTCCACACCCAATCCGGCCAGCGCCGACATCAGGTGCTCAATGGTGGAGACTCGCACGCCATTCTGTTCCATACAGGTGGACAGGCGTGTGTCATGCACCGCCTCTGCGCGCGCGCAAATTTCCTCGACCGGTTTCACGTCGACACGGCGGAATACGATACCGGCGTTAACCGGAGCCGGACGTAAACCGAGCGTGACCTTTTCGCCGCTGTGCAGGCCGACTCCCGTCACGCTGACGGAATTTTTCAAGGTGCGTTGCTTAACCATTGGCATCTTAAGCTTTAGAATCATAGGGTAATTCTACCACAGCCCCCAAAGGGGATTTGATGAGCAATTCGAAAACGCTACTCTGTGTTTTGCTCAATCCTCAATCCTCGATCCTGCATCTAATCCGCCTGTTTGCGCAGAAAGGACGGGATATCGTAAGTATCCACTCCGGATTTTTCCATCGCATCTACCGCTGCCCTGCGCCCGCTCCTCATGATGGTCGGCGTATCAAGCTCCCCGTAATTCACGTTGGAGATCGGCTCATCATGCGTACCGGTGCGCTGGTAAGCTTCTTCACCCCGATACACCACCTCCGGCTTGGGTTGCTTGCGCGCAAGCGGTGCGCCGAGGCCGGTCGCCACGACCGTTACCCGCATTTCGTCTCCCATGGTTTCATCGAATACCGAACCCACGATCACGGTCGCTTCTTCTGCGGCAAATTTGACGCATTCCATTACCTCGTCAATTTCTTTCAGTTTCAGCTGGCTTGAAGAAGTGATATTTACCAGCACGCCACGCGCGCCGGTCATATCCACATCTTCGAGCAACGGGCTGGCAATCGCGCGTTCAGCCGCAATGCGCGCGCGATCCGGGCCTGAGGCAATCGCCGAACCCATCATCGCCATGCCGTTTTCCGACATCACGGTGCGCACGTCGGCGAAGTCAACGTTGATCAAACCCGGCACATTGATCACTTCGGCAATTCCCGCCACTGCGCCCTGCAACACGCCATTGGCGGCCTTGAAGGCTTCCGGCACGGTGACATCATTGCCCAGCACTTCCATCAACTTGGAATTCGGCACGATGATCAGCGAATCGACATGCTCGTGCAGCGCTTCGATACCTGCCTTGGCGAAGCGCATCCGATTGCCTTCATAGGTAAACGGCTTGGTGACTACCGCCACGGTCAAGATGTCCAGTTCCTTGGCAATTTGCGCGATGATAGGCGCAGCGCCTGTTCCGGTGCCGCCTCCCATGCCTGCAGTGATGAACACCATGTGCGCGCCGCTGAGCATTTCCTTGATGCGCACGCGATCCTCTTCTGCCGCCGCCTGACCGACCGCCGGTTTGGCACCCGCGCCCAGGCCCTTGGTGATGGCCGCGCCTATCTGCAACTGGGTGCGCGCCTTGCTGCGATTGAGAGCCTGCACATCGGTGTTGATGACGATGAACTCGACTCCCTGCACACCCTGCTCGATCATATGGTCCACGGCGTTTCCGCCGCAACCACCTACACCGATCACCTTGATCACAGCCTCCTGAGTTTGTGCTTCCACGATTTCAAACATCGCCGTCTCCTTTATATAAAATTACTGAAAAACTACAACCCTGTGCCCCCTGCAAACTACCAACCTCTAAAAATTTTTCTGCAACCACGTTTTCATCCTTGCCAGCACATCGCCAAACGAATTCGATTGCATGCGCGTTTCTTCCCTGCGTTGATGGTGCTCCAGGCCATACAACAGCAGCCCCACGCCGGTCGCCATGCGCGGCGTTTTCACCACATCGGACAGGCCGCCGACGTATTTCGGGGCGCCCAGGCGTACCGGCAGATGGAAAATTTCCTCGCCCAGCTCGACCATGCCCTGCATGGAGCTGCTGCCACCCGTGATCACGATGCCCGATGACAGCAAATCCTCGAAGCCGCTGCGGCGCAACTCCTGCTGCACCAGCGAATACAATTCTTCGACGCGCGGCTCGATCACTTCCGCCAGGGTTTGGCGCGACAGCATGCGCGGACCCCGCTCGCCCACGCCGGGCACCTCGATTGCGCCGCTATCTGCCAGTTGGCGAAGTGCGCAGCCATGCTTGATCTTGATGTCTTCTGCGTCCTGGGTCGGGGTGCGCAGGGCCATCGCGATGTCATTGGTGATCTGGTCTCCGGCAATCGGTATCACTGCGGTATGCCTGATCGCCCCGCCGGTGAACACCGCGATGTCGGTGGTGCCGCCTCCGATGTCCACCAGGCACACCCCGAGTTCTTTTTCATCTTCGGCAAGCACCGCCTTGCTGGATGCCAATGGTTGCAGAATCAGCTCGTTGACCTCCAGGCCGCAGCGATGGATGCACTTCATGATGTTCTGGACCGCCGCTACCGCGCCGCTGACGATATGCACCTCGGCATCCAGCCGCATTCCGCTCATGCCGAGCGGTTTCTTGATTCCGTCCTGTCCATCGATGCTGAATTCCTGTTCAAGAATGTGCAGAATCTGCTGGTCGCTCGGCAGGCTGATCGAACTGGCAGTCTCAATCACGCGTTCGATGTCGGCAGCGGCAACTTCTTTTTCCTTGATCTTCACCATGCCGCGCGAATTGATGCTGCGTATATGGCTGCCGGCGATGCCGGTATGCACCTCAAGAATTTTGCAGTCCGCCATCAGCTCAGCCTCTTCCAGCGCGCGCTGGATCGCGCCCACCGTGGCTTCGATGTTAACCACCATGCCTTTTTTCATGCCGGAAGACTCGTGCATCCCCATGCCGATCACCTCGAGCGTCCCGTCCGGCTTGACCTCGCTGACGATGGCAACGATCTTGGACGTGCCGATGTCCAATCCGACCACCAGGTTTTTGCTTTCCTTGTTTCTAATCATTGCTTGCTCCGTTCCAGAAGACAGAAGACAGAGGACAGATGACGGAGGACAGAAGTTTGTCTCCATTCATCAGCCAGCACCTCCTCCGACCTAACCTTTATCATTTGTAGCCCGCCTGACTGCAAACCCGTTGCGATAACGCAAATCCACATATTTCACCGTATTTCTGTCCTCTGTCATCTGTCGTCTGTCCTCTGTCCTCTGAACCGCCACGAACCTTGCCAAACGTTGCTGCATGTCCTCGCGTCCCAGCTCCAGCACCATGCCGTTATTCAGGCGGAGTTGCCAGGCATGCCGCGGCGACAGTGCGACTTGCTCCACCGTCAGGCCCAGCGCAACAAGCTGCTGATTGAATCGGGCATAGTGCTGCGCAATCTCGGCCGATGTCCCTTCCTGCCCGATAAAACCCGGCAGCGCCTGGTCGCTGCCCGCAACAAACGTTTCACCCTGCTGATTCACCAGCGCGCTGTTGTTCCAGCGCGCCATTGCCTGATGCTCTTCCAATTGCACCGCCAGGCGATGTGGAAATTCACGGCGTATGCTGACGCTGCGCACCCACGGCAATTTTTCAAATGACTGTCTCAGACGCTCGATATTCACGGTAAACAAATTCCCGCGCACTTCGCTGCGCATCACCCGCAACAACTCCGCTGCGGAAACCCGTTGCGGAGGCGCACTCAGGCGCACACTTTGCAGCGGCAGCAATCCCGGCAAATGCATCACGTACCAGGCTGCGCCATATAACATCGCCAGCACGCTAAAAATGATCAGCGCGTTGGCGGTATTGCGTATCAATAGTGCGTTATTCCACATACATCCCTCTCTCTAACTCTCTCCCGCAAGCGGGAGAAAGGACAAACGTGCAATGGGGTAAGCAGGCAATCTGCAACGCGGATGCTCGCAAAATCATTTGTTAATCCCCGCCAACTCCAGTATGCGCAGCACCAGTTGCTCGAAACTCATCCCCGCATGGCGTGCCGCCATCGGCACCAGACTGTGATCGGTCATGCCCGGCGAAGTATTCACTTCGAGCAGATACGGCTGGCCCGTTTCACTCATCAGAAAATCCACCCGTCCCCAACCCTGCCCGCCGATCAACGCGAAGGCCTGCCTGGCCAGCCGCTGCATTTCGGCTTCCTGCGCCGCGCCCAGGCCGCTTGGACACAGGTAACTCGTGTCATCGCGCAGGTATTTCGCCTCGTAGTCGTAGAACTCATTGGCCGGTTCGATCTTGATCACCGGCAACGCCTGGTCACCCAGAATTGCCGCGGTGTATTCGCCGCCGCCGATGAAACTTTCCGCGAGCACCAGTTTGTCGTGTTTGGCGGCTGCCAGATAAGCGCTGCGCAATTCGCCGGCCTTTTTCACCTTGCTGATACCGACGCTGGAACCTTCATTGGCCGGTTTGACGAATAGCGGCAAGCCCAGTTGCCGCACGACACCTGCCCAGTCGCTGTGCTCGTCCAGCAGTGCATAATTCGGCACGGGCAATTTCGCCGCCTGCCACACCAGCTTGGTGCGCCACTTGTCCATGCCCAGCGCCGAAGCCAGCACGCCGCTGCCGGTATAGGGAATGCCCAGCAATTCCAGCGCGCCCTGCACCGTGCCGTCCTCGCCGAAACGCCCGTGCAATGCAATGAAAGCGCGGTCATATCCCTCGTCGCGCAATGCCTGCAGGTCCTGCACCGCAGGGTCGAACGCGTGCGCATCCACCCCGCTGCGCAACAGCGCCACCAGCACCGCCGCGCCGCTTTTCAGCGACACCTCGCGCTCGGCGGATTTGCCGCCGAACAATACCGCGACCTTGCCGAAGGATTCAGGATTCAGGATTCGGGATTCAGTATTCATCATTTGTACTCGCCAACTATTCTTACTTCCGGATGCAGGTCGATGCCGGTCTGCTGCTGCACCACTGCCTGCACTTCGTTAATCATGTTCTCGATGTCCGCCGCCGTCGCTTTGCCCGTGTTCACGATGAAGTTGGCGTGTTTCTCCGACACCTGCGCGCCGCCGATGCGCCTGCCCTTCAGCCCGCATTGCTGGATCAGCCGCGCAGCATGATCGCCTTGCGGATTGCGGAATACCGATCCGGCATTGGGCAAATTCAGCGGCTGGCTGGCGATGCGCTTACCGAGCAGCGCCTTGATCTCCTGCCGCGCAATGTCGCCGTCGCCCGCTTCGAACTTCAACCATGCGGCGACGAAGAATTCTTCCGAGGATCGAGGATCGGGGATTGAGGATTGAGAAAAACCAGATCGCTCTCCGACTCCCTCGCTCCTCGCTCCTCGATCCTCGATCCTCGTTACGTGCCGATAACCGATCTCATAATCTGCCGGGGTCCGTTCACGCAACGCACCGCTCCGGTCGACCACCAGCACGCGCAACACCTTTTCCCAGGTCTCGCTGCCGTAGCAGCCCGCATTCATCGCCAGCATGCCGCCGACCGTGCCGGGAATTCCGGCACAGAATTCCGCGCCGCGCAAATTGTGCAGGGCGGCGAAGCGCGCCAGCTTGGCACCGGGCACCCCTGCCTCGCAATAAACGCTGCCATCATCTTCCAGGCGCAGTTCACATAGCGCGCCATGCAACAGCAGCACCGTGCCGCGCAATCCGCCGTCGCGCACCAGCAAGTTGCTGCCTAGCCCGACCACATACAGTTGCTCGTCGGCCGGCAAGCCGCGCAGGAACACCAGCAAATCGTCCAGATCGGCCGGCTGGTACATGCGCTCCGCCACGCCGCCTGCACGCCAGCTGGTGTGCCTGCTCATCGGCACGTTGTGGCTCAACGTTCCGCGCAATTCAGATGACAGGGGACAGAGGACAGAGGACAGAGTGTCGAACGGCTCCGCCGCATCTTTATCAAAAGATTGCCGCCCAGCGGCAACCAAGCCTCTGTCTTCTGTCTTCTGTCTTCTATCTTTTGACACTATCATCTGTCCTCTGTCTTCTGAAACACCGGCATTTGCCCCGTTGCATCGCCGTCATTTCTTCCCAGCAACTTATTCGGTATGCCGCCGATCGAACCCGCCCCCATCGTGACGACCACATCGCCATCGCGCGCCATCTGCATGATGGCCTGCGGCATATCCTGTATATTTTCGACAAACACGGCTTCGTTTTGCCCCGCCACCCGCAAGGCATGCATCAGCGCGCGCCCGTCCGCCGCGACTATCGGAGGTTCCCCTGCCGCATACACTTCCGCCAGCACCAGCGCGTCGACGCTGCACAGCACTTTCACGAAATCCTCAAACAGGTCGCGGGTACGGGTAAAACGGTGCGGCTGGAACGCCAGCACCAGACGCCTGCCGGGAAATGCGCCGCGCACCGCGGCCAGCGTGGCCTGCATTTCCACCGGGTGATGTCCGTAGTCGTCAATTAAAGTGAAGCTGCCGCCTGCGGCAGCGACGTTTGCCCCCTCGCCCGCTTGCGGGAGAGGGTTGGGGAGAGGGATCTCACCGTACCGCTGGAACCGCCTGCCCACACCCTGGAATTCCGCCAGCGCCGCGACAATCGCGTCATCTGCCACACCCACTTCCAGGGCGATCGCAATCGCCGCCAGCGCGTTCAGCACGTTGTGCATCCCGGCCAGATTCAGCGTAATGTCCAGATCCTTAGGGGTTCCGTTCTGCCTGCACTGCGCGGTAAAGTGCATCTGCCCGCCCTGATGGCGCACATTCACCGCGCGGATATGTGCGTCTTCGCTGAACCCGTAAGTCATCACCGGCTTGCTGATGCGCGGCAGAATCTCGCGCACATTGGCATCGTCGATACACAGCATGGCCATGCCATAGAACGGCAAATGCTCGACGAAATCCACGAACGCCTGCTTGAGCCGCCCGAAATCGTGCCCGTAGGTTTCCATGTGGTCGGCATCGATATTGGTGATCACCGCAAGTATCGGTTGCAGATACAAAAACGATGCATCCGACTCGTCCGCCTCGACCACGATGAATTCGCCGGTGCCCAGCCTGGCATTGGTGCCGCTGCTGTTCAGCTTGCCGCCGATCACAAAGGTCGGATCGAAGCCGCCCCTGGCCAGCACGCTGGAAACCAGAGAAGTGGTCGTGGTCTTGCCATGCGTACCGGCCACCGCGATACCCTGGCGCAAGCGCATCAACTCGGCCAGCATCATCGCGCGCGGAACGACCGGAATGCGGCGCGCGCGCGCCGCCATCACCTCGGGGTTGTCCGGTTTCACGGCAGTCGAAACCACCACCGCATCGGCAGCGGTCAGATGCTGTTCGTCATGGCCAAGATACACGGTAGCACCGAGTTTCTTGAGGCGTCTGGTCACGCTGTTGGCACTCAGATCCGAGCCGCTCACCTGAAAGCCGAGATTGAGCAGTACCTCGGCAATGCCGTTCATGCCGGAGCCGCCGATACCGACGAAATGGATGTGTTTGACTTTATGTTTCATCCTGGAGCCTCACTTGTCCACGAAACACACGAAATGACACGAACAAACCGTTGGCAGCGCGAGATGTTGCTTTCGTGCTTTTCGTGTTTTTCGTGGACTGAATGTATTTGCCAATTTCATGCCTCTGCCAGTCCTGCGCATACCTGCGCCACTTGTTGCGCCGCATCTCGCTTTGCCAGGCTGCGCGCCTGTAGTGCCATCGCCAGCAATTTTTCGCGGCCCCGTTCGCCTTCCATCAACCCGCGCAGCAACTGCGCCAGTTTTTCCGCGCTCAATTCGCTCTGCGGCAACAGCACAGCCGCGCCCTGCTCGCTAAGGAATCGGGCGTTATGCGTCTGGTGATCGTCCACCGCAAACGGAAACGGGATCAATATGCTCGCCACGCCCGCCGCCGCCAGTTCCGCTATGGTCAGTGCGCCGGCGCGGCAAATCACCACATCGGCATTCGCGTAACAGGCGGCCATGTCGTCAAGAAAGGGGCGTATCTCGGCCGGTATTCCGGCCTGCCGGTATAACTTTTGAACTGCCTCGAAATGCTGTTTTCCTGCCTGGTGCAGAATATTGGGACGCACATCTTCCGGCAGCAATGCGAGCGCCTGCGGCATGACTTCGTTGATCGCCCTGGCTCCCAGGCTGCCCCCCACTACCAGCACATTCAGCTTGCCGCTACGCGCTGCATAGCGCTGCCGGGGTTCCGGCAAATTTGCGATGCTATTGCGCACCGGATTGCCGCACCACTCGGCTTTGGGCAACACATCCGGAAAACCGCTCAGCACTTTTCGCGCGAATCGCGCCAGCACCCGGTTGCTCAACCCGGCGATGGAATTCTGTTCGTGGATCACCAGCGGGCGGCGCAGCAATGCCGCCATCAGCCCGCCCGGGAAAGTGATGTAACCGCCCATGCCCAGCACCACATCGGGCCGGTGGCGGAATATTGCGGCTGCGCTTTGCCACAATGCGGTCAGCAGATTGAACGGCAACATCAGCTTGCGTAAAGGACCCTTGCCGCGCACACCCGAAAAGCGTACCCATGCCATTTCATAACCGTGCTTCGGCACCAGTTCCGCCTCCATGCTGCCCGGCGCTCCCAGCCAGGCAACCTGCCAGCCCTGCGCGCGCAGCACGTCGGCGACGGCCAGTCCCGGCATGATGTGTCCGCCGGTACCGCCCGCCATGATGAGGATCGAGCTGCTCATAATGTGCCTCCCGGCACAGGAATCAGAGAACAGGAATCAGGAATCAGATTGTTGTGTGCCGCTGCGCGGAACGATATATCAAGACTGCGGCGCAGCCGCAACAGAACCCCTGATTCCTGATTCCTGATTCCTGATTCCTGATTCATATCGGCAACCCCCGCGCAATGCGCCGGTTCTCATAATCGACTCGCAGCAGCAATGCGGCCGCAATGCAGTTCACCACCAGGCCGCTGCCGCCGAAGCTGAGGAACGGCAGGGTCAATCCCTTGGTCGGCAACACGCCCATATTCACGCCGATGTTGATCACCGCCTGGATGCCGATCCACACGCCGATGCCCTGCGCAACCAGCGCGGCGAAGTTGCGCTCGAGAAACGCGGCATAGCGGCCAATCTGGAAAGCACGCACCACCAGCAGCGCGAACAGCGCGATTACCGCTGCCACGCCGACCAAGCCGAGCTCTTCCGCAATCACTGCCATCAGGAAGTCGGTATGCGCTTCCGGCAGGTAGAACAATTTTTCCACGCTGCCGCCCAGCCCCACGCCGAACCATTCGCCGCGCCCGAAGGCGATCAGCGCGTGGCTCAGTTGATAGCCCTTGCCGTAAGGATCGGCCCACGGATCCATGAAGCCGATGACGCGCTGCATCCGGTAGGGCGAAAAAACGGTCAATGCCGCAAACCCCAGCGGCAAGGCCACGATCAGGCCGGCAAACACACTGAGGTTGAAGCCGCCCAGCCACAGCGTGGCCAGCGCGATCGTGCAGATCACCACGACCGCACCCATGTCGGGTTCAAGCAGCAACAGCCAGCCAACCAGCAGCATCACCGCGAACATCGGCACGAAAGCCTTGCTGAACAGGTGGCCGACCTTGCCCTTGCGTACCGTATAGTCGGCGGCATACAGCACCGCGAACAGCTTCATCAATTCGGAAGGTTGCAGATTGATGACAAGAAGAGACAGCCATCGGCGGCTGCCATTTACTTCGCGCCCGAGACCCGGAATCAGCACCAGCATCAGCAAGGCTGCCCCGAACAGGAACAGGTAGGGCGCGTTGCTTTGCCACATCTGCACCGGCACCTGAAAGGCAAACAACGCTGCAATCAAGCCCACACAGATGTACGCCCCATGCCGCAGCAGATAATACGTCGGCTGGTAACCGGTAAATTTGTTGGCTTCCGCCGTGGCGATCGAGGATGAATACACCATCACCAGGCCGAGCGCGATCAAACCGGTCAACACCCATAGCAGCAACTCGTCGAATTGAGCCTGCGGCGTGCGGGTGCGCGTCTTGACTGCGAAAGGGTGGGGGGGAACCTCCCGGGCACCCTTCGGCGTACTCCTTGCGGGTGCTAGCGAGACCATGCGCCCTCCTTGATTGCCTCTCCCCCTGACAAGGGGGGGTTGGGGGGAGTTAGCTCATGCACTGCCTGCACAAACATTTCGGCGCGATGCGCGTAATTGCGGAACATGTCGAAACTGGCGCAGGCCGGGGACAGCAGCACCGCGTCGCAACTGTGCGCCAGACGCGAAGCCTGTTGCACGGCGTCGCTCATGTCTTTGGCGCGCACCACCGTCACACCGCAACCATCCAGGGCGGATGCAATCTTTGCTGCGTCACGCCCGATCAATACCACCGCACGGGCATGCATCGCCACAACCGGATTGAGCGGCGCAAAATCCTGCCCCTTGCCCTCGCCGCCCGCGATCAGC
This sequence comes from Gallionellales bacterium RIFCSPLOWO2_02_FULL_57_47, assembly GCA_001801175.1. GTDB lineage: Bacteria > Pseudomonadota > Gammaproteobacteria > Burkholderiales > Gallionellaceae > Gallionella. Next base: position 17,656 of record MGWZ01000045.1, on the reverse strand, counting down.
ACTATTTTGCGGGAGGGCGGCACTCCCGCACCGGACGCTTGCGCGCACCGTGTCATACCGCCCAGCCCTTGCAGCGCGGCAATGGTCGCGCCGACATTGGTGCCCTTGGAATCGTCGTAATAGGTGACATTGCCGATCTCGGCCACGCGTTCCACCCGGTGCGGCAAGCCCCTGAAGCTGCGCAGCGCTTCGAGCAGCACCGGCAGCGGCAAATCGATCGCGCGGCATAGCGCGAGCGCGGCCAGCGCATTGGCGGCATTGTGCAACCCGGCGACCTGCAACTCGCCCGCCTTGAGCAAGCGTTGTTTTCCCTGCATCAGCCAGATGTCGCTCGCATCATGTTCAATACCCCAAGCGTCATTCTCCTCCCCTGACAAGGGGAGGCCGGAAGGGGTTAGCCCGAATGTCACCACCTTACGCCCGGGCATTGCCATGCCCATGCTGCGCGCATCATCGCGATTCAGCACCTGCACGCCGCTGCCCTGAAAGATGCGCGCCTTGGCCGCCGCGTACTCATCCATGCCGGCGTAGCGGTCCAGATGATCCTCGCTGACATTCAGCACCGTGGCGGCATCCGCATTCAGGCTGAAGGTGGTTTCCAGTTGAAAGCTGGACAGCTCCAGCACCCATATTTCCGGCTGTTTGGCGTTGCGCTCCAGCACGACGTCCAGCACCGCCGGGGAGATGTTGCCCGCCGCGACTGCATCCCTGCCCGCCGCCCTGCACAAATGTTCCACCATGCTGGTCACGGTAGTCTTGCCGTTCGCGCCGGTGATGGCGATGACTTTAGCCCTGAATCCTGAATCCTGAATCCTGAGCTGTTGCGCGAACAGCTCGATGTCGCCGACGACCGGAATGCCGCGCGCCACTGCTGTTGCCACAACTGCGTTGCGCAGCGGCACACCGGGGCTGATGGCGATCAATTCAATCCCTTCCAGCAGTGCGTCGCTGAATGCACCGCAAAAAATCTGTCCGGCATCGACATAGCGCTCCGCATCGGCTGCACCGGGCGGTTTGCTGCGGCTGTCCGCGGCGCGCAGGCGCGCGCCCTGCGCACTCAGCCAGCGCAGCATCGACAGGCCGGTCTCACCGAGACCGAGCACCAGCACCTTTTTGTCAGCCCATTGTTTCAATGTATCTCCTAAAAGCTTGTAGCTTGTAGCGGGTAGCCAGTAGCTTTAAATTGCCGCGCGCGAAGCGCGCACCTTATTAGCTACCTGCTACTTGCTACGAGCTACCTGCTCATCTCTACCTCAACTTCAACGTCGCCAAACCGATCAATACCAATATCATCGTGATGATCCAGAACCTCACCACGACCTGCGTCTCTTTCCAGCCCTTCAACTCGTAGTGATGGTGCAGCGGCGCCATACGGAACACGCGCTTGCCGGTGAGCTTGAACGAGGCCACCTGGATCATCACCGAGACCGCCTCGACCACGAACACGCCGCCCATGATGAACAGCACCAGTTCCTGGCGCACGATCACCGCCACGGTGCCGAGCGCCGCGCCGAGCGCCAGCGCGCCGACATCGCCCATGAACACTTCGGCGGGATAGGCGTTGAACCACAGAAAAGCCAGCCCTGCGCCGGCAATCGCACTGCAGAATATCGCCAGCTCGCCCGCACCCGGGATGTACGGGATACCGAGATATTTCGAGAACACCGCGTTGCCCGCCACGTAAGCAAATAGCGCCAGCGCGCCGCCTACCAGCACGGTGGGCATGATCGCCAGCCCGTCCAGCCCGTCGGTCAGATTCACCGCGTTGCTGGTGCCGACGATGACCAGATAGGTCAGCGCGATAAACAGGAACGCCGAAAGCGGGAGCACCAGAAACTTCAGGAACGGCACGATGAGTTCGGTATGCGCGGGCAGGCTGGCGACATTCCATAAATAGGCGCCGACAATCAGCGCGATAATGGATTGCCAGAACATCTTGGCCCTGGCCGACAGACCCTTGGGGTTGCGATGAACCACCTTGCGGTAATCGTCCACCCAGCCGATCACGCCGAAACCGAGCGTGGAAAGCAGCACCACCCACACGTAATGATTGTGCAAATCGCCCCACAGCAGGGTGGTGATTACGATCGAGGTCAGGATCAGTGCGCCGCCCATCGTCGGGGTGCCGGCCTTGACCAGATGGGTTTGCGGCCCATCGCTGCGCACCGCTTGCCCGATCTTGTAGGCGGCCAGTTTGCGTATCATCGCCGGCCCGACCAGAAATGAAATGAACAGCGCGGTCATCGCCGCCATCACGGCGCGCAGCGTGATGTAATTGAACACGCTGAAAAACCGGATGTCCTGTGCCAGCCATTGTGTGAGCGCTAATAACATTTATTGACTCCCGTAGGGCGGGTCACACCCGCCGGTTTGCGGGTCACACCCGCCATTTCAACGTTCGAAGCAGCGGCGGGTGTGTCCCGCCCTACTACTAAATATTCCACCACGCGCTCCATCTTCATGAAGCGCGAACCCTTCACCAGCACGGTAGTGTCCGCGTCCAGTTCCTTTTCCAAGGCATCCAGCAAATCTTCGATACGCTCGAAGTGTTGCGCGCCGCTGCCGAATTCGCGCGCCGCGTTGCCGCTCAGCGGACCCAGCGCATAAAGTTTTTCAATCCCGGCGCGGCGCGCTTCGCTGCCGATTTCAGCATGGAAGGCGGCGGCGTTTTCGCCCAGTTCGCCCATATCGCCCAGTACCAGCACGCGCCTGCCGCCGGGCTTTCCTGCACCGCTTTGGGCCAGCACGCTGATCGCGGCGCGTAGCGAGGCGGGATTGGCGTTGTAGGTGTCGTCGATCAAGGTCGCGCCATGCCGCGCCGCCTTGCGCTGTAAGCGCCCGGCCACGCCACTGAATTTTTCCAGACCCGCAACGACGGCTTCCAGCGGCACGTTCAGCACGCTTGCCGCCGCCGTGGCGGCCAATGCGTTGCGCGCGTTGTGCACACCGGGCACCTGCAATCTGACGGCAAACTTTCCCTGCGGCGCAGTCACTTCGAGCTGCAAACCGTAACCGTTCGGATGACCATTGTTTGGATGCCACGTCCCGCTCACATCGGCGTTGATATCCAGGCCGAATTCGAGCAATTGATGTGCCTCTGCGAGAGTGCGCCACAGCGGCGCATGCGCATCATCGGCGTTGATCACCGCTGCGCCATGGCTCTTAAGCCCGGCAAATATCTCCCCCTTGGCACGCGCCACGGCTTCCACCGAGCCCAGCCCTTCCAGATGCGCGCCGCTGGCGTTGGTAATCAGCGCGACATCCGGTGCGGCAATGCGCGTCAGATAATCGATTTCGCCGGGATGATTCATGCCCATCTCGATCACCGCGTAGCGATGCTGCGCGTTCAGTTGCAACAGCGTCAGCGGCATGCCGATATCGTTATTCAAATTTCCCCTGGTCGCCAATACCGCTTCGTCGCTGCCTGCCGCTTCCCGCAGGATGCCGGCAAGCATTTCCTTGACCGTGGTCTTGCCGTTGCTGCCGGTGATCGCCACCAGCGGAATATCGAACTGCCTGCGCCAATACGCTGCCAATTGCCCCAGCGCGATGCGGGTATCTTCCACGAGCAGGATCGGGAAATCAGGATTCAGGATTCGGGATTGAGGATTGAGGATTGAGGGGGGAGCATCGCTCCCGGCTTCTTGCTCGATCCTCGCTCCTCTATCCTCGATCCTGTAGCTGTCCGCGTTGACCATCGCTGCTGCGGCACCGGACTGCATCGCGGTTGCGACAAACTCGCAGCCGTCGAAATGTTCGCCGCGCAGCGCGATGAACAGATCGCCGGCCATTATTTTCCGGCTGTCGGTCGAGACCGCAGCGAAGCGCACATCAGGTCCGGCCAGACGGCCGTTGAGCACCTGCGCGGCTTGCGATAGCAGCATCATGCGTTCCCCCGGGGCTTGTTCCGGGACGGTTGCAGTGACTGCCATATATCCAGCGCCTGTTGCGCAACCTCGGCATCGCTGAACGGATACCTGACCCCGTTGACTTCCTGATAATCCTCGTGCCCCTTGCCCGCCACCAGCACGGTGTCGCATTGCTGCGCCATGCCGATCGCGCGTTCGATGGCAACGGCACGATTGACGATGATCTCGTGATTTTTCGCGCTCATGCCGCCGACCACTTCGGCAATGATGTGCTGCGGATTTTCGCTGCGCGGATTGTCGCTGGTGACTATGCAATGATCGGAAAATCTCTCCGCGACGACACCCATCATGGCGCGCTTGCCGCGGTCGCGATCGCCGCCGCAGCCAAACACGCAAATCAGCTTGCCGCCCCCGTGTTTGTCAGCCTGGGAAGCTCCCACTTCGCGCAATGCCAGCAATACTTTTTCCAGCGCGTCCGGCGTATGCGCGTAATCCACGATGACCGTCGGTTGTCCCGCTCCACTCACCCGCTGCATGCGCCCGGCGACCGGCTGCACCCTGCCCAATGACTGCGCGGCATCGATCAGGCTTATATCGCTCACCAGCAGCACCGCCAGAGCCCCCAGCAGATTTGCCGCGTTAAACCGCCCGACCAGCGCACTGTTAATTTGCGCCCCACCCCAGCTCGTATGGACATCCAGACGCAATCCCTGCCCGCTCATCCCGGCCAGATTGCCATACACCATGCGCAGGCCGAGGCGTTCGGCCAGTTGCATTGCGGCATCGGTCATGCCGTAGCCGATGACTTCAACAGCCGCATCCCCCAATTGCCCGGCAAGTTCTGCCCCGAATGCGTCCTCAAGGTTCAATACGGCGAATTTCAGATGCTGCCAGTCGAACAGCTTGCGTTTGCTTGCCGCGTAGCTTTCCATGTCGCCGTGATAATCGAGATGGTCGCGGCTCAGGTTGGTCAGCAAGGCCACATCGAAACGCACCCCGTTCACCCGCCCTTGCGCCAGCGCATGCGAGGATACTTCCATCGCCACCGCATGCGCGCCGTCATGCAGATATTCGCCAAGCAGGTTGTGCACGCGAATCGCATCCGGGGTGGTGTTGTCACTGGGTTGCAGCACGCCGGGAAATCCGCTGCCCCCCGTAAAACCATTGCCCAGGGTGCCGATCAATGCCGTTGATTTTCCGGCATCGCTCAATGCCTGTGCAATCCAGTGACAGGTCGAAGTCTTGCCGTTGGTTCCGGTAATGCCCACCATCCACAATTTTTCCGAAGGCGCGCCATATACCGCGTCTGCCAGCCAGCCCGCCTTGTGGCGCAGGTCGCTGACCGCGACATTGGGAATTTTCCAGTCATCGTTCCAGGCAAAATGCTGCGCCTCCAACGGGTGCCCGGATAAAAGCTTTTCGTAGATCACCGCGTTCGCCCCCTGCGCAATCGCCTGGGCGATGAACTGCCGTCCATCCGTTTTTTCACCCGGATAGGCGACGAAGGTATCGCCCTGCCGCACCGCGCGGCTGTCAGAAACCAGGTGCGTAATCGGCACTTTCAGCCTGTTCAATTGTTCGAGAGGGAACATCAGACTTCCTCCCTGACGATATCCACCGGAGCCGCGATGACATTATCCAGCGGCGCATCATTCGGCACATTGAGCGCGTGCAACGCCGCACCCGTCACTTTGCTGAACACCGGCGCGGCAACCACGCCGCCGTAATACAGGCCGTTACTGGGCTCATCGATCATTACCGCCACCACCAGTCGCGGGTTCGACGCTGGCGCGAACCCGACAAAAGTGGCGACATAACGATCGACATAAACACCACCCTCCAGCTTGTGCGAGGTTCCTGTCTTGCCTGCCACCCGGTAGCCCGCCACCTGGGCCAACGGTGCCGTTCCGCCCGGCTGCACCGCCAATTCCAGCATGTTGCGCATGGCACGCGCGGTGTGACCGGAAAACACCTTTCTTCCCGTCGCCGGGGTATCCAGCCTTAACAGCGAGATCGGCTTCAATTCGCCATCGCTGGCAAAGATGGTATAGGCGCGAGCCAATTGCAGCAGGTTCACCGAAATACCGTGCCCATATGACATCGTGGCTTTTTCTATCGGCAGCCAGCTATCCGGATCGCGCAGTTTGCCCGGCGCTTCGCCCGGGAAATTGCTGCCGGTCTGCGCGCCGAAGCCGCTGTCCGCGAAGCTTTGCCACAACGTGCCGGATTTCAGCGACAAGGCGATCTTGGCCGCGCCGACATTGCTGGATTTCTGGATGATTTGCGCCACGGTCAACATCGATTCCGGATGCGAGTCGTGAATCTTCCTGTTGCCGACGGTCAGCACGCCGCGCTCGGTATCTATGATGGTATTGGGGTTTACCTTGCCCGTCTCGATTGCCGTCGCCACGGTGAACGGTTTCATCGTCGAACCGGGCTCGAACAGATCGGCGATGGCGCGGTTGCGCATCGCCTTGACGCTGGTGTTGTTACGATTGTTGGGGTTATAGGCGGGATAGTTGGCGAGCGCTAACACCTCGCCGCTGCGCGCATCGAGAACCACCACCGCACCCGCCTTGGCTTTATGCTGCCTGACGGCGCTTTCCAGCTCGCGAAAGGCGAGGTGCTGCAGATTGCTGTCCAGGCTGAGCGCGATGTCGCCGCCCGGCTTGGGCGCATGCAGGCTGCCGGCATCCTCGACGATGTGTCCGCGCCGGTCCTTGATGACACGCTGGCTGCCCGGTTTGCCGGCCAGATGCTCCTGAAAGGCCAGCTCCAGCCCTTCCTGCCCGTTGTCGTCCTGTCCGGTAAAGCCCAGCGTCTGCGCGGCCTCATCGCCCGCCGGGTAAAAGCGGCGGTATTCGCGCTGCAACGAAACACCCGAAAGATTCAGGCTGACCACTTTCTCGGCCTGGTCGGGAGGAAGATGACGCTTGAGATAGACGAAATCACGCGAGGTGTCGAACAGACGATTTTTCAGCTCTTCCACGTCCATACCGAGTATCAGCGCCAATTGTTTAACTTGCCGCCTGTCGACTTCCACATCCGCAGGGCTTGCCCACACCGATTCCACCGGCGTGCTGACTGCCAGCGGTTCCCCGTTGCGATCAGTGATCATGCCGCGATGCGCGCTGACTTCGATCACGCGGCTGTAGCGCGCATCGCCTTTTTTCTGCAGAAAGTCGTTGTGTATCCCTTGCAGATACACGCCGCGCCCGAGCAATCCTGCCAGCCCGGCCAGCAACCCCGCAAACAACACGGCGGCGCGCCATCCGGGCAATTTCGCCGTGATGTCTGGAGGTGCGTTGACCGCGTAATTCATGGTTGTTTATCTATATGGCCGTAAATGTGAAATTCGCGTTGCGATTCGTTTGCCCCCTCGCCCGCTTGCGGGATAACCAGCGACTTGGCTGCGGATATTTGCAGCCTAGTCGAATGGCTAGTTGTTTCAACCAGAGGTTTGGGGAGAGGGGAACGGGCATGGCTGGTTTCATTCTCAGGGGCGGCATCTTTGCCATGCTCGTTAGGCTCTACCCGTATGAATTGAATCTGCCCGCTTTTGGGCAGCTGCATCTGCAACTGTTGCGCCGCAATTTTTTCCACCCGTGCCGGTGCAGCCCAGGTGCTTTGCTCCAATTGCAGCTGCCCCCATTCCACATCCATCTGCTGCGCGTGTTCTTTTTCCTGCTGCAACAGGATGTACAGCTTGCGCGCCTTGTGCTGGGATGTGACCACGCTCAGCGCGCACATCACCACGGCCAGCAGCAGCAGTACATTCAGCGCGTTGCCGCTAGGCAACATCGCTGCGCTCCGCCACCCGCATCACCGCGCTGCGTGCGCGCGGATTAGCCTGCAACTCTGCCTCACCGGCGCGCACCGCCTTGCCGACCAGCTTCAGCCTGCCGCGCGGCACCTCGCTGGCGCGTATCGGCACATTGCGCGGCAATTTGTCGCCTTCAGCCATATCACGCATGAAGTGCTTCACGATGCGGTCCTCCAGCGAATGGAAACTGATTACCACCAGCCTGCCTCCGGTTTGCATATGCGTCACACATTCTGGCAACACCCGCGCAAGCTCTTCGAGTTCCTCGTTGAGATAAATCCGTATAGCTTGAAAGGTGCGCGTCGCCGGATTCTGCCCGGGCTCACGAGTGCGTACCGCTTTACCAACCAGCTCGACGAGTTGCCGCGTGGTGTTGATGGGTTCGATTGCGCGCGCCGCAACAACCGCCCTTGCAATCTGCTTAGCAAACCGTTCTTCGCCGTAATCACGTATCACCTCCGCCAGTAAAGCCTCATCCACCGTCGCCAGCCACTGCGCCGCGGTCATCCCGCTGCTGGTATCCATGCGCATATCCAGCGGCGCATCGAAGCGAAAACTGAAACCGCGCGCCGCATCATCCAGCTGAGGGGATGACACGCCCAGGTCCAGCAGGATGCCATCCACCTTCAACACGGTGGGGCAGAGCCCTCCGGTGCGGGAGAAGGTGGATGACGGCGCTCCCGCCCCGGATGCTTCGCAACGCCGTGTCGCGCCGTCAACCTTCGCCACACCCAGCTCGCTCAGCACCTCCGCCAACTTCGCGAAGCCGCGATGCACCATCTGGAAGCGCGCATCGCGCCATGCCTTACCTGCCGCCACCGCCGCCGGATCCTTGTCCAGCGCAATCAACCTGCCGTTGCTGCCGAGCCGCTCCAGTATCAGCGCGCTGTGCCCGCCGCGCCCGAACGTGCCATCTACATAAATGCCATCCGGTTTGATCGCCAGCGCTTCGACAGCTTCATTCAGTAAAACGGTGGTGTGGGCCAGGCCCTCACTCATAAAGAAAAGCCTTCGAGTTCGGGCGGCAACTCCCCCTCCATGAAAAATAAGCCGGCTTCCTGCTGCGCCTGCCATTTCGCCTCATCCCACAATTCGAATTTATTGCCCTGGCCGACCAGCATCGCGCGCTTGTCAAGCGCGGCGTAACTGCGCAAGGTTGGAGAAATCAGCACGCGCCCGGCGCCATCCATCACCACATCTTCGGCATAACCGATCAGGCGGCGTTGCAAGGCGCGGATTTTCGGATTGAGCGCGGAAAGCTTGAGCAGCTTGTCGCGGATCGGTTGCCACTCGGGCTGCGGATACAGCAACAGGCATCCGTCGGCATCGGCGGTCAGCACCAGGCTTCCCGCGCAAGTGCTGAGCAGCATGTCGCGATGCCGTGCCGGAATCGCGAGCCTGCCTTTGCTGTCCAGATTGAGTTGTGCCGCCCCTTGAAACATCCCCTAACCTCCCACTTTTACCCACTTTTTACCACTTAGGCCCACTATATTGAAAAAAAACCGGGCAGTCAAGCAGAAAAACAGCTTTTTTCTTTACGGGACAAGGGGTTAGCGCAGGAAGTTAAGGAAAAACAAATAGGCTTAAAAAGCAATGAATTGCACAAACAAGCTAAAGTTGTTTGTTATGAATAGCCAGATATTTCGGGGAACAGTAGAAAAATGATAGCGAGGAATAAAGTCTGTCGGGTGGCGCCCTTGATAAATTCCAATTCCCACCGTACTGAGCAGAATTAGTCGGGGTAACGTATCAATGAAACGGGGGCTGATTCAGCCCCCTGTTTATTTAATATTCTCAAGGTCCGCAGAAGCTGGCATCAAGCGCCATGTTTGGATATCTGAACAGGCAGGGACGCCAAAGCCTATGGCGCGTATCGAAGCAAAATTTATCCAAACCGTGGTTTGTGTATCAGCTTGAACCATTCGAACCACGCGATGCTGGCGAGCGCGATCGTCAGCGTGGTGCGCCGATGGCTTCCCGGCAAATCGTTGTAGCCTTCCGCGCGAAGCCGATCGTCCACCTCGGCCTGCGTGAGCCCTGTCATGTCGTGCCAGTTAAGTTAAATTACCTCCGGCAAAGCCGGAGGCTTATTGGGTGAGCGCCTCAAAGGCGCTGATAAAACCATGAGCCGCCCAAGGCGGCTGGTTTCCACTCCTTCCCCCTATCAGGGGGAAGGTTGGGATGGGGGTACAAACTTTTGACTGCATCCGTGCTTGAATTTCTACCCCCACCCTAACCCTCCCCCTGCAAGGGGGAGGGAATAATGTAGCCAAGTTTTAACGTTACTCGTTAATGACCACCGGAACGGTCAAACCTAACGGAGTCCCCCGGCAAAGCCGGGGGTTTACCTCACCGAATCAGGCTGTTTGGAATTCATGATTTGTTCTCCTGGTGCAGATGCATCGCGCGATGCCTACTGGGCATGACGAGGTTTCCGAAGCCAAAGGGAGACCAGCAACCCTAAAGCCGCAATGCCCGCAAAGCCCGCGCCGGCCAGGAAGGTGAACGATGGTCCGAGCGTGCTCCAGAGCAATCCGGCAATCACGCTCGCCAGCAGCAGCGCACCGCCGTTCACCAGACTGAATATGCCGAACCCGGTCCCGCGCAGATCAGCCGGCGCGGTGTCGGCGACCAGCTTAGCCAACAGTCCCTGGGTGAAGGCCATATGCAAGCCCCACAGCGACGCACCCGCGAACGCGCCGAGCGGTGAAGAGACAAGCGCCAGCAGCAAATCGGCGGCTATCAGCAGAGCGAGCCCGACGAACAGCAGGGCACGCGCGCTGTAGCGGTCGGCCGCGGCCCCGGCGGGATAAGCGGCCCCGGCATAAAAAATGTTCATCACGATCATGACCACGGGAATGTAGGCGAGCTGGAGCCCGACATCCAGGGCGCGCAGCACCAGGAAGGCCTCGCTGAAGCGCGCCAGCGTAAATATGGCGCCCACCAGCACCACCAACCAGTAGCGCAACGGCAGGCGCCTGGCGTCGGCCATCGTGAGCGGCGCCCTGACAGCGCCGGCGGGCGCCGCGCCCTCGGGTTCCCGTACGTAAACGACCAGCAACGCCACCGAGAGGAATGCCGGAATTACCGCGACCCACATCACCGAGCGAATGTCATCGGCGAACAGCATCATGAACACCACCGCCAGCAGCGGACCGATCACAGCGCCGACCGAATCGAGCGACTGCCGCAAACCGTACGCGGCGCCCAGCAGGCGCGGCTGCGTTATGTCGGCAATCAGCGCATCGCGCGGCGCGCCGCGGATCCCCTTGCCGATACGATCCACGAAGCGCGCAGTGAACACCCAGCCGATGGAACTGGCCAGCGGAAAAACCGGTTTTGTAAGGGCAGCGAGACCATAGCCCAGCACCATCAGCATTTTGCGTTTGCCGAGGTAGTCGCTGAGCGTGCCAGAAAAGACCTTCAGTATTGCGGCCGTTGCTTCCGCGATGCCTTCGATGACCCCGACGGTAACCATCGAAACGCCCAGCACGCTGACCATGAATACGGGCAGCAGGCTGTGGATCATCTCGGAAGAGGCGTCCATCAACAGGGAGCTGAAACCCATCGCCCAGATGCCGAGAGGCAGGGCGCGCCAGGGCGCGGGCATGCTGTTGGGGGACGGCGGAATGCGTGAAGACGAATTGTCCATTTTCAGCGCCTTTCGTTTTTCTTTTCTCACACGGCATGCCATCAACGTGACCCTGATGGTTTTTTAAGTGTACTGCTTTCTTCGGATTGATGCCTGAGCTATCCTTCAGGGTGATTCTCGATTGCTGCCTGTCCAGATTCAATGCGTATGGTGTGACCGAATAATTGTTAACACCGCAGTGATAAGGAACGACAATTGGCCATCATTCGAAGAAATGCCCCGTCCGAAATCGCATATGGACGCCCTCGAATCCGGAGTAATGACGAAAACTGGAGGATGCCATGAGTGAGATGCTAAGCCTGACGCGTGCCGCAAGGTTGATTGGCGTTACGCGCACAGAATTCCAGAAGAAGATCCGGAGCGGCGAGATGATTTCCCACGACGGGATGGTCAGTATCGAAAATCTGTTGAAATGCTATCCGGATACGCAATTGGAAGATACCGCAGAGACCAGACGGGTCGCTCAAATCAAGGAACGTGCTTTTGGCAAACGTGTGTTTGAGAGAGCCTTGCCGGACGCGGAAGTATTGGCAGCGCGCGTCACCGAACTCAGCAAGAAACTGGCGACCAATCAGGGGCAAGTAAAGCAATTCAATGCGTTGTTGGTGAAGCTGTGGGACAAGCTTGCAGAGGTCGAATCCCGGCTCAACAGCGAGTCGCGCATGACGATGGAATATCTGAAGAGATGGATCAAGCATGAGGTAGACTTGGCTATGGAACCCGGATTCATCAACCCGTTGACGATCAAGGACACTGTCCTGCGTATCATCACCGCCCAGGTGACGGTGATGCCCGGCAAACAGGAATTCCTGGTCGAAGGGCATGACACGCTGCTGGAAGCCGCAATACGTTCCGGCATACCGCTCAATTACGGCTGCAGCGGCGGCAATTGCGGTTTGTGCAAGGCCAGGGTGCTGTCCGGCGAGGTCAAGAAAACACGCCTGCACGATTTTGTCATCTCCGAAGCGGAAATAAGCCAGGGCTATATTCTCCTGTGCAGCAACACGGCGGTCAGCGATGTGGTTATCGAAGCCGCCGTGGCGGGCAGTGTGCAGGACATTCCTTTTCAACAGATCAGCGCCAGGGTCAAAAGCGTCGGGCATATCACCGACGACATGGCCCTGCTGCATCTCCAGACCCCGCGCACCCAGCGTTTACGTTTTCTGGCGGGACAGAGTGCGACGCTGCGGGTCGGGCAATCCTTCAGCGCGGACCTGCCGATCGCCAGTTGCCCCTGCGATGATCGCAATGTGCTGTTTCACATCCACAGACAAAGCGGCAACCTGTTCTCCGATTATGTCTTTGATCGCCTCAAACAGAACGACGTGGTGGAGATGGAGGGGCCGCACGGTGAATTCATCCTGCATGAAAAGTCTCCGCGCCTGTACTTCTTTGCGTTCAACGGCGGGTTCGCCCCGATCAAGAGCCTGATCGAGCACGCGCTGTCACTCGAAGCGGAAACCATCTACCTGCACTGGTTCGGGTCGAGCCAGAAAAACATCTATCTCCCGAACATTGCACACGCGTGGCGGGACGCACTGGATAATTTCCACTATGAAGAACATATTGCGGGTTTCGATCTGCGCTCCGTGAGCGGCAAACGTGAAGAGACCTTGCTCAGGCAGCTTGACAATATCAATGCCGGTGACACCAGCCTGCTTAAAGGTGATATTTATATCGCCGGCCCGGAAGATGCTGTGAGCATCGCCGAACAATTTTTCCTGGGTAAAGGCTTGCCCAAGACGCGTGTTGCAGTGGCAAGCGTGAAATGATTTTTGCAGCAGGAAGAAATTAAAGGCAAAATAAGAGCATCTGACGCCGGCACCTGATCTTCTCGGCACCCGATTATCCCTGTGAAAATTAAATGCCCTGCCCCATACCCTCCTTCCGGATATGCAAATGAAAAATAAGTTATCGTGGATATTGCTGGCGTTTGCTTTAGCTGCGCTCAATACAACGCAGGCTGCCCCGCAGCTCATGCCGCTGGAACAACAGCCCCAGGCAGCCCTTTTGTCTGCCAAAATGCTGACCCGGCATCATTACAAACACGCAAAGCTTGACGACAGTTTATCTTCGCAGGTATTCGACAACTATCTGGAGATGCTGGATAGCGAAAAGGTGTTTTTCCTGCAGGCTGACATTGATCATTTCGCCGATGCGCGAACCAGACTTGATGATGGAATACTCGACGAAGACTTGAGCATTCCTTTTGCCATATACAATCTCTACCAGCAGCGGATGACTGAACGCTTCAGCTATGCCAGTTCCCTGCTGACCAGGGGGTTTGATTTCAAGAAAAAGGAAAGCTATCAATACACCCGCAAAGATGCGCCATGGCCAAAATCTGAAGGCGAGTTGAATGACCTGTGGCGCAAGCGTGTCAAGAACGACTGGCTGCGTCTCAAACTGGCCGGCAAGGACAAGCAAAGCATCGTCGCAACACTGGGGAAACGCTACCGCAATTCCCTGAACAGCCTGGCCAAGGTCAAAAGTGAAGACGCGTTTGAAACCTTCATGAACGCCTATGCGACGGCCATAGACCCGCATACCAATTATTTCGGGGTGCGCGCTTCTGAAGAGTTTGATATTTCGATGAAACTGTCCCTTGTTGGAATCGGCGCCGTGCTTAATGACAAGGATGACTACACGACGATCAGGGAACTGTTGGCAGGCGGCCCGGCTGCCCTGTCAGGCGAGTTGAAAGCCGGTGACCGCATCGTGGGTGTCGGGCAAGGCGAAAACGGCCCAATGATCGAAATAACGGGCTGGCGCATTGACGATGCGGTGGCCTTGATACGCGGCGAAGAGGGTTCGGTGGTGCGTCTTGATGTGCTGCCCGCAGAAGGGGGCGCTGACGGCAAACACAAACTCGTCTCACTGGTCCGGAAAAAGATCAGCTTGGATAAACAGGCCGCCAGGAAATCAATTATCGAGGTTAAAGACGGGGCGGTGACGCGCCAGATCGGCGTGATCTCCCTGCCCGGCTTCTACCAGGATTTTGCTGCCCGCCTGAGAGGCGACAAGGATTTCAGGAGTGCAACCAGAGACGTATCGCTCCTGCTTGATGAACTGAAAAAAGACAAGGTAGAGGGCGTGCTGGTGGACCTGCGTAACAATGGCGGCGGGTCATTGAATGAAGCCATCGAACTGACCGGCCTGTTTATAGACCAGGGCCCAGTGGTACAGCAGCGCGACTCCGGAGGCAGGGTATACGTTGAAGGCGATACAAGTGCCGGTCTTGCCTGGAATGGCCCGCTGGGGGTGCTCATCAATCGTGCCTCGGCATCGGCATCGGAGATTTTCGCGGCGGCGATACAGGATTACGGTCGAGGGGTTGTGATCGGTGAACGAAGCTTTGGAAAGGGCACAGTACAAAGCGTGGCAGATCTTGATCAAATCGCGAAGAATGACAAACCGGTATTCGGCGAACTCACCATGACCATCGCCCAATTTTTCCGTATCAATGGCGACACCACCCAGCTGCGCGGCGTGACTCCGGATATAAGCCTTCCGACGATGACCGCCGCGGATGAATTCGGCGAATCCAGCTTCGACAATGCCTTGCCCTGGACACAGATAAAGGCAGCTGACTATACGCCAGCCACTAATTTGGCAAGCATCATGCCCACGCTGATCGCGAACCACAGCAAGCGCATAGGCAGTGATAAAGACTTCAAATATTTCCGGGAAGACATTGCCGAGTTCAACATACTGCGCCGGAAGAACCTGATCTCGCTCAATGAAGCGGACCGCCGCAAAGAGCGTGAAGCGCAGGAAGCGCGCGAAAAGGCTCGTGAGAAAAACAGGGGCAACAATGAATCGGCCAAGGCATCTGCCGTGTCCATGAGCCACGCGCTTCACGATGACGGCATGTTATCCGGCGAACGCGACCTCAGTGCCGATCTGGCCATCGCAAATGCGAATAAAAACGCCAAGGATATATTTCTGAACGAAGCCTCTCATGTACTCAGCGATGCAGTCGGACTGCTGAACACCAATTCCAGGCTCGCGGCCAACAGCTTGCCACAGCCGGACGTTCGCTGACGCAATCAAGCAATGCCATCATCAAAGCAACCGGGCTGCGCAACTGATGCCTTTATTGCAGTGTTTATAAACACGTGAAATCGAAATCATTCGGCAACTGGCTGCGGCACTGGAAAATGCGCCGCATCCTGCGACGCCATCCGATACCCCATGATCTCTGGCACGGCGTGACCCGGCAGATCGCGGCGCTGCGGGGGCTGGACGCCGTGCAAATGGCGCACCTGCGCGAGCTGACGACCTGGTTCCTGCACAGCAAGTCGATCAACGGGGCGCAGGGACTGGAGGTGACCCCGCCGATGCGCGTGGCGGTGGCGACACAGGCCTGTTTGCTGATCCTGAATCTGGGTATTGATTACTTTGATAACTGGGTCGAGGTCATCCTCTATCCCGGCGCATTCCGGGTCACGCATGAGCATATGGATGAGATCGGGCTGGTGCATAGCGAGACTGACGATCTGACCGGCGAGTCATGGTCGAGGGGCCCGGTAATCCTGTCCTGGGATGACGTGGAGCGGGACAGCCATCATCCCGAGCCCGGCCGCAATGTCGTAGTACACGAGTTTGCGCACAAGCTGGACAGCCTCAACGGGGCCACGAATGGCATGCCGCCGTTGCATGGCGGAATGAGCAGAACAACATGGGCCGAGGATTTGAGTTCGGCATACGAGGCACTGTGCAGGCAGGTGGCGGCAGGAGAGTCCACCGCGATCGATGCCTATGCAGCCACCAGCCCGGCCGAGTTTTTTGCGGTATCGAGCGAGTATTATTTTACCGCGCCGGAGATTCTGCAGGACTGCTGCCCCGGTGTGCACCGGCAACTGGCCCTGTTTTACGGCAGGGCTGCCTGACGGCTCAAGCGCCTGGCCCGGCGTCGAGGCTGGGCCCTGACTCATTCCCCTCTGTCGTACCCGTTCCCGATGTCGTATCCAGCCCCATGATCGGCAAATCCTCGCGGCGCAGGCCCAGGGCCTCCAGCACCTTCAGCGCCGCATAGGCGTCGTTGGCCGCATAGAGCATTTGCTGCGGGTTGAGCCGGGGCTGCGACCAGTTGGAGGTGGTCACATGCCTCGCCTTGGCAAAGCGCTGCCTGAAGACGATCGCCACCGCCGCCCGGACGCCCATCTCCTTGTGGTAGCCGTCCATGCGGAACACCGTATTGAGATCCACCACCGCGTTGAAATGCACGCCCAGTTTCGCGTAGATATGCCCGCGATCCGATTTAAGGCCGAAGCCCACCTTGATGAGCTGTTCCGATTGCAGCAGCTCGAGCAGACAGGTGCGCCCATCCGCCCGATGCAATTGGAACAGGTAGGCCTTGTCGTGCAGCGCAAACTGCACCACGTGCGGCCCTTCGCTCACATCGCCCGTGACAAACGTCGGTTTGGATTCGGTATCAAATCCAACGATGCCCGCCGCCTTGATCTCGGCAGCGGCGGATGCAAACTCTTCCCGGCTGGTCGGCACATGGATGCGTTCCAGCGTGAGGCCGACGAATGGTTGCAAAAGGGCGATCTCAGGCTTGGTCGGGGCGGTTTTTTTCATATGACGAGAGTACCAGAT
>MGWZ01000045.1:0-694 GCA_001801175.1 Gallionellales bacterium RIFCSPLOWO2_02_FULL_57_47 | reverse complement strand
GTACCAGATGTTTGAATTGAGTTTGTAGCCAGAATGCAATGAAATGGAATCCCGGATTCTTGGTGCACTATTGGCATGCGGGGGAAATCCGGTGCCTGTCGGGCATTCCCGGATTCCGCTGCGCTGCATCCGGGCTACGCGGCTATTTTGCTGTAACCGCCCGTGCGCGTAACTGTCCGCACGCGCCTTCGATTTCCTGCCCTGCTGAATCGCGTATCCTGGCGAGGATGCCATGCCGAAGAAGGCTATGCGCCATGAACGCAGTTCGTTCGGGTGAGGGGCGGCGATAGGCCAGTCCGTCGACTTCGTTGAAGGGGATGAAGTTCATCACGGCGTATTTCCCGGAGAGTAGCTGCGCGATCCGCTCCACCTCGGCGTCGCTGTCGTTGACGCCCTCGATCAACGTCCATTGATATTGAACCGGATAGCCGGTGGCGCGCGCATACACCTCGGCGCGTTCCGCCAGTTCTTCGATGGCGATCTGCGGGGCGCGGGGCAGCAATCTGGCGCGCAGGGCCGCATCGGTGGTGTGCAGCGAAACGGCGAGCGCCGGTTTCACAGCAGGAATCAACAACTGCTTTTCTCGTTCGCCTCCTCGCCCGCTTGCGGGATAACCAGCGGCTTGCCCATCGTTTTTTGATGGGCTAGCCGAATGGCTAGTTGTTCCATCAGAGGATTGAGGAGAGGGCTTCGG
>MGWZ01000044.1 GCA_001801175.1 Gallionellales bacterium RIFCSPLOWO2_02_FULL_57_47 | reverse complement strand
GCTTAAAACCAATCTCATACTGATGTTCGGAGCGACAGTACCGCAAAGCGGTTTAGTCCTTTGGCACTTTTGTGCCCTTCAAGACCTTCGAGCAGCAATTCGGCTAATCATTGCTTTCTCCAGTTCGACCGCCACGAACAGCAGCACGCCGAAGCCCGCGATCAAGCCCCAGGCCGCCGCATCCAGCGCGACCACGCCGAACATCTTCTGCATGAACGGCAGATAGGTGAAGCCCGCCTGGATGAAGACCAGCACCGCGATGCTGAGCAGCACGTAGCGGTTGCCGGTGAAAGCCTGCCAATTGCGCACCGGCAGCAGCAGGTAGCGGCAGTTGAACAGGTAAACGATCTCGCCCATCACCAGCGCATTCACCGCCACGGTACGAGCGGTCTCCAGGCTGTCGCCGCGCGCGATCTCCCACAGGAACAGCGCTATTACGCCTGCCGCCAGCAATACCGAGACGAAACCGATGCGCCAGATCATGAAGCGGGTCAGCAGCGGTTCGGCGGCCGCGCGCGGGGCGCGCTGCATCACGTCCGGCTCGGCTTGCTCGAACGACAGTGCCAGCGCCAGCGTGACCGCGGTCACCATGTTCACCCACAGGATCTGCACCGGCGTAAGCGGCAGCGCCATGCCGAACGCAATCGCGACCAGCACGATGCCGGCCTCGCCGCCGTTGGTCGGCATGATGAACACGATGGCTTTCTTGATGTTGTCGTAGATGGTGCGGCCTTCCTGCACCGCATGCGCGATGGTGGCGAAGTTGTCGTCGGCCAGCACCATTTCCGATGCCTCCTTGGCGACCTCGGTGCCTTTCATGCCCATCGCCACACCGATGTCGGCGCGCTTCAGCGCGGGCGCGTCGTTGACGCCGTCGCCGGTCATCGCGACAATTTCGCCGTTGGCCTGCAGCGCGGTGACCAGCCGTAATTTGTGTTCCGGGCTGGCGCGCGCGAATACGTCCACCTCGCGCACCGCATTGCGCAACGCCTCGTCGTCCATTTCATCCAGCTCGACTCCGGTCAGTGCGCGGCCATCGCCGATGCCCAATTGCACGGCGATCGCGCTCGCCGTTTCGGCGTGGTCGCCGGTGATCATCTTGACGCGGATGCCCGCCGCATGACAGTCACGCACGGCCGCGATGGCCTCGTCGCGCGGTGGGTCGCTGATGCCGACCATGCCGAGAAGCGTAAAACCGCCATCCATGTCGGCGAAATTCAGTTCGCGCTGGCCGTGATCGACCGCCTTCATCGCCAGCGCCAGCACGCGCTGGCCGAGCGCGCCGGTCTCTTCCATCATGCTATGCCAGTAAGGCAGATCCAGCGCCACGTCTTCGCCCGCGCCGCGCTGCCGGTGGCACATCGCCAGCACCTGCTCGACCGCGCCCTTGACGAAGATGGAAGCATGGCCGCTGTGGTCATGGTGCAGCGTCGCCATGAAACGATGTTCCGACTCGAACGGGATATGGTCGGTACGCGGCAGTTCGCCATGCTCGAATTGCGCGTCCAGACCGGCCTTCAGCGCCAGCGGAATCAGCGCGCCGTCGGTCGGGTCACCCGCGATGTGCCACTGCCCTTGGCTCTCATGCAGCGCGGCATCGTTGCACAGCAGGCCGGCGCGAAACAAGTCGAGCACATCCGCATGTTCGGCAAGGTCCGCCTCCTTGCCAGCGATGCTGAATCCGCCGTGCGGCGCATATCCGCTGCCGCTGACCTCGAACACCTGAGCGGCGCTGATCACACGCTGCACCGTCATCTCGTTTCTGGTCAGCGTGCCGGTCTTGTCGGAGCAGATGGTGGTCACCGAACCCAGCGACTCCACTGCGGGCAGGCGTCGCACGATGGCGCTGCGCTTCGCCATGCGCTGCACGCCGAGCGCCAGCGTGATGGTCATCACGGCGGGCAGTCCTTCCGGGATCGCCGCCACCGCCATGCTCACCGCGGCGAGGAACATGTCGGCGAGGCCGAAGTTGTGTACCAGCCAGCCGAACAGAAAAGTGATCGCGGCCAGCGCGATGATGGCGACGGTCAACCAGCGCCCGAAGGTTTCCATCTGCCGCAGCAGCGGCGTAGTTAGCGTCTTTACCTCTTGCAGCATCGCGCTGATGCGCCCGATCTCGGTGTCGTCGGCGGTTGCCACCACCACGCCGCTGCCCTGTCCGTACACCACCAGCGTGCTGGAATAGGCCATGCAGGTTCGGTCGCCGAGCACGGCATGTTGATCCACGGCGGCAACATTCTTTTCGACGGCGGTGGATTCGCCGGTCAGCGCCGCTTCCTCGATGCGCAGGTTCTTCACTTTCAGCAGGCGCAGGTCGGCGGGCACCTTGTCGCCGGAGGCGAGCAGCACGATGTCGCCGGGCACCAGCGTTTCGGCCGCGATCACCACGCGCTTGCCGCCGCGCAGCACCGTGGCTTCGGGCGACAGCATGCGGCGGATCGCCTCCATCGCCTGTTCCGCCTTGCCCTCCTGGATGAAGCCGATGATGGAATTGATCACCACCACGCCGGCGATCACCGCCGTATCCACCCAGTGCGCGAGCAGCGCGGTGACACCCGCCGCCGCCAGCAGCACATAGATCAGCACGTTGTGGAATTGCAGCAGGAAGCGCATCAGCGGCCCGCGCCGCGATGGCGGAGTGAGACGGTTGGGACCGTGCTCGGCGAGACGGCGTTCGGCTTCTTCTGCGCTCAACCCAGCGGAACCGGTTTGCTGCGCTGCCAGCGCTTCGTCTGCAGGGAGTTGATGCCAGGGTTGTTGCGTCATGTCAGCACCTCACTTAGTAGGCAATTTCATAAATACGCACACATGCGTATTGTTAACATGTATGGCCGTTATAGCTAAATCGGACAAGCCGGAACCAAAAAGGGCAGTCGTTGCGAGAATAAGCCTTTAGCCGCGAGCGAAGCGTGGCGGGTAGCGACGCGGCAATCCAGATGCTTCCAAGCATAAAGGCCTTTTGATTAGCTGGATTGCCACGCTTCGCTCGCAATGACAACCGCTGCAAGGCCACATTCTTGTCACGTTTTGACATGATTTAACTTGTAAGTGTTGTAAGTGACTAAATCGACATCTGAAGCTTGCAGCTTAAAAAATACGTGTGTGAACTTATGAAACGAAGTACTTAGTCCAAAATAAATCCGCCAAGCCGTCATTCCGTAAAAGACCGGAATCCGGAACCGCGCTGCGCGGCTAAAACAAGTTGGCTCCAAGCCTGACGAGCAGCCTGTCGTAAGGCTCGACAAACTTGCGTATACCTTCGTCCTCCAGTTGGCTTGCGATCTCGTCCAGATTGATGCCGAGGGCACAGAGCGCCGCCGGCAGCGAGCGGGCGGCCTCGGCGCAGTCCGCGAGGCGTGCCGCCGGATCGCCGTGATCGCGATAGGCGGCGAGCGTTTCGGGCGTGAGCGTGTTGACCGTCTCTCCGCCGATGAGCGGCTCGACATACTTCAAATCGTGATAGGCCGGGTCTTTGGCGCCGGTCGAGGCCCACAGCAACCGCTGCGCACGCGCACCTTCGCGCGCAAGCGCTTGCCAGCGCGCCTGCGCACCGATGCTCTGGAACTCCTGATACGCGAGACGCGCGCTCGCCACCGCCGCCTGCCCGCGCAGCGCCTGCGCTTCTCCAGTCCCGAGCTTGTCCAGCCGGCTGTCCACCAGTGTGTCGATGCGGGAAAGAAAAAAGCTCGCCACCGATGTCACGCGCCCGAGCGGCGCGCCCGCAAGCGCCCGGTCCTCGAGACCCTGCATCCATGCCTCGGCCACCTCGCGGTAGCGGGCAACGCTGAACAGCAGCGTGACGTTGACGTTCACCCCCGCAGCGGCGAGGAAGCGAATCGCCGGCAGACCCTCGCGCGTTGCGGGGACTTTGATCATGACGTTCGGCCGCCCGATGGCGGCCCACAGACGCTGCGCCTCGGTGATCGTGGCTCCGGTGTCGTGCGCCAGATGCGGCGACACCTCGAAGCTGACGAAGCCGTCGCCGCCCTGTGTCTCCTCGTACAGCGGACGGAACAGGTCGGCGGCGCGCATCACATCCCCGAGCGCGAGCGCCTCATACTGCGCTGCGACCGGAAGTCCATGGCGTGCCAGCTCCCGGATCGGCGCCTCATACTCGTGACCGTTCGCTATCGCCTTCGCAAAAATTGCCGGATTGGAGGTTACGCCGGCGAGACCATCGTCGCGGATCAGGCGTTCGAGTTCGCCGCTATCGATCAGGTCGCGCCGGATGTAATCGAGCCACACGCTTTGGCCGAACTTACGCAGGCGCAGCAGGCGGTTGGTGGTCATTAGATTTTCCCCTTATGCTCCTGCGGCCATTGCCACCCGATGATTTCCGGCATGTCCTGCCCATGCGCGCGGATGTAATGCCAATGCTCGGTGAGCTTGTCACGCACCAATTGCTTGAGATGCGCGGCCTTGTAGCCAAGCGTGGGCACGCGGTCGATCACGTCCGAGACCAGATGAAAACGGTCGAGGTCATTGAGCACCGCCATATCGAACGGCGTGGTGGTCGTGCCTTCCTCCTTATAGCCGCGCACGTGCAGGTTTTTGTGGTTGGTGCGCCGGTAGGTGAGGCGGTGGATCAGCCACGGATAGCCGTGGTAGGCGAAGATGACCGGCTTGTCGGTGGTGAACAGCGTGTCGAAATCGCGGTCGGAGAGCCCGTGCGGGTGCTCCTCCTTCTGCTGCAGGGTCATCAGATCGACGACGTTGACCACCCGCACCCTGAGCTCCGGCAGATGCTGGCGCAGCAAGCCCACGGCAGCGAGCGTTTCGAGCGTCGGCACATCGCCGGCGCAGGCCATCACCACGTCCGGTTCGCCGTCCTGATCGCTGCTCGCCCATTCGAAGATGCCGATGCCGGCGCTCACGTGCTTGATGGCGGCATCCATGCTGAGCCACTGCGGCTGCATCTGCTTGCCTGCGACGATCACGTTGACGAGGTTGTGCGAGCGCAGGCAGCGGTCGGTGACGACCAGCAGCGTGTTCGCATCCGGCGGCAGGTACACGCGGATGACGTCGGCCTTCTTGTTCACCACGTGGTCGATGAAGCCGGGGTCCTGGTGCGAAAAGCCGTTGTGATCCTGGCGCCAGACATGCGAGGTGAGCAGGTAATTGAGCGAGGCGATCGGGCGCCGCCACGGGATGTCGTTGCACACCTTGAGCCACTTGGCATGCTGGTTGAACATCGAGTCCACGATGTGGATGAACGCCTCGTAGCAGGAGAACAGGCCGTGCCGGCCGGTCAGCAGATAGCCCTCCAGCCAGCCCTGGCAGGTGTGTTCGGAGAGGATTTCCATCACCCGTCCGTCCGGCGCCAGGTGATCGTCCTCCGGCAAGCGCTCGGCGAGCCAGGTGCGGTCGGTCACTTCGAACAGTGCGCCGAGGCGGTTGGAGGCGGTCTCGTCCGGGCCGACGACGCGGAAGTTGCGCACATCCATATTGAGCTTCATCACATCGCGCAGCAGGTTGCCCATGACGCGCGTCGCCTCGGCTTCGACCGCGCCCGGCTGCGCCACATCGACGGCGTAGGCGCGGAAATCCGGCATGCGCAGATCGCGCAGCAGCACACCGCCGTTGGCGTGCGGGTTGGAGCCCATGCGGCGCGCACCCTGCGGCGCGAGTGCCGCGATTTCCGGGCGCGGCGCGCCGTGTTCGTCGAACAATTCCCCGGGCCGGTAGCTCTTCAGCCATTGTTCGAGCAGCTTCAGGTGTTCCTGGTTGCCGGTATCCGCGAACGGCACCTGGTGCGAGCGCCAGTAATCTTCGGTTTTCTTGCCGTCAACCTCCTTCGGGCCGGTCCAGCCCTTGGGGCTGCGCAGCACGATCATCGGCCAGCGCGCGCGTTCGCCGTTGCCATCGCTACGCGCCGCGCGCTGGATCGCGCGGATTTCATCGGTCACGGCATCCAGCGTTGCAGCCATCTGACGGTGCATGGTTCCCGGTTCCGAGCCTTCGACGAAGTATGGCTTATAACCATAGCCCACCAGCAGCGCTTCGAGCTCCGCGTGCGGGATGCGCGCCAGCACCGTGGGGTTAGCGATCTTGTAGCCGTTGAGATGCAGGATCGGCAGCACCGCGCCGTCGCTCACCGGATTGAGGAACTTGTTCGAGTGCCAGGCGGCGGCCAGCGGCCCGGTCTCGGCCTCGCCGTCGCCGATCACACAGGCGACGACCAGTCCGGGGTTGTCGAAGGCGGCGCCGAAGGCGTGCGACAGCGCGTAGCCAAGTTCGCCGCCCTCATGGATCGAACCGGGAGTTTCGGCGGTGACATGGCTGCCCACTCCGCCGGGAAACGAAAACTGCCTGAACAGCCGCTGCATGCCATCGGCATCGCGCGCGACATTGGGGTAGAACTCGCTGTAGCTGCCCTCCAGCCAGGTGTTGGCGACCAGCGCCGGTCCGCCGTGGCCGGGGCCGGCGATGTAAAGCATGTCGAGGTCGTTCTTGTTGATGACGCGGTTGAGGTGCGCGTAGATGAAGTTGAGCCCCGGCGTCGTGCCCCAGTGGCCGAGCAGCCTCGGTTTGATGTGCTCGGGTTTGAGCGGGGTCGCGAGCAGCGGATTGTCGAGCAGGTAGATTTGCCCCACCGAGAGGTAATTGGCCGCGCGCCACCAGGCGTCGAGCAGCGCGAGTTCCCCGGTTGGCGCTGCGGATGTTTCGCTTGTGCCCGTCCGGGCAGTCATTCTCGTGGCCTTCGCTTTCATGGTATTTCTCCTTGATTATGAGGTCGTGCCTTGATCATGAGGTCATGCCTTGATTACGAGTTCGGGGCGTTGAGCGCCTCCTGGGCAAGAATGCGCGACTCGTCTACCGGTATCACCCACACCTCGGTGCGGCTGTCCGTTTGGCTGATGCGGCCTTCGCGGCCGGAGGCGGCGTTGTTTGCGGCGGCATCGAGTTGGATGCCGGCCCAGTCCATACCGTCGAGTATCGCGGCGCGCACGGCGGCGGCATTCTCGCCGACACCGCCGCCGAACAGGATGGCATCCGCGCCGCCGAGCACCGCCAGATACGCACCGAGATACTTGCGCGCACGATAACAGTATAGCTGCACCGCCAGGCGTGCGCGCGGATTATCCGCAGCGAGCAGCGTGCGCATGTCGCCGCTAATCCCCGAAACACCGCGCAGCCCGGAATTTTCGTTGAGCAGCCGCTCCATGTCAGCGGCGCTCAGGCTTTCGGCGCGCTGCAGAAAGGTAACGAGCCCCGGATCGAGATCGCCGCAGCGCGTGGCCATCACCAGCCCTTCGAGCGGCGAGAATCCCATCGAGGTGTCCAGCGGCCGGCCACGGTCGATCGCTGTCACCGAACAACCGGCGCCGAGCTGAAACGAGATGACCCGCCCACTGTCTGCAATATCCGGGCGCAGGGCGCGCCAGCGCGACCACAGCGCCTGGTGGGCGAGCCCGTGAAAGCCGTAGCGCCGCACTTCGTGCCGCGCGCTGAGTTCATGAGGCAACGCATAGGTCGCCGCCACTTCCGGCAGGTGCGCGTAAAAGGCCGTGTCGAACACCGCGATCTGTGGCACGTCCGCGCCCAGCACCTCGCGGCACGCACTCACCCAGGCGAGCGCCACCGGGTTGTGCAGCGGCGCGAGTGGCGCAATTCGCCCGATCTCGGCCTCGACCGCGGCATCTATCCTGCGGGTGGAGGTAAGGCGCGCACCGCCATGCACCACGCGGTGTGCCACCAGACGCGGCGGTGCGGGTAGATGCCGCTTTAAAAAGGCGGTCAGCAGTTCACCCGGTGCACCGTTACCGAGGTCGTGGCGCTCCGCACCACAGGCGCGCAGTCCCGTCCCATCGGGCGCAAACGCCGCGATGCGTACCGAGGAACTGCCGGTATTGATGGTCAAAACGTGCATGTCCACCTCCGTTTTATTCATCGGTCGTCAACGTCCTTGTCATGTGCTGCCGTGCGCCGGTGCAGCGCCGCCTTGGCCAGCAGGTGCGCGGACACCGGTGCGGTGATGAACAGGAACAACATCACCGCGATCTCGTGCAGGCTGACGCCGGGCTGGGTGGCGGTGAAATATACGGCAGAGGCCAGCACCATCGCACCTACCCCCAGCGTGGTGGCCTTGGTCGGGCCGTGCAGGCGGGTGAAAAAATCCGGCAGCCGCGCCAGCCCGACCGAGCCCAGAAGCGCGAATGCAGCGCCGAGCAGGATCAATGATGCGACAACAAATTCGATGATCGGGTTCATTCGATGATGTCTCCGCGCAACAGGAATTTGCACAATGCGATGGTGGCGACGAAGCCCATCGCCGCCAGGATCAGCGCCGCCTCGAAGTAGGCGGAGCTGGCCTCGCGGATGCCGAACAGCACCAGCAGCGCGATGGCGTTGATGTTGAGCGTGTCGAGCGCGAGGATGCGGTCGGTAATGTCCGGTCCGCGCAGCAGCCGCCACAGGTTGAGCAGCATGGCGATGCCGATCAGCATGAAGCCGGCTTCGATGGCGAAGTTCAGCATGAGAAAATCTCTGAAATTACCCCAGATTTTTCATGAGGTTTAAACCCCCTCCAACCCCCCCTTGTCAAGGGGAGAGCGAAACCCGCTCCTCCCCTGACAAGGGGAGGCTGGGAGGGGTTTGGTTCTAATGGACTTTTCTGGATTAAATAAATTGCAATCACGAGAATATCTCCTTAATCGGCGCTTCATAGCGCCGCTTTATTTCGCGCACCAGCGCATCGGGGTCGGGCGCGTCGAGCGCGTGCAGTTGCAGCACCCAGCGTTCGCGGTCCACGTCGATCGACACCGTGCCCGGCGTCAGCGATACGATGCTGCCCAGCACCGTCGCGGCGAACGGGTCGCGCAAGTCCAGCGGCACCTCGATGAAGGCCGGGCTGAGTTTTGCCACCGGCCCGACCACGCGGCGTGCCACTGCCCAGTTGGCGAGCAGCATATCCCAGGCCACCCTTGCGGCAAATCCGGGTATCAGACCGGGGCGTGCGATCCGCCGCGCATCCGGCCAGAAGCGTAGCGTGATGAACGGCAAAGCCAGCGACAGCAGCACGCCCAGCAACAGCGTGGCAAGCGACGCGGCATTGGTCAGCGCAGCCCACAGCAGGAACAACGCGAGCGACAGGGCGGGGCGCGGCAGCAGGCGGCGCATCATGGTCTGGTCTCCCGTTTTATTTCCGGATTGTGAGTGCCGAGCACGGCGGCGATATAAGCCTGCGGATCGTGCAACTGGGCGGCGGCGCGCGCCGCGTAATCGGCCACCGGGCGCGCGAACAGCGCGAGCAGGATGACAGGAGCGACCAGCAGCAGGGTGGCCGCTGTCTGCCGCCCGCTCACGGCTGGCGCAGCAGGGGAGGGCAGGTCCGGCTTCCTGGCCCAGAACAAACGACTGCCGCTGCGCGCCAGCGCCAGCATCACCAGCAGGCCGGAAACCAGCAGCACGAACCAGATCGCCGCAGCAGACCCGCTGTCGCGCAACGCCGTCAACAGCATCAGCTTGCCGAGGAATCCGGAGAAGGGGGGCAGTCCGGCGGCGCTGGCGGCGGCCAGCAGAAAAGCCAGCGCCAGCCAGGGCGCGTGAAACGCGGGCCCGTTCTGGAAATCGTCCGCGATCGCGCCGCGCCGCGCGGCGATCAATTCCGCCAGCAGGAACAGCGCGGCAGCGACGAAGGTGGATTGCAGCAGGTAATACAGCGCTGCGGCGGTCACTGTGCTCTGCGCGAAAGCGGGCACGACCAGCAGTGTACCGGCGGAGCCCAGCATCAGCCACGCGGCGAGGTCGCGCAGGCGCGTGGCGGCGAAGGCGCCTGCTGCTGCGAACAGCACCGTCGCCAGCGCCAGCGGCGCGAGCCAGTTGTCCAGCAAGTCTGCCGTCGCGGTCGCCGGCGCCAAGGCGATGGCCTGCACGCGCAGGATCGCGACGATGCCGACCTTGGTCATGATGACGAACAGTGCGGCGACAGGCGCGCCGGCGGCGGCATAGGCGTGCGGCAACCAGAACGACAGAGGCAGCAGCGCCGCCTTGAGCGCGAACACCGCGATCAACAGCATGCAGGCGAGCCGTGCCAGTGCGATGTCGATCCCCGGCGCTTGCAGGCGCAACGCGACGTCGGCCAGGTTCAGCGTGCCCAGCGTGCCGTACAACAGGCCCAGTGCGATCAGGAATAGCGCCGATCCTGCCAGGTTCAGCGCCACGTAGGCCAGCCCTGCACGGGTGCGCGCCAGTCCGCCGCCATGCGCCAGCAGCGCGTAGGAAGCGAGCAGCATCACCTCGAAGAACACGAACAGGTTGAACAGGTCGCCGGTGAGGAACGCGCCCTGAAGGCCGACCAGTTGCAACTGGAACAGCGGGTGGAAATGGCGGCCGCGCTCGTCGAAACCCGCCGTCGCATACAGCAAGGCCGCGCCCGACAGCAGCGCGGTGAGCAGCACCATGAGCGCGGCCAACCGGTCCACCGCCAGCACGATGCCGAACGGCGCGGGCCAGTTGCCCAATGCATACACCAGTACTGAACCGGCATCTGCAAGTTGCACCAGCCAGATCGCAGCGAAGATACCGAGCAGTGCGCCGAGCAGGCCGATGGCGCGCTGCACAGCGAAGCCGTAACCCTTCGCCGCCAGTTGCAACAGCGCAGCGGCGAAAGGAATCAGGATGGGCAGGATGGCGGCGTGCTGGATCATGCCGAGATTACCGATATAAATTGTAGGAGCGCAACTTGTTGCGCGATATGGGGCTGACGAAATCGCCCGATAAATCGGGCTCCCACATAAGTTCTCATGGTCATGTTTTTTCTTTCGCATCCACGCTGTCGTCGCCGGATTCGCTCAGCGCGCGCAGCGCCAGCATCACCAGGTAGGCGGTCATGCCGAAACCGATGACGATGGCGGTCAGCACCAGCGCCTGCGGCAGCGGGTCGGTGTAGGCAGCACCCTCGCGGATCAGCGGCGGGGCATCCATACGCAGCCGTCCGCTGGCGAACAGGAACAGGTTCACCGCATAGGACAGCAGCGTCAGCCCCAGCACCAGCGAGAAGGTGCGCGGGCGCAGCATCAGGAAGATGCCGCAGGCGGTGAGGATGGCGATGGCGGTTGCGAGCAGGGCTTCCATCAGTTCTTCACTCCTTCCTGTGCGGACAGCTTGCCCAGTTCGGCCAGCACCATCAGCACCACGCTGACCACCACCAGATATACGCCGAGATCGAAAATCATCGCCGAGGCCAGTTCGATGTCGCCGAGCAGCGGCAGGGTGACATGGCAGTGCGCGGTGGTGAGGAAGGGAAAGCCGAAAGCCCACGCTGCCGCGCCGACACCGGCGGCGGCAGCCAGCCCCGCCGCGAGGAATAAGGGCAGGCGCTGCGGCAAACGCGCGCTGGCGAAACCGATGCCGCTGGCGAGGTATTGCAGGATCAGCGCGACGCCGGTGACCAGCCCGGCGACGAAGCCGCCGCCCGGCAGGTTGTGGCCGCGCAGGAAGATGAACACCGACACCATCAGCGCCAACGGCAGCAGCGGGCGCATCAGCATTTGCAGGAACAGCGGATGGCGCTCGGCTGACCAGCGGCGGCCTTCGCCATCAACAGTTGGCGCGTTGAGAATCAGTTTGTCGAGCAGGGCATGAGCGGCCAGCCCGACCATCGCCAGCACGGTGATCTCGCCCAGCGTGTCGAAACCGCGAAAATCCACCAGGATCACGTTCACCGCGTTGCTGCCGCCCCCGCCCGGCACCGACTGGGCGAGATAGAAGCCGGAGATGGTGTCGAACGGCGAGGTGAGCATGACGTAGGCGGTCGCGCCCAGTCCCGCACCGGCGGCAATCGCCAGCGCCGCGTCGCGCGCGATGCGCGGCATGGAATCTTCGGCGGGCGCGGCCGGCGGCAGGTAATACAGCGCCAGCAGCAGCAACACGATGGTGACCACCTCGACTGCGAGCTGCGTCAGCGCCAGATCGGGCGCGGAAAAGCGCACGAAGATGAGTGCCACGATCAGGCCGATCACGCTGGCGAACACGATGGCGGTGAGGCGCTGGCGGTGCAGCACCACCACACCCGATGCGGCCAGCGCCAGCATCAGCAAGGCAACTGCACTGGCCGCATCGGCGGGTTGCGTCATCGCAGGTTGTGCGCTGGCGGGCGCGGAGAACCACGCCCAATAGCCCAGCGCCAGCACGAAGGCGAAGAACAGCGCGAGGTAGCGTTGCAGCGAGGCGTTATCCAGCCGCTTCACCAGCACCGCCGAGAATTCGGCCAGCCCGTTGTGGAAACGCTCGAACACGATGCTGGCATGAATTGACGGCAAGCGCCCGTAGAACGCGTACAGCGGGTGGCGCATGGCATACAACGCGATGCCGCCGCCCAGTGCGACCAGACTCATCATGAACGGTGCGTTGAAGCCGTGCCAGATCGCCAGATGGAATGGCGGCAGCTCATGCTGTAACACCGCAGTGGCGGCCACATGCAGGATCGGCGCGATGCTCCATTGCGGAAAGATGCCGACCAGCAGGCACAGCACCACCAGCACCTCGACCGGCGCGCGCATCCAGCGCGGCGGTTCGTGCGGCTGGCGCGGCAGGTCGATGGGATCGCCGTTGAAGAACACATCGTGGATGAAGCGTGCCGAATAGGCTACCGCGAGGATGCCGGCGAGCGTGGCGAAGGCGGGCAGCAGCCAGTTTATCTCGTTGAATACCGGGTGGCCGACCGTCTCGGCGAAGAACATCTCCTTGCTGAGAAAACCGTTGAGCAGCGGCACGCCCGCCATCGAACCGGCGGCGACGATGGCCAGCGTCGCGGTGACCGGCATGAACTTGAACAGGCCGTTGACGCGGCGCATGTCGCGCGTGCCGCATTCGTGGTCGACGATGCCGGCCGCCATGAACAGCGAGGCCTTGAAGATCGCGTGGTTGATGATGTGGAACACGCCCGCCACCACCGACAGCGGCGTGTCCAGGCCGAACAGCAGCGTGATCAGGCCGAGATGGCTGATGGTGGAATAGGCCAGCAGCCCCTTGAGGTCGTAGCGGTAAAAGGCGATATACGCGGCGTACACCAGCGTGACCGCGCCGGTGCCGCTCACCAGCCAGAACCACAGCTCGCTGCCCGCCAGCGCCGGGTGCAGGCGCGCCAGCAGGAACACGCCCGCCTTCACCATGGTCGCCGAATGCAGGTAGGCCGATACCGGCGTGGGCGCGGCCATCGCCTGCGGCAGCCAGAAATGGAACGGGAACTGTGCCGACTTGGTGAATACGCCGAGCAGGATCAGGATCAACATGGGCGCGTACAAATCGTGAGCGCGGATACGCTCGCCCGCCGCCAGCACCTGCGTCAATTCGAAGCTGCCGGCGATATGGCCTAGCAGCAGCACACCGGCCAGCAGCGCCAGTCCGCCGCCGCCGGTGACGGCAAACGCGATGCGCGCGGCGAGGCGCGACTCGTGCTGGCTGCGTTTGTAAGCGATCAGCAGGAAGGACGACAGGCTGGTGATCTCCCAGAACACCACCAGCAGCAAGAGGTTTTCCGACAGCACTACGCCGAGCATCGCGGCCATGAACAGCAGCAGCAGGAAAAAAAAGCGGCCGAGCCGGTCGGTTTCCGGCAGGTAGTAGTGGGCGTACAGCACCACCAGCAACCCGATGCCGAGGATCAGCAGGGAGAACATCAGCCCCAGCCCGTCCAGCCGCAAGGAAAACGCCAGCCCCCAGTCCGGCAGCCAGGCAAAGCCCGCCACCAGCGTCACCCCGTCCATTGCAGCAGGAACCAGCGGCGCCAGCAGCGCCAGGCAGGCCGCCATCACGCCTGCCGCACCGAATGACGCAAATTTCCTGCCGAAACGTTGCAGCAGCAACGGCAGCGGGCTGGCGAACAGCGCTGTCAGGATGATTGCAATCAGTAACAGATCGGGTTGCATGGATGCTATCTTACCCAAGCTGGAGAGACAGGTGGACGGAATCAGTCGATGGGTAGACAGGCTGAGCGCTTATTCGCGCAACTGTTCGCGGCCCATCTGGCAGTCGGCGCAGAACGGTGCGCCCGGATCGGCCAGCAAACGCGGCAATGCAATTTCTGCACCGCACTGGCAGCACTGGCCGAAGCTGCCTTTCTCCAGCCGTTTGAGGGCCGCTTGCAGTTACAGATTGCGGCGGTGCAGGGTGGCGCGCTGGCTGGATGCCATCGCCTGCTGCTGCATCGCATCCATGCGCGACAGCCGCCCGACGCTGGAATGATCCAGCATCACCGTGCCGGCTGAAACGTTCGCTTGCGTGAGAGCCTCGTCCAGTTGCGCCAGATCGGTCTCCAGTCTGCTGCGAAAGGCGTCAAAATCTATTTTCATCCCTGCCTCCATCGCGGCTTCAACCGGATTAACCGAACTAACGGTCATGGCAAGTGAGCCGCCCCTGATTATCAAACTTGCCATGACCGTTGCCTTGCGCTGTATCCCTTGATCGCTTTGTGACTCAGTAAGATTAACGCAACAGCAACGTGGGAATCTTTGCCGAGCGCAACAGATCGTTCGTTTTGCTGCCGAAGATCAGGCTGCGCAGCGGCGAATGGGCGTAAGCGCCCATGATCAGCATGTCGATATGCTGTTCCTGAATAACCCCGGCGATGACACGCTCGGTATCGCCGGGAATCAGGGTTGGAATCACCTCAAAGTCCGCAGCCTGCAATGTTTCCCTGGCCCACTCAAGCTGTTTCTGACCATCCTGGACTGGCTTGCCTGACATCACCAGATGAATCGGCAGTCCGCGAAACAGCGGGCTGGCCGCCACCATTTCAACACCCCGGCGTGTCAGGTTGCTGCCGTCGAAGGCGAACATCACCCGGCGCGGATCGACAAAACCTTCGGTGACGGTCAGTATGGGTTTGTGCAAGGCGCGCACCACACCCTCCACACTGCGCCCAAGGTCGCGATTGGTCGCTTCCGCCGACTCCCCGCGCCGCCCCAGCACGAACAGCCGCACCTCGTCCTCTTGCTCCACCAGTGTCTCTTCCAGAGTGCCGTGCCTCTGTTTCATGTCGGGAGATTCCACCCCTGCCGCGATGGCGCGCTCGCGCAAACGGTTCAAAAAAACGCGCCCTTTTTCGTGGGCGACTTTAGCCTGAGCCGCATCCTGCTCGCTCAGCTTGTTCAGCAATATTTCCTGCGAGTCGATCCCGATCGCGCCGCTGTGATCCTCGCCCGAACCGATCTCCGGATGACGGGTGATGACATGCAGAAATTTCAACGGTGCATCCATGCGCTTGGCTGCCCAGCTCGCGTAATCGGCCACATAGTCGGCGAAGTGAGACAGATCGACACAGGCCAGTACTTTATTTTCCATTTTCATATTCGTCTCCCTCTCAATGCCCCATCAGCTGCTCGACGGCATCCGGCTTGTCGTGAACGGCGAAGCGGTCGACCATGGTGGCGCTGGCCTCGTTCAGGCCGACCACCTCGACCTCGGTATCTTCGCGGCGGAACTTGATCACCACCTTGTCCAGTGCACTGACCGCCGTGACATCCCAGAAGTGGGCGCGGCTCACGTCGATGCGGACTTTTTCAACCACCTCCTTGAAATCGAAGGAACTGACGAAGCGATCGGCGGAAGCGAAGAACACCTGCCCGACCACCTGATAGGAACGGACGCGGCCTTCGTCCTCGGGCTTCGATCCGACGTACATGATCATCCCAACCTTGTGGGCGAAGAAGAAGCCGGAGAGCAGCACGCCGACCAGCACGCCCTGCGCCAGATCGTGTGTCGCCACGACGGTGACTACAGTCGCCACCATCACCACGCTGAAGTCCTTCGGGCGCGTGCGCAAGTCGCGGATCGAAGCCCAGTTGAAGGTGCCGATGGACACCATGATCATCACGGCGACCAGCGCGGCCATTGGAATCTGCGATACCCAGTCGCCGATGAACACCACCATCAGCAACAGGAACACGCCTGCGGCCAGCGTCGAGAGCCGCCCGCGTCCGCCCGATTTCACGTTGATCACCGACTGGCCGATCATCGCGCAACCCGCCATGCCGCCGATACAACCCGAGGCGATGTTGGCGATACCCTGTCCCACGCATTCGCGGTTCTTGTTGCTCTGGCTGTCGGTCAGGTCGTCGACGATGGAGGCCGTCATCATGGATTCCAGCAGGCCCACCACCGCCAGCGTGGCCGACACCGGAAGGATGATCTTCAGCGTCTCCCAGTTCAGCGGCACGTCCGGCAACAGGAACACCGGCAGACTGTCCGGCAACTGCCCCATGTCGCCCACGGTGCGGATGTCCATGCCGAAGTAGATGGCGATGGCAGTCAGCACGACGATGGCAACCAATGGCGATGGAACGGCTTTGGTGAGGTAGGGAAACAGATAAATGATTCCCAGGCCGGCGAGCACCATCGCATAGACCAGCCAGGGTACATTGGTCAGCTCGGGCAGCTGCGCCATAAAGATCAGGATAGCCAGGGCATTGACGAAACCGATGACCACGGCGCGTCCGACGAAGCGCATCAACGAGCCCAGCCGCAGCCAGCCTGCGGCTATCTGCAGCACGCCGGTCAGGATGGTGGCCGCAAGCAGGTATTGCAGGCCGTGCTCTTTCACCAGCATGACCATCACCAGTGCCATCGCGCCCGTCGCGGCAGAGATCATGCCGGGACGTCCACCGGCAAATGCGATCACGGTGGCGATACAGAAGGAAGCATACAGCCCCACCTTGGGATCAACCCCGGCGATGATGGAGAAGGCGATTGCCTCCGGGATCAGCGCCAGCGCGACCACGATGCCGGCCAGCAAATCGTTGCGAATATTGGAAAACCAGTCCTGGCGTATTGATTTCATCTTTTGTTATACCGTTACATGTGCCAGCCGGGTCGGCGGCAATTGAAAAACGCAAATGCATCAGAAATCTTCCAAGCCAGAAGAACTGCAGCAAATCAAGAAGTCGTGGGGCGGGGGACGCGATAAACGGCATGAAGCCATGCGCAAGCGCATGAATGGCGCTCTGACTCACAGCAAAGAACTGGGTTTACACGGGAGCAAACAACCAAATTGACATTCGACGAGGGCGAATTTTATGCGATTCAAGCCAGTGTGGCAATGCAATGATTCTGGAAGGAAAGTGCGCGGCCAACGCGTGTTGCAGGAGTCGCCTACCCTGCGGGGTCGTCAACCTGTTTGCCCAGCGCGCGACCATAGATATTCTGCACCCGTGGCAGCGGATAGAGCATCACCAGCAAGGCCGTTAGCGTGATGCTGATCAGCACCACCATGTAAGTGGTGTCGCGGATCACCTCGCCGCCGACCACGCCGTATTGCAGCGGCAACGCGGCCAGCACGGCGGCGGCCAATCCTTTCGGCGCCAGCATCGAGGTGAAGGCCGTGTCGCGCAGGCTGTATCCCGCGTCGCGGAACACGGAACGGGTGAGGGTCAGCCGCATCACATAGACGGTCAGCACGATGATGACTGCCACGAGCGCAAGATATGCCTCGCCGAAATGGATGGAAATGCCGAGGTACACGAAGAAATAGGTTTTCAACAGAAACACCGCTTCACGGTAAAACACGAAATCTATTTCATTCAGCGGCACAATGTCCCGATCTATGTTCCGCAGGCGATGCAGCCCGAACTTCTCGAAGTTGGTAAAGGTTATCCCCATCGCCAGCGCGGCGATGGCGCCGGAGAAACCGAGCTGTTCGGTCACGCCATAGACGATGAACACATAGGCCAGCGTGGACGAGATCGTGTTCGGAAAGTCGCGCACCTTGCCCAGCACCAGCAGCCAGCCGATGCCACCCAGCACGCCGAAGATCGCGGCGAAGACCAGCGCGGCCAGCACACTGCCGACCAGTCTGCCCGGCTCGACGCTGCCCTGTGTATGGATTTGCAGCAGCGCAAACACGCCGACGATACACAGCACGTCGGTAAGGGAAGATTCCAGCACCAGCACGGTGGTGGGTTTCTCGGACAGGCACAGGGCATTCACCATCGGGATCACCACGGCGGAGGACGTGCCGCCCAGCGTCACACCGAGCAGGGCTGCGGCAAGCAGCGACAAATCGAGCAGATAGAAACCAAACGCGGTGACGATAAGGGTGGTCAGCAAGAAGCACCACAGCGCCAGCACACCGGTCGTTTTCAGCGACTTGCCCAGCACGTTCAGATTCAGCGAAGTGCCGCCCTCAAACAGGATCACCACCAGAGCAATGGTCGCGATCAACGATCCGACCTTGCCGAAATCCTGCGGCGTGACGATGCCCAGCAGCGGGCCGAGCAGGATGCCCAGCAGCATCAATACCAGCACGTCAGGAATGCTGGTTTTGTGAAACTGCAAGGACAGGAAATGCGCGAAAAAAACCATCAGGCCAATCGCCAGAATCGTAATGGACATAGCCAGCTTTTTTGTGTTGTCAGCCACAATTATACATGACGGATTTTACGGTCTGCCCCGCCGTGCCCGTGCCGGAGCTCGTAACCGGGGATGGTATACTTCCTGCCAGCAAAAACTCCTGTCCGTTCCATCGCCGAAATCCGGTGGTATCTCCCCCTTAAAACAAATAGCAATCGTGCTGCCTCCGTTGTCCTGTTGCTGGCTGATCGACTAAACTGCGGGGAGTTAACGGTGATTACGAAATGCCTTTTTCCAGTGGCCGGCTATGGTAACCGCTTCCTGCCCGCCACCAAGGCGCAACCCACGGTGATGTTGATGCCACCAACTTCTTTTTCAACCGATCAACCGATCACGACAAAACCTCTCCTTGATAAAAGATACTTTAAGCGATGAATGACAACCTCAGAGAATAGGAAGACCTGGATGCCGAAGACGATCATCGCCAGCGATCTGGACGGAACCCTGCTCGATTCGACGGATTATTCCTTTGCGGCGGCGCAGCCGGCGTTGGCGATGATCCGGGCGCGTGACGTGCCGCTCGTCCTTTGCTCCAGCAAGACACGCGCGGAGATTGAGGAATATCGGCGGCGTCTGGATAACGGTCATCCGTTCATCGCCGAGAATGGCGGCGGGATTTTTATTCCGCACGGATACTTTTCCGTTCCGCTCGACGCCGCGGAATCCGGCAACTACCGGCTCATCCTGCTCGGCATGCCCTATGCGGAGATCAGGAGCAGGTTTGTCCGTCTCCGGGAACAGCTTGGTGCCAGGGTGCGCGGCTTTGCCGATATGACGGTTGAGGAAGTCTCCGTCTTGACCGGGCTTTCACCCGATGAAGCCGTGCTGGCAAGGCAGCGTGATTTTGACGAGCCTTTTGTGTTCGAGGGCTTGCCCGACGAAAGTTTTCTGCGCGCAATCGAAGCATCCGGCCTGTGCTGGACTCAGGGACGCATCTTCCACATCATGGGCAACCACGACAAGGGCCGCGCGGTGAACATCCTGATGTCGCTCTACAGGCAGCAATATGGCAGCGTTGCAAGCATCGGGCTGGGCGACAGCCTGAACGACCTGCCCATGCTGATGGAAGTGGATCATCCGGTACTTGTCAGGCATGAAGACGGCAGTTTCGATGCGCGCATCGCCATCCCGCGTCTTTTGAAGACGAAACTTCCCGGCCCTGCGGGCTGGAATGAAACCGTGATGCAATTGCTGGCGCAAGAGCCGGGCGGAAATTTTTCGGCGCTTTCGGATCGGCAAAATCTGCTGGATATTTTCAACGCCGCGCTGGCGGCGGTTGATCCGTATAACGCCGTGATCAAGGCGGCCAGCGTCGAGCACAACCAATTGCACGTTGCCGGCGCGAAGTTCGATCTTGCAGCGTATGACCGCATTATCGTGGTCGGTGCGGGCAAGGCTACGGCGCGCATGGCCTTGGCAATCGAATCCTTGCTCGGCGCAAAAATTACCTCAGGCTTGATCGTCGTCAAGGATGGCCACACGGCGCCATTGTCCGTCACCGAGCAGGTGGAAGCCGCACATCCCGTGCCAAACGAGGCCGGGATAGCGGGCGCGCAACGCATCTTGCAATTGGTGCGTGCCGCCGATGAAAAGACGCTGGTCATTTGCCTGCTCTCGGGCGGCGCATCCGCGCTGCTGGTCGCCCCCGTTGATGGGTTAACGCTGCAAGACAAGCAGGAAGCGACCGGGCTGCTGCTGAATGCGGGCGCATCCATAACCGAATTGAATGCCGTGCGCAAACACCTCTCCATGGTGAAGGGCGGCAGGCTGGCGCAGGCAGCCTATCCGGCGCGGGTAGTGGCGCTGATACTCTCCGATGTCATCGGCGACCCGCCCGACGTGATCGC
This sequence comes from Gallionellales bacterium RIFCSPLOWO2_02_FULL_57_47, assembly GCA_001801175.1. Lineage (GTDB taxonomy): Bacteria > Pseudomonadota > Gammaproteobacteria > Burkholderiales > Gallionellaceae > Gallionella. The sequence continues at coordinate 6,414 of MGWZ01000044.1, read as the reverse complement.
TTCGGGGCCGACGGCGCAGGACAACTCGACCTTTGCCGAGGCATGGGCGGTGATTGTGAAATATGGCTTGCAGGAAAAATTTCCGCCGCGCGTCGCGGACTACCTGCAACGCGGCGTTGCCGGGCATGCGCCGGAAACCGTCAAGGAAAACGCCCTTTGCCTGGATAAGACGCGCAATGTGGTCATCGCCAGCATTCGTCAGGCGCTGGCCGCAGCAGAAGAGAAAGCCGTGCAGCTCGGGTATGTCGCGAAGGCGATTTCCAGTACACTCCAAGGTGAGGCGCGCGACGCGGCGCATTTTCTGGCACAAGCCGCGCGCACCGAACTGATCGGGATGGAACCGGGCGAGCGTCGCTGCCTGCTCTGCGGCGGTGAGACCACGGTCACCGTGCGCGGCACTGGAAAGGGCGGCAGGAATCAGGAGTTCGCCCTGGCCTTTGCGCTGGAAATAGAGGGCTGGCAGGGTGTGGCGCTGCTATCTGCGGGCACCGATGGCGGCGATGGCCCGACCGATGCCGCAGGCGCGATGGTTGATGGAACAACGGCCTCGCGGGCGCGAGGGATGGGAATAGATCCGCTGCGCCATCTTGGCGATAATGATTCCTACGTTTTCTTTCAGCAGTTCGACGCCATGTCGGGCGCGAACAGCCATTTCAAAACAGGACCGACGGGAACAAACGTCATGGATATACAGATTGTGCTGTTGAACAAACAGGAGCAACCGGCCAAGCAACCTGTTTAATTTTCCCAGGAGATTCCCGGCGATGAAGAACACTACCTTCCGAACGGAAGTGCATGAGCAACTCGAACGGATAGGGCAGGCCGACATCATCGTCGGTATCCCCAGCTTCAATAACGCGCGCACCATCGGCCATGTGGTGCGCGCGGTGCAGGGTGGCCTGGCAAAATATTTTCCGGATCACAAGGCGGTGATCGTGAATTCGGATGGCGGCTCCAGCGACGGCACCAGCGACGTGGTGCATAATTCCTCGATTGACGATTTCAACGCGATACTTCTGCACCACCGCGTGTCACCCGTTTCCAAGATTGTCTTTCCCTATTCCGGCATTCCCGGCAAAGGCAGCGCCTTCCGCACCATTTTCGAGATTGCCGAAGTGCTGGTCGCAAAAGCCTGTGCCGTCGTTGATTCAGATCTCAGGAGCATTACGCCGGAATGGATCGAGCTGCTGTTGAAGCCGGTGCTGGTGGGCGGCTACGATTACGTGTCCCCGCTCTATCACCGGCACAAGTTCGACGGCACCATCACCAACAGCATCGTCTACCCCCTCACCCGCGCGCTCTACGGCAGACGTGTGCGGCAGCCCATCGGCGGCGATTTCGGTTTTTCCGGCAGCCTCGCGCAGTATTACCTGACCAAGGATGTGTGGCAGACCGATGTCGCGCGCTTCGGGATAGACATCTGGATGACAACGACGGCGATCGCAAACGGTTTCAAGGTCACCCAATCGTTTCTCGGCGCCAAGATCCACGATGCCAAGGATCCCGGCGCCGACCTGAGCAGCATGCTCTACCAGGTGGTCAGCGCAACCTTCGAACTCATGGAAACCTATTCCGGGGTGTGGATGCCGATTCGCGGCACCGAGCCGGTTCCGGCCTTCGGTTTTGAATATACCGTAGGACTCGAACCGGTCAATGTCAACACCGCGAGGATGCTGAACACATTCCGGGAAGGGCTCAGGAACCTGGGGGAAATCTGGCTCGACATTCTCGGCGCGGGCGACTTCAGTGAAGTCGAGAGATTGGGCGCTTTACCTGACAGTGAATTTCATTTTCCAATCGGCTTGTGGGCGCAGGTGGTCTATGACTTTGCGCTCGCCTTCCACAAAAAAATATTGCCCGCAGAGCACCTGATAAAATCCATGACCCCGCTCTATGTCGGCAAAACAGCCTCGTTCATCCTGGAGGCCAAGGACATGGGGCAAACGGAAGCGGATGCGGAAATCGAAAAGCTTTGCCTGGAGTTTGAAAAGCGCAAGGATTACCTGGTAAGCAACTGGAAATAACCACAAGGAGGTATGTCATGGAAAATTTTATCAACCTGATTCTCGAGCCGCTGAAAGAGCTGTTTTTAAAGTTCAAGGTGTTTGTGCCCAACCTTCTGGCCATGCTGGTGATACTGTTTATCGGAATTCTTCTGGCACTCATTATCAAACGGGTGCTCATGAGATTTCTAGCCGCGATCAATTTCGACAGTTGGTCCGACCGCATGGGCTTTACCAAGATCATGCGCAAGGGAGACATGTGGAACAAACCTTCATCGACACTTGGTTTGATCGTCTTCTGGCTGCTGATCGTCTTAACGTTGATGAGCGGCCTGAACGCACTGCAGATACCGGCAATCGACCAGCTGGTGAGCCAGTTTTTCAGTTATATCCCTCGCTTTTTCTCTGCCGCCATGATCCTGATCGTCGGTTACCTGTTTTCCGGGTTCATCAGCCGTGCGGTGCTGATTACGGCGGCAAACAGCGGCTTCCACTACGCCAAGCTGCTTGCCGAAGCGGTGCATACCCTGCTGATCGTGCTGATCCTGGCGATGATTATGGAGCAGTTGCAGATTGCCCCCAGCATCGTGCTTGCCGCCTTCTCCATCATCTTCGGCGGTATCGTGATCGCCCTTGCCATCGCCTTCGGCGTGGGCGGCATTGATGCGGCCAGGCGGATAATAGAAAAAGAAGCCATGACAAAGCGCGAAGACGAAACGAAAGACGAGATTGAACATATTTGAGGAAAGGTGGCGCGATGAGTGATTTTTACCAGAACGGGATCATTACGACACTGCACCAGCTCGGCAAGCCTTCGCTGGAGCGGCTGGAATCGGAGTTGCTTGGATTCTCGAAAGCCAGGCCGATCGCACTGGTGCTGCCGTCGCTCTATTCCGAATTCGAAGGCCCGGCCATGCCGGGAATAGTCCAGGAACTGGCCAAGGTAAAGTACCTGAATGAAATCGTGCTTGTCCTCGACAAGGCATCAGAAAAAGAATTTCACAAGGTGCGGGAGTTCATGTCGCCGATATCGACTGAAATCAAGATCATCCACAATGACGGCAAGAGGGTAAGCGAAATATATCAAACGTTTGCCCGCAACGGATTCAATGTCGGCGAGCGCGGCAAGGGGCGTTCTGTATGGCTTGCCTACGGCTATGTGCTTGCGCGAGGCCGCTCGGACGTTATCGCCCTGCATGATTGCGACATCGTCACTTACAGCCGCGAACTGCTGGCGAGATTGTGTTACCCCGTCGTCAATCAGAACCTGGACTATGTGTTTTGCAAGGGATACTACAGCCGGATATCCAGCAAAATGAACGGGCGCGTTACCCGTCTGCTGGTGACGCCGCTGGTCAGATCCCTCCAGCAACTCATCGGGCCGCATGATTTTCTCGCTTTTCTCGACAGCTTCCGCTATCCGCTGTCCGGAGAATTCTGCATGACCACCGACCTGGCCCGGGTGAACAGAATCCCGTGGGACTGGGGGCTGGAGGTAGGCTCCCTAGCCGAAGTGCATAGAAACTATTCGCCGCGCCGGGTTTGCCAGGTGGATATCGCCGCGAACTACGACCACAAACACCAGGTTCTTTCTGCCGATGACGCAAGCAAAGGCCTGATGAAAATGACGGTGGATATTTGCAAATCCATCTTCAGGACTCTGGCATCGGAGGGAGTGGTGTTCTCGGATGGGCTGTTCAAATCCCTGCTCGTATCCTACCTGCGGCAGGCCGAGGATACGATCATGAAATACGAGGCGGATGCGGCCATCAACGGCCTCCAGTTTGACCGGCACGAAGAGGCGATGGCGGTGGAGGCATTTACCAAGGCTATCGCCATCGCAACCCGGGTGTTTATGGAAAATCCGATGACCACCCCGCTCATTCCGAACTGGAACCGGGTGACCTCGGCTATTCCGGGTATTTTCGAGATGCTGCAAAAGGCCGTGGATGAGGACAACAAGTGATGAAGCCTGATCAGGAATGCCCTCTGCACGGGAGCACTAGTCACGGTGGAAAGCGGTGTCATTTCCAATTCACTGCCATCTTTTATTGGCTGACAGGTTGGCGCATAAGGAGAGAACATTGATCATGAAATGCCTTTTCCCGGTGGCCGGTTACGGCACCCGCTTTCTTCCCGCAACCAAGGCGCAACCCAAGGAGATGCTGCCCATCCTCACCAAGCCGCTCATTCAATACGGTGTCGAAGAAGCACTCGAAGCGGGCATGAAAAATATCGCCTTTGTCACCGGTCGTGGCAAGCGTGCCATTGAGGATCACTTCGATGTCACTTATGAATTGGAAGACCAGATCAGTGGAACCAGCAAAGAGGGCCAACTGGATTCGATCCGCGAGCTGATTGACCAGTGCACCTTCTCCTATACACGACAAACTCATATGCGCGGCCTGGGCGACGCTATTCTCACCGGCGAGACACTGATCGGAGACCAGCCCTTTGGTGTGATCCTGGCCGACGATTTGTGCGTGGGAGAACCCGACGGCGTGATGTTACAGATGGTGCGGGTCTATGAAAAATATCGTTGCAGTGTTGTTGCGGTTGAGGAAGTGCCCGTCGCGGAGGTGGACAAATACGGCATCATCAGTGGTTTGCAACTGGACGCCCATCACATCCGGGTCGAGCGCATGGTGGAGAAACCAGCACCACAAGATGCCCCTTCCAATCTTGCCGTCATCGGGCGCTATATTTTGACACCCGATATATTTGAGATTTTAAGAAACACGCTACCCGGCAAAAACGGCGAGGTGCAACTCACTGACGCGCTGCAAACCCAGGCAAAAGAGGGGAGGGTGATCGCGTATCGCTTTAAGGGACGGCGTTTCGATTGTGGCAACGTCGAAGGTTTCGTGGCGGCCACCAACTTCTTTTTCAATCCATGATTGATCACGACAAATCTCGACTGGTGAACGAAGGCAGGGGTCATTCACTACAACGCGCTTTGTGTGCGACGCAAACCCTAATCTGACCAATCACAAGGCACATCATGGATAATTTTCCTTTTTCCGAGTATCTGCAACCCTCCAAAGCGTTGCTGCATGTTGCCGTTATTCTGGCTCTGGCCTGGTTGCTGATGGGGTTGAGCCGCAGGCTGATCCGCTTGTTCCGCGATTACATGAACAATCATGCGGCTTCGGCGGAAGAGAGACGACGCATCGAAACGCTGGCGCGGGTGTTCCGCTACCTCTCCACCGTCGTGATTTCGCTGGTGGCGGGTATGCTGGTGTTGAGCGAGATCGGCATCTCCATCGCACCCATTCTCGGTGCGGCAGGTGTGGTGGGTATTGCAGTCGGCTTCGGCGCGCAAAGCCTGATTAAAGATTATTTCAACGGTTTTTTCATGCTGCTTGAAAACCAGATCCGTCAGGGCGACGTGGTCGAGGTTTGCGGAAAAACAGGTGTGGTGGAAGATATCACCTTGCGCTATGTTTGCCTGCGCGATTACGAAGGCAGCGTCCATTACATCCCGAACGGGTTGATCACTACTGTAACCAATAAATCTCGTGGCTACGCTTACGCGGTGATTGATGTGAGCATCGCCTATAGCGAAAGCATCGACGTAGCCTGCGAAATCATGCGGGAAGTAGCATGTCAGTTGCGAGCATCAGAAAAATTCAGCGCGAAGATACTCGAAGATATCGATATCGCGGGTGTGCAGGATTGGGCTAATTCAGCGGTCATCCTGCGTTGCCGTTTCAAGACGGTTGCGCTGGAACAGTGGGGCGTACGCCGCGAGTTTTTGCGCCGTATAAAGGATGAATTTGATGCTCGCGGCATCGAGATACCCTATCCTCATATGGATGTGACTCTCTATGCCGGGCAGGACAAACAGGGTAATGTGCCTGCATTTCGTCTGTCCCAGGCGGATGATATTGGATAGTTAATCACTGGAAGGCGCTGGCAGAAGCAGACGCTGCTTTTTGGGTTTTACGATTTGCGATTCATGAACGTGCTTGCGAGGACAGCGCATGCCAGTCAGTCCGGCTTGTGTCGTCCCATCGGTTGAAGTTTAGAATGCCTGATCCCAGCGTATTGACAGCCTTATGGCGGAGTTGATCAGTCCGACCATGCTGTAAGTCTGCACGAAATTTCCCCACTGCTCGCCGCTGCGCGGGTCGATGTGTTCCGCCAGCAAGCCATGGCGGTTGCGGCAGGCCAGCAATTTTTCGAAAAGGTCGCGCGCCTCCTCGCGGCGATTCAGCGCGGCCAGGGCATTGACATACCAGAAGGTGCAGAGGAGAAAGGCATTTTCCGGCTCGCCGAAATCGTCCTTTTCGACATAGCGGAAAATAAAATTGCCACGGCGCAGGTCCTTCTCGACGGCGCTGACCGTGGCGGCAAAGCGCGGATCGGACGCATCGAGGAAACCGACTTCAGCCAGCAGCAGCAGGCTGGC
>MGWZ01000043.1 GCA_001801175.1 Gallionellales bacterium RIFCSPLOWO2_02_FULL_57_47 | reverse complement strand
CCGCTTTGAGCGGCTCACAAATTAAAGCCCCCGGCTTTGCCGGGGGATACTTACTCAAAAATGCCTTTATGAATAAAAACACCTGGATTGCCACGTCCCGCCACGCATTGCTCGCGGCTAAAGGCGCTCCTCGCAATGACGTGTGCTGAACTTGGTGACTAATCAGGTCATGGTATGAGTTGACCCGGACAGATTTGCCGCGCAGAATACTCCCGCATTCCATGGTTAACCAACCACAAGGAGTCGGCATGAAACACGCACAGCAACCGGACATACTGCCCGGAACCGTAGGCGAAGGCTTGGCGCAGCGCGGTGTCACCCGCCGCGAATTCCTCAAACTCTGTACTACACTGACCGCGTTGCTGGCGTTGCCGCCTTCGATGGCGGGCGCGATGGCAGAGGCGATCTCCAAAGCGCGACGGCAATCGGTGATCTGGCTGTCTTTTCAGGAATGCACCGGCTGCACCGAATCCATCACGCGCTCGCATTCGCCGACGCTGGAAAACCTGATCTTCGACCTGATCTCGCTCGACTACCACCACACGCTGCAAGCCGCTTCGGCGGAGGCTGCCGAACATGCCCGCGAACAGGCGATGAAGGACAATGACGGCAAGTATCTGCTGATCGTCGATGGCTCAATCCCGATGGGCAATCCCGGCTTTTCCACCATCGCCGGTATCAGCAATTACGACATGCTGATGGAAACAGCCAGGGGCGCGGCAGCCATCGTCGCGGTGGGCACCTGTGCGGCCCACGGCGGCATCCCCAGGGCCGACCCGAACCCGACCGGCGCGGTCTCGGTGGGCGACATCGTCAAGGACAAACCCATCATCAACGTCCCCGGCTGTCCGCCGATTCCGGTGGTGATGACCGGGGTGCTGGCGCACTTCCTGACTTTCGGCGGCATCCCCGAACTGGACGCACAGGGCCGCCCCAAATCTTTTTACGGCGAGACGATCCACGACCGCTGTTATCGCCGCCCGTTCTATGACCAGGGCAAGTTCGCCCAGACCTTCGACGATGAGGCGGCACGGCAAGGCTGGTGCCTGTTCAAGCTCGGCTGCAAGGGGCCGGTGACCTACAACGCCTGCGCCACCACCAAGTGGAACGACGGCACCAGCTTTCCCATCCAGTCCGGCCATGGCTGCATCGGCTGTTCCGAGGCGAATTTCTGGGATGCCGGGCCGCTCTATAAAGCGTTGTCGATGCCGGTATCGGCGACAACCTCGATGCTGGGCGCGGCGGCGGCAGCCGGCGCGGCAGCAGGAGTAGCGGTTACCTGGCATAACCGTTCGACCAAGGCTGCGGCAAAAGCGGCACACGAAAAGATGACGGTGCAAGAGTTGAGCCGGGAGGAAAAATGAGCCACCTCGATCTCCTGACTTTTGCGCGCGGCAGCGCATTGAACTGGGCGCTGGTATTATTCGCCGCCGGTGTCGTGCTGCGCCTGTTCGAGATCCTCGGTCTCGGCCGCAGGCCCGATCTGGCAAAGCCTCGCCCCGACAGCCCCGGCAGCGGCTGGCGCACCATCGTCATGCGTTCGGTGCCGAAAGCAGACACACTGAAACGCGACGCGGTCACTTATGTCAGCGGTTATACGTTTCACATTGGCCTGCTGGTGTCGATCTTCTTCTTCGCACCGCATATCGAATTCTTCCGCAGCCAGTCGGGGTTCGGTTGGCCCGGCCTGCCTTCGGCACTGGTGGACGCACTGGCGGTGATCGCGATGGTGGCGCTGGGCGTGTCGCTCGCGCACCGCATCACCAGCCCGGTAAAGCGGATGCTGTCCGATATCAGCGATTACGTGGCCTGGGCGATGACTCTGCTGCCGTTGTTGACCGGCTATCTGGCCTATCACCACCTGTTGCTGGAATACACCATGATGCTGGCGTTGCACCTGTTCTCGATCGAGTTGCTGCTGGTGTTGCTGCCGTTTACCAAACTGTTCCACGCTTTCTCCCTGTTCATTTCGCGCTGGTACAACGGCGATATTTCTGCGCGTAAAGGCGTAGCCTCGTAATCGGGAGGATAGCGATGAGTGCGACACTGGAAAAAGGCATCAACGCCTTCAAGGAAGTGATCGATGCGCCGATCGCCAGCTTCTTCTCCAGTTGCGTGCGTTGCGGAATGTGCGCCGAAGCGTGCCTGTTCTACACCGAAACCGGTGAAGCAAAATACACCCCGATCCACAAACTGGAACCGTTGCGCCGCGTCTGGCAGCAGGAATACACCCTGCTGGGCGGCCTGGGCAAACTGCTCGGGCTGACCAGGCCGGTGACGGACGCAGAGCTGGCGGAGTGGGAGCCGCTGGTCTATGACAGCTGCACGCTGTGCGGCCGCTGTTCGATGATTTGCCCGGTGGGCAACGACATCACCTACATGATCCGCAAGATGCGCGAAGGCATGGCTGCCTCGGGGCATGCGCCGCAAGACATGGTCGCGGCAACGACACGCGCCATCACGATCGGCAGCCCGATGGGCGTCAAGTGGCCCGCTGTGCAGGCGCAGATCAAGCACGTGCAGGCCGACACCGGCATCGAGGTGCCGGTGGAACGCGAGGGCGCTGACTATCTGGTATTGATGTCCTCGATGGAGATCATTAACTTTCCCGAATACCTGTCCGCCCTCAGCCGCATCTTCAAACAAGCCGGGATAAGCTGGACGCTGGCGCAGGATGCGTTCGAAGCGACCAACAGCGGCATCCAGATCGGCGCTTCCGACCTGGCGGGAGAGATCGTCGGCCGCATCGTCGTGGCTGCCGAGCGCCTCAAGGTCAAGTGCGTGATCAGCCCGGAATGCGGCCATGCCTACACCGCGCTGCGCTGGGAAGGGCCGAACCTGATGGGCAGGCCTTTCGGCTTCGAGGTGAAGCATATCCTCGAAGTGCTGGACGAACTGCACAAGGCAGGCAAACTGAAGACCAAAGGCAAGGACCAGCGCCCGCTGACTTATCACGACCCGTGCCAGATCGCCCGGCGCGGCGGCGTGGTGGAGCAGCCGCGCCGCTTGCTGTCCGAAGTTGCCGCAGATTTCCGCGAGATGTCCGATGCCGGGGTGATGAACTGGTGCTGCGGCGGCGGTGGAGGAGTCTCGGCCAACTCGCGCGCCGATTCGCTGCGTTTGCAGGCTTTCAAGGTCAAGAAGAGCCAGATCGAAGCCACCGGCGTGCAGACTCTGATCACTGCCTGCGCCAATTGCCGCATCGTGCTCGAAGAAGGCCTTGAGCATAATCACATGAAGGTCGAGGTGATCGGGCTTACCGAATTGCTGGCCGAATATCTCGTTGAAGACAACTCAACACCAGTCCCCTCTCCCGCAGGCGGGAGAGGGTTAGGGTGAGGGGCGCTGAGCAGAAAGTAGTTTTACTGCAGCGCAAAGACCCTTACATTCCGCGACACGTTACGGGCGAAGCCAGCCGTTTGCGGGAGCGGATGTGGGGCGGTCATTCCCGCCCCGGATGCTTCGCAACGCCGTGTCATGGCCGCCTCCCCAACACCTCTCCCGTCTACGGGCGAGGGACGTTAACGGCGTCATGCTTTTCGATGCGGTCGGATTACCAGTTGAGGAAGACGCAACACCAGTCCCCTCTCCCGCCGGCGGGAGAGGGCCAGGGAGAGGGGCTTTGACGGCTTCATACTTCTTTGATGCAGGATCAATAGTTGAGGAAAGCACATCATGAACCAGCCAGCCACCAGACGAGTCATCGTCGATCCCGTCACCCGCATCGAAGGTCACTTGCGCATCGAGGCGGAGACCGATGCGGAAGGCCGCATCACCCGTGCCTCATCGGCCGGCACGATGGTGCGCGGCATCGAGATCATCCTGCGCGGGCGCGATCCGCGCGAGGCGTGGGCATTTGCGCAACGCATCTGCGGCGTATGCACGCTGGTGCATGGCATCGCCTCGGTGCGTGCCGTCGAAAGCGCGCTGAATATCGAAGTGCCGGCCAATGCGCAACTGATCCGCAACCTGATGATCGGCGCGCAATACATCCACGACCATGTGATGCACTTCTATCACCTGCATGCGCTGGACTGGGTGGATGTGGTGTCGGCGCTGAAGGCCGATCCCAAGGCCACTTCGGCGCTTGCGCAGAGCCTGTCGGGCTATGCCAGATCGTCGCCGGGCTATTTCAGCGATGTGCAGAAGAAGCTGAAAAATTTTGTCGAGGCCGGTCAGTTGGGCATCTTCGCCAACGGCTACTGGGGGCATCCGGCATACAAGCTCCCGCCCGAAGCCAACCTGATGGCCGTGGCGCACTATCTCGATGCTCTGGCCTGGCAGCGCGACGTGGTGAAACTGCATGCCGTGTTCGGCGGCAAAAATCCGCACCCGATGTTTCTGGTCGGCGGCGTGCCGTGCGCCATCAGCATCGACCCGCAACATCCCGGCAAAGGCAAGGGGCCGCATTTCCACGGCGGCAATTCCGGCACCGCGCTCAATGTGGTCGGGCTGCAAACGGTGCAGAACGCGATCAACCAGATGCGCGAATTCGTCGATCAGGTCTATGTGCCGGACACGCTGGCGATCGCCGGGTTCTACAAGGACTGGTTCAAGCAGGGCGAAGGCATCGGCAGCTTCCTCACCTACGGCGAGTTCCCGGCCAGGGGGATGTCCGACCCGTCCTCTTACCTGATCCCTTCCGGCGTGATACTGGATCGCGACCTGAGCAAGATCCACCCGATAGACCTCAATGCGGAAAGCGAGATTCAGGAATTCGTCAGCCACGCCTGGTATGAATATTCCGTGGGCAAGGAAAAGGGCCTGCATCCCTACAAGGGCGAGACCAAGCTCGACTACACCGGGCCGAAACCGCCGTACCAGCAACTGGATGTGGACAAGGATTATTCCTGGATGAAATCGCCGCGCTGGAAGGGCAGTGCCGTCGAAGTCGGGCCGCTGGCGCGCGTGCTGATGATGTATGCGGCGGGGCATCAACAGACCAAGGAACTGGTCGGCATGACCCTGAAGAAACTCGATGTGCCGGTACAGGCGCTGTATTCGACGCTGGGGCGCACCGCAGCGCGCACACTGGAAACCAAGATCATCGCCGATGCGATGCAGGGCTGGTATGACCAACTGGTTGCCAACATCAAGGCGGGCGACGTCAAGACTTTCAACGAAACGAAGTGGGAGCCTGCCACTTGGCCGAGCCATGCGCAGGGCGTAGGCGTTACCGAAGCGCCGCGCGGTGCGCTCGCACACTGGATCGTCATCAAGGATCAGAAGATCGACAACTATCAGGCCATCGTGCCGAGCACCTGGAACGCCGGGCCGCGCGATGCACAGGGCAATCAGGGGCCGTACGAAGCAGCCCTGCAAGGCCACCAGCTGCACGACGTGAAACAGCCCATCGAGATCCTGCGCACCATCCACAGCTTCGATCCCTGCATCGCCTGCGCGGTGCATCTGACTGATCCGGACGGACAGGAATTGATGCAGGTGAAGGTGGTCTGAGGAGCGTTTTGTTTCACCAGTAACTGCTACCGCGCATTCTGTTTTGTCCCGAATACAAAACCCCGATTAGGGGGCAATCCGTACCTGATGACACAGTTGACACTTCCCATAATGGGAACTATCATCCGTTCCTTGCATGGGAACTATTCCTTTAAATGCGCATCCTAAACTTACCTTTGCTTGAGCAATACAAACAAGATCACGCCGATGTCCGTGGGCAATTGGACGCATGGCGCGATGAGGTTGAGCGGGAAGCATGGCAAACATCACAAGACATAAAGCGACGTTATAAATCTGCCGATTTCTTGGCCAACAACCGGGTAATTTTCAATATCAAGGGTAATTCGTACAGGTTGGTTGTGCAGGTTCGATACAGAGGCGGGATAGTCGTAATCGAATGGGTTGGAACCCATGCCGAATACAGCAAGAAGAAGTTTTAAGACGATAAAAATACATTGAAATGTATACCGGGGGTAAGAAATGAACATTAAAGTTATCAAGAGTGGCAATGACTACACGCAAGCAATGGCGCGGCTCACCGCGCTGATGGCGCTCGACCCAAAAGACGGTTCGAAGGAAGACAACGAACTGGAACTTCTGGCGCTGGTGATTGAGGATTACGAGCGCAAAATTGTGCCGCCCGTGACACCCGATCCGGTGGAAGCGATTCTTTTCCGCATGGATCAAATGAAACTCGGACGCAAAGATCTGGAGGCATATATAGGCTCCACCTCCAAAGTTTCGGAGGTGCTATCGCGCAAGCGCCCGCTGTCTCTGCCTATGATTCGCCGTTTGCACAGGGGGCTGGACATCCCGGCAGATGTGCTGATCGGCAATGCCGAAACCGGCATGGAAGTTATTGGCGCAGTGCCGGAGATGGATTACACGAAGTTTCCATTGAAGGAAATGCTTGATCGCAACTGCTTCGGTGACTTCAAGGGGAATGCGCAGCGCCTCAAGGATTATGCGGAGGATTTGGTGCTCAAGTTCATGCAAGGCCTATTGCCCAAGCAGGCAGAACCGGCATTTTTGCGCGCGCCGCTACATCAGCGCGGTACGCGGGATGCAGACGGGTATGCGCTGCTTGCCTGGCGGCTATGCGTAATTAAAAAAGCGCGTACCAATCCCGCCCCTCGCGAGTATAAGAAAGGCATCATCACGGCGAAATGGCTGAAAGACCTCGCGCGTCTTTCGGCATTCGATGACGGCCCTCGTTTGGCCCGCGAGCAGCTTGGCATGGCGGGCATCACCCTGGTAATCGAACCGCACTTCAAGGGCACCTATCTTGATGGCGCGGCCATGCTCGATGAAGGCCGCCCTATTGTTGCCATGACACTGCGCCATGATCGTCTGGATAACTTCTGGTTCGTGCTCATGCATGAACTGGTCCACGTCGCCAAGCATTTGGACGAAGCGCATCCGCTATTCACCGACAACCTGGATAGCCCGGATGAACAAGATCGCAAAGAACGCGAGGCAGACGACATGGCAAGCGAAGCTCTCGTTCCGCATGCTACCTGGGAAAAATCTTCCGTCCGCACCAGCCACCTGTCCAAGGATGTGTTGGTACTGGCAGAGAAGCTGGGTGTACATCCAGCCATCGTTGCGGGCCGTGTGCGGCATGAGGCCAAGAATTATCGCATTCTGGTTAAGCCGCTCGGCCACGGCCAGGCCAGCCGACACTTTGCATAAAATTATAAAGATTTCATATTCACCAAACAGCAACTCGGCAATACTGTGGGGCATGGCCGAAATCCTTTACGACAAAGTAGGGACCAAATCGACTCCGATACTGAGGTCTCCCCTCAAAACCCCGTTGCATTTCAATAGACTAGGGCGTACTGTCCGCTCCAAAACAGCACATGCAAGGCAGGTTTAGTGTCTCTTTC
>MGWZ01000042.1 GCA_001801175.1 Gallionellales bacterium RIFCSPLOWO2_02_FULL_57_47 | reverse complement strand
ATGCGCACGGTGATATTTCTCATCGCTGGCAAGCTCAATTTTCAAAGATTCAACCCTCATGCCGCTTAATCCATTCGTTTTTCAAAAGAGCCTTATATGTTACCCATGGCAATGCGAGAAATACCAACGATGGCATATCCAGAACTAAGCCAAATGATACTCAAGACCAAGATATTGTTGATGTTGTTATTGGAGATGAAGAGCTTCAAAAATTAACTTATCCATCTCCAATAGCAATGATCAAAATTGATGTCGAGGGAGTTGAACCAGAGGTAATTATGGGGTTAAAAAACACAATTTCTAATCATAGACCGATGATCTATTGGGAGGCCTTTACCAGCGATACGGTAAGGCAATCGAGAGTTCTGTTGGAAGAACTAGGATACGAAAATTTTTACCACCTCACGACAAACAAATTTAAAAACAAATTTATGAGTAATATGGCAAACCTACTAGGCAAATCTGTCTACGTGAAACACCTTGATCAATGCACAAGTTATGATGGTATGAATGTAGCGTCCCCCATAAAACTGATGTAACTCAAAATTATTCGCGATTAAGAGAATAATCAAGATCAGACCACGATTTAAATTTACAAACTACTTCATAACTCCACCACCACCGGCGCATGATCCGATGGCCGCTCCAGTTTGCGCGGTGCTTTGTCTATCACGCAGCTTTTGCATTGCGCGGCGAGCGGTTCGCTGACAAGAACATGGTCGATGCGCACACCGTGATTGCGGCGGAACGCCATCATGCGGTAGTCCCACCAGGTGTACGATTTTTCGGCCTGCCCGAACAGGCGGAAACTGTCGCGCAGCCCGAGTTTGATCAGGTTCTGGAACTGGATGCGCTCGGCTTCGCTGACCAGCACATTGCCTTGCCATGCCACCGGATCATGCACGTCGCGGTCTTCCGGCGCGATGTTGTAATCGCCCAGCGCCGCCAGTTTCGGGTAGCGCGTCAACTCGTCTCTCAGCCATTCGCGCAGCGCGCTGAGCCAGCCCAGCTTGTAGTAATACTTGTCGGAATCGACGCTCTGCCCGTTTGGCACATACACACAAACCACGCGAATCCGATCCGATTGCATCGGTGAAACTGCGTTGGCTTCCTCGTTCGCTCCTGGCCGTGCTTCATGCACTGTCTGCGTCGTTCGCTCGTTGCCGCCTTGTTTGACCTTCGCAATCGGATCGGAAGTAAAAGTGGCTGCAATGACACGCTTCTGGTCATCGGCATAACCGGGGATGCCGTACTGGACATCGCTGGCCGGTTCGCGGCTCAGTATCGCCACGCCGTTGTAGGTCTTCTGCCCGCTGAATACGCTGTTATAGCCCGCAGCCTGCAATGCAGCCTGCGGGAAATCCTCGTCCTGTTGCTTGGTCTCCTGCAGGCACAGCACATCGACAGGATTTTCAGCGAGCCAGTCCAGCAAGTGCGGCAGGCGCACTTTCAGCGAATTGACATTCCAGGTAGCAAGTTTCATTCCGCAGCTGGTTCGGCTGGAGCTGGCTCGGATGTCGCTGCTTGGCCCCCATCAGGCGGGGTTTCGGGTGCGGATGGTTTGGAGGGTGGCGCGATGAGTTGACGATAAGTCGCAGTTTTCGGATAGCCCGCCACATCGAGTTCGCCATTCCATTTCGCTTCCTGGAACCCGCTGAGATAGACCTTGCCGATTGCCAGAGTAGGCGCGCCGTTGCTACCTGAGGTTTTAAAAAACGTGTCGATTTCTTCCTGGGTTTTCAGCAATTTTTCACTGAACGGAACACCGCGCTTGCTCAACAGGCTGCGCGCCTGATCGCACGGCGCGCCGCAGCCATTGGCCGTGTACAGTGTGACCGGAAAATTCTGCTGCGCGCGGAGCGTTTCGTAAGGCAGGTTTTCGCCCGGAGTATCTGCTTCTGAAAATTTCCTGGTGCTAATTTTTTCCGCATCGGCAGAGGGTACATCGCTGTAATGCACAATGCCGGACGGCTCCACCCAGCGGTATATCTCACCCGCCTGCACACCCAACGGCATGGTCGCCAGACAATTCAACAACAAAATGATGCGTTTCATTTTTGCCTCATTTGCGATATTTCAAGCAAACCATTATGCCGCAACAATGCGTCGATGCTCGGCTCGCGCCCGCGAAATGCCGCGAACGAGTCCATCGCGCCGCGGCTGCCGCCCATCGCCAGGATCTCGCTGCGGAAGCGCGCACCGACATCGGGATTCAACACACCGTTTTCCTCGAACAGGCTGTATGCATCGGCGGACAGCACTTCCGCCCATTTGTAGCTGTAATAGCCCGCCGCATAGCCGCCGGCAAAGATGTGCGAGAAGCTGTGCGGGAAGCGTTGGAATGCGGGCGGGATCAGTACCGCCACTTCGGCGCGCACTTCATCGAGCAATTGCAAAATGGATTTCGCGCCGCCCGCCTCGAAGTTGCTGTGCATCAGCATGTCGAACAGCGAAAATTCGATCTGGCGCAGGGTTTGCAGGCCGCTCTGGAAATTCTTCGCGGCGAGCATCTTGTCGAACAACGCACGCGGCAGCTTTTCATTTGTCTCGGTATGGCGTGTCATGCCATGCAGCACTTCCCATTCCCAGCAGAAGTTTTCCATGAACTGGCTGGGCAGCTCCACCGCATCCCATTCCACGCCGTTGATGCCGGACACGGCGAGGTCTTCCACTTCGGTGAGCAGGTGGTGCAGGCCGTGGCCGAATTCGTGGAACAGCGTGATCACTTCGTCGTGCGTGAATACGGCGGGCTTGCCGCCCACCGGGGCTGCAAAATTGCAATTCAAGTACGCCACGGGTGTTTGTATTTTCTCGGTCTTCTGTCCTCTGTCATCTGTCTTCTGGATGCGGCGGCGCGTGATCACGTCATCCATCCACGCCCCGCCGCGCTTGCTGTTGCGCGCATACAGGTCGAGATAGAACTGGCCGACCAGTTGCCCTTGCGCGTCGCGGATGTCGAAGAAGCGCACGTCGTCATGCCAGACCTGTACTGAACCTTGTCGAAGTGCCGGCGCACTGGAAGCTGCTTCGACAATGCCCAGTACAGGCTTGATCTGCAAGCCATACAGCGTCTCGACCAGCTTGAACATGCCGGGCAGTACCGCGTCTTCCGGAAAGTACTGCTTCACTTCCTGTTCGGAAAATGCATAGCGTTTTTCGCGCAGCTTTTCGCTGGCATAGCCGATGTCCCACGATTGCAGTTCGTCTATTCCCAGTTCGGCGCGAGCGAATTCGCGCAGCTCCGCCAGATCTTTTTCGGCAAAGGGCCGCGCGCGCTGCGCCAGTTCGCGCATGAACTCGGCCACCTGTTGGGGTGTATCCGCCATCTTGGTGGCCAGCGATAATTCGCCGAAGTTGGCGAAGCCCAGCAGGCTCGCCTCCTCGCCGCGCAGTTGCACGATCTCATCCATCAGCGGCGTGTTGTCCCAGTCAGGCTTGCCGAACTCGCTGGCGCGCGTGCCATAGGCGCGATACATCGTTTCGCGCAGCGCGCGGTTGTCGGCGTATTGCATCACCGGGCCGTAGGACGGCGCTTTCAGCGTAAACAGCCAACCGGTTTTTCCTGTTGCAACCGCCGCTTCCTGCGCCGCCTGCAGCACGTCTTCCGGCAAGCCGCTCAACTCGTCGGGTATCTTACAAGCACTGGAAGTACGGTTGCTCCTTCCCCCACCGGGGGAAGGTTGGGATGAGGGAGTGTTCTCAATCAGAAGCGTGTAGTCGTTGGTGGCATCCAGCAGGTTGTCGGAAAAGCGTGACGACAATTCCGCCAGGCGCTCCTGGATTTCCAGGTAGCGCGCTTTCTTGTCCTCCGGCAGCTCCGCACCACCGAGGCGGAAATCGCGCAGCTCGTTCTCGATGATCTTCTTGCGCGCCGCGCTCAAACCGGCGAATTCAGGACTGTTGCGCAATGCCTTGAATTTCCCGAACAGCGCGAGGTTCTGGCCAAGCTCGGCGTAATACTGGGTAATTTTCGGCAGCGCGGCGTTATATGCCTCGCGCAATTCCGGGCTGTTCATCACCGCATTCAGATGCCCGACCGGCCCCCAGGCGCGCGACAGGCGCTCGTTGGCATCTTCCATCGGCACGATGAAATCCTGCCATGTGGGCGGCGACTGTGACACGTTACTGGCGGAGCCCGCCGATTGCGGGAACGGTCGCCCAGCAGCCCCTTCTGCACCTGACGGCTCCACACCGCCGTATTGGGGCTGCGCGTTTTCGCTTAGCAGCCGCGCAATCAGCGCGCGGTTCTCCGCCAGCAACTGATCGATCGCCGGCGCGACGTGTTCGGGTTTGATCTCCGCGAAACGCGGCAGACCGGAGAAATTTAATAGTGGGTTCATGTTTTACGTAGGGGCGATTCACGAATCGCCCTGATGGTAATTAACGAATATCAACGGGGCGATTCGTGAATCGCCCCTACGGCATATCAAGCCTGATAGACAATTTGCCCGTCGAGCAGCGTATAACGCACCCGGCCTTGCATCTCGTAACCGTTGAACGGCGTGTTTTTGCCCTGACTCTTCAGCGCGGAGGGTTCGACTTTCCAGCTTGCTTTCGGGTTGAATATGCAGATATCCGCATGTGCGCCAACCGACAGGTGCCCCATCTTTTGCCCCAGCAATTGCGCCGGCTTGATGGTTACCCGGGACAGCGCATCCAGCAGCGGCACCTTTTCCTGTTCCGCCCATTTCAGCACCAGCGGCAACAGAAGCTCCAGGCCGGTTGCGCCCGCTTCCGCTTCGGCGAACGGCAATTGTTTGGCATCGTCATCCACCGGGGAATGATTGGAGCATACCGCGTCTATCGTGCCATCCAGCAGCCCGGCGCGTAGCGCTTCCTTGTCGCGCTGGCTGCGCAGCGGCGGAACCAGGTGGCAATTGGCATCGAAGAACCCGATGTCAATTTCCGTCAGGTGCACGTGGTTCATCGACACATCGCAGGTCACTGCCAGCCCTTCGCGTTTGGCGGCGCGCACCATCTCCACGCCCGCCGCGCTGGAGATGCGGCAGATGTGCAGGGTCACGCCGGTCTCGCGTGCCAGTTGCAGCATGGTTGAAAGCGCGATGGTTTCAGCCACGACCGGGATAGGCGGCAACCCCAGACGGGTGGAGACTTCGCCGTCGTGTGCCACGCCGTTCCTGGCAAGAAAACTGTCCTGCGGGCGCAGCCATACACGGTAACCGAAAGTGGCCGCATACTGCATGGCGCGCATCAAGACCCGCGTATCGGTCAGCGGCGCATCGGCCTGGCTGAATGCCTTGCAGCCTGCATCCGTCAGCTCGATCATCTCGGTGAGTTCCTCGCCTTTCAAGCCGTAAGTCAAGGCGCCTATCGGGAACACGCGCGCCTGGTTCAGCAAGCGGGCGCGGTGCTTG
Organism: Gallionellales bacterium RIFCSPLOWO2_02_FULL_57_47; assembly: GCA_001801175.1. Lineage (GTDB taxonomy): Bacteria > Pseudomonadota > Gammaproteobacteria > Burkholderiales > Gallionellaceae > Gallionella. The sequence goes on along the minus strand of MGWZ01000042.1, from coordinate 35,103 downwards.
AGCATCTCCACCAAGCCCGGCTCGTCCAGCGGAGGATCGGTATCGGGCGGACAGGATAACGAGGTGATTCCGCCCGCCACCGCTGCCGTCATCTCGGATTCCAGCGTGGCCTTGTATTCGTAGCCCGGCTCGCGCAAACGTGCGGCGACATCCACCAGCCCCGGCATCACGATCAACCCGCCGGCGTCGATCACATGCTCCGCCACAAAACCTGGCGGCGCTGTGCCGATGGCGGCAATGCGCCGCCCGGCGATGAACACATCCTGCTGCGCGTCGATCTTGTTACTGGGGTCGATCAGGCGACCGTTCTTGATGTGGATGTTCATGCCTTTACTCCCGCCAGCATGCTCATCACCGCCATGCGCACCGCGATGCCGAACGTGACCTGCGGCAGGATGACCGAATGCGCTCCGTCCGCCACGCTGGAGTCGATCTCGACGCCGCGATTCATCGGCCCCGGATGCATCACGATGGCATCTTCTTTCGCCAGCGCCAGCCGCTCCTGTGTCAGGCCGTAGTGCTTGAAATATTCCTGCGCGGAAGGCAGTAATGCGCCTTGCATACGCTCGTTCTGCAAACGCAGCATCATCACCACATCGACGTCCTTCAAACCCTGCTCCATGCCGTGATGGACCTGCACGCCGAGATTTTCCACCATCGCCGGCAGCAAGGTCTTGGGCGCGATGACGCGCACTTCAGGCACGCCCAGCGTGGTCAGCGCGTGGATCTGCGAGCGTGCCACGCGCGAATGCAGCACGTCGCCGACAATCGCTACGCGCAGGTTGTGGAATTCTTTCTTGTAGTGGCGGATGGTGAACATGTCCAGCAGCGCCTGAGTGGGGTGGGCATGGCGGCCATCTCCGGCGTTGATGACGTGCACATCCGGCGCGACATGCCGGGCGATGAAATGCGCCGCGCCGCTTTGCGAGTGGCGCACCACGAACATGTCGGCGTGCATCGCGCACAGGTTGTCCACGGTATCCAGCAGGGTCTCGCCCTTGCTGGTGGAGGAAGAGCCGATGTTGAGGTTGACCACATCTGCCGACAAGCGCTTGGCGGCGATCTCGAAGGTGGTGCGGGTGCGCGTGCTGTTTTCGAAAAATACGTTGAACACCGACTTGCCTTGCAGCAGCGGGACTTTTTTGATCTCGCGCCCTTTGGCGGTATCGAGAAAGGTTTTAGCGCGATCAAGGATATCGCGCACAATCTTCACCGGCAAGCCCTCGGTGGTCAGCAAGTGCTGGAGTTCCCCGTTCTTGTTGAGTTGCGGATTTTTCATACAATCAGCCCCGCTGTAGGTTCATCAAAATACGCCTGCAGAATTTGCTGCGCGGCATACTGGTCGATCAGTTTTTTTTGCTCCCTGCCGTGGATGCCTTGTTCGTTCAAAGCTGCGCTTGCGGAGTGCGAAGTATAGCGTTCATCGACCAGTATCACCGGCAAATCAAACCGCCCCTTGAGGCGGTTGGCGAAGCGGCGGCACAACGCGGTCAGTTCGTGCGGCGTGCCGTCGTCATTTACCGGCAACCCGACTACCAGTGCGCACGGCTGCCATTCGGCCAGCAAAGCCGCAATTTTGGCGAAGCGTGCGTCGGTTTTTTCGTCATCGATGGTTGTCAGCGGATTGGCGCGACGCAACAGCGTGTTGCCGACCGCGATGCCGATGCGTCTGGTGCCAAAATCGAATGCGAGCAGCGTTCCAGAGGACAGAGGACAGAAGACAGAAGGCAGATTTTTGTCCGCGCCCTGCGCGGGCTGTCGAATATTTGCAGCCTCGCCGCAACAAGGTTTCTGTTCTCTGTCCTCCGTATTCTGTCCTCTGTCGTCAGGCATGTCCGGCATTATCGACAAGCGAGGCATAGTCCACACCGAGCAATGCCATCGCCGCGGGCAGGCGCTCGTCCGGCGGCAGGTCGAACAGGATGTGTTCGGAAGCCGGCACGGTCAGCCAGATATTCTCGGTCATTTCATGCTCCAGCTGACCCTGGTCCCAACCCGCATAGCCCAGCGTGACCAGCACATTGCGCGGCCCCCGCCCTTCACCCATCGCTTCAAGTATGTCCTTGGAGGTGGTCAGCGACAGCTTGTCGTTGATGTACAGCGTGGACTCCCAGTTTCCCGGTGTGTCGTGCAAAACGAAACCTCGCTCGGTTTGCACCGGCCCGCCAAAATGCACCGGCATCCTCGCGAGCTTGGGCTCATTCAGCTTGATGTTGACTTGATCGAACATCTCGCCCAGCGTCAGGCTGATCGGGCGATTTACGACTATGCCCAAGGCACCGTTTTCATTGTGCTCGCATATGTACGTCAACGTGCCGGCAAAAACACCCTCCTGCATGGCAGGCATGGCGATCAGAAAGTGGTGGGTCAGATTGAAATCAGGCATGACGGCATTGTAGCCGTCTGCGCCTGACCGCACAATTAGCCCGAATGAGAATTTGGCGATTTCAAATCCGGCTGCTTTTGCCGCTTTGCGATGCAAGGTGTTCCAGAGCACGGCGCGCAATATTCTGCAGCGGCAACACTTCGCTCACGCCGCCGGCAGAAATCGCCTCTTTCGGCATGCCAAAAACCACGCAGCTCGCCTCATCCTGCGCAATGGTATAAGAACCGGCCTGCTTCATTTCCAGCAACCCTTGCACGCCGTCCTTGCCCATGCCGGTGAGAATGATGCCAAGCGCATTGGCTCCGGCGACATTTGCCGCAGAACGAAACAGCACATCAACCGACGGCCGATGGCGATTCACCAGCTCCCCCTGATCCAGCCTGGTCATGTAATTGGCGCCGCTGCGCTTGAGCAGCAAATGCGAGTGTCCAGGGGCAATATAAGCGTGTCCCGGCAAAATCCGCTCGTTATGCTCCGCTTCCTTGACCGAAATCTTGCACAGCGTATCCAGCCGGTCCGCAAACGACTTGGTAAAATGCTCCGGCATGTGCTGGGCCACCAGGACGCCCGGCGCATCAGCCGGCAACCTGGTCAGTATCTCTTTTATCGCCTCGGTTCCGCCAGTAGATGCGCCGATGATGATCAGTTTTTCGGTGGAAGAAAACCGGCCGGCGACACTGGGTAAAATCGCATCTGCAGAATATTTTTCCTGGACCAGTGGCTGAGCGACCGCTTTATACACACGCGCCTGTGCGGTAGCCCGGATCTTGTCAGTGATCCCGATGGCATACTCCTCCATGCCCCGCGCAATATCCAGTTTCGGCTTGGAAACAAAATCCACCGCACCCAATTCCAGTGCGCGAAAGGTAATATCGGAGCCCCTCTCCGTCAGCGTGGAAACCATCAATACCGGCATCGGGCGCAGGCGCATCAACCTTTCCAGAAAATCCAGCCCGTCCATCTTGGGCATTTCCACATCCAGCGTCAGCACATCCGGATTGAGCGACTTGATCATCTCGCGCGCGACCAGGGGATCAGGGGCCGCGCCCACGCATTCCATATCATTTTCGCGATTGATAATCTCTTTCATCACGCTACGAATCAGCGCGGAATCATCAACCACCAGCACCTTGATTTTACGGCTTTTCATGTTCTCTTTTGCTCAGGCATACCAGCACTCCGATAAACCGGCCGAATACGCTGCCGCACAATTTCCGATCAATCAAACAACTCCACTTCTCCCTCCAGCTTGGAGTAATGCAGGCGTGTGTTGTACTCGGCCTCCCTGCTAATGATCGTATCGTTGTGAACCTGCTTCAGGTTCTTCACTCTCACCAGCCCGGTAGCCGGAAAGTAATACACCTTGCGCGGGAAGATATTGAGCAAATCCTGCGCAACGATGGGAATTTTTTCCGTTTTGAGGAACTGCTGCACGAACTCCGCATTACGCTCGCCGACATTGTTGACGGTAAATCCGCGCAGCACTGAAGCGCCGCCAAACACTTTCGCTTCGAAATTGCTGCGCTTCGCACCCATCTTGAGCAACTGGTTGATCAGTATTTCCATGGCGTAAGTACCATAGCGCGCCGACTCGCCGAGCGGATTGTTTCGATCCTGTCCGCTTTCCGGCAGCATGAAATGATTCATGCCGCCGATCCTGCTGGATCTGTCGCGTATGCAGGCGCAGACGCATGAGCCCAGCACGGTGACTAAAACCATATCCCGTCCGGTTGCGTAATATTCACCGGGCAATATCTTGGCCGCTTCGACATTATGCTCACGGTCAAAATACAGGTGCGGCGAAAGAACTTCTTCAAAGCCTTGCTCGGTCATACTGAAAAAACCCTTCCCGCCCAAGCATCAAGGCGATTAAATTATTTAGCTTGATGAAGTTCACGTGGTTTCGATTTTACCAACTCATAGACCGTTTTGCCGCGCAATCTGAACAGGTGCGCCGCATTATGGAAACTTTCCGAATGCCCCGCGAAGACCAATCCGTCAGGCTGCAGCAATGGCGCAAATCGTTGCAGGATTTTAAGCTGAGTTTCCTTATCGAAGTAAATCATTACATTGCGGCAGAAAATTGCATCCAGAGGGCCGCGTATCTGCCAGTCATCACCGAGCAAATTCACCTGCCTGAATTTGATCATGGCGCGCAACTCCGGTCTTACCCGCACAAATCCGGACTGTGCTCCGGTCCCTTTGAGAAAAAAACGCTTCACAACATTTTCGGAAAGTTTCTCTATACGCTCAACCGGATATATACCCGCTTCCGCTTTGGCGAGCACATTGGTATCCAGGTCGGAAGCGACAATGGTAACCGGGGGCGAAAAACTGCCGAAGGCATCCACCATAGTCATGGCAATTGAATACGGTTCCTCACCCGAGGAAGCTGCCGCACACCACAACGAAACAGGATGCTGCCCCCTTTGCTTGATTACATGCTCGGCCAGTAACGGAAAATGGTGCGGCTCACGAAAAAACGAGGTCAGATTGGTAGTCAGCGAATTTACGAACGCTTCCCATTCATCCTTGTTCCCGCTTTCCAGCAACACCAGATAATCCCTGAAATTATCCAGCCCGTTCACCCTCAGGCGACGCGCCAAACGGCTATACACCATATGCTGCTTGGACGGCTTGAGCGAAATACCGGCATGCTCATAAATCAGCCGGCACACACGCTCGAAATTTTCCCTGGTGAATGCAAACTCGCGATCATGGCCATCGACAGACTGAAGGTTAGAACTCATGGCACCCAGAATTGCTTGTCAAAAAATAACCCCGCAGCAAGCCGCGGGGCGTTGTCTACAAAAAACCGTCATATCTATACCCCCAAGGGGCCGTGAATCCGATCCGAAGAGATTAAAGACCTCTGAATATTCTGATTTATTCATCCTGTCCAACTGCTGCCCCAGCAAATTTTTAGCTGCTTAAAACGAGGTTGGTCTGATTACCTGTGACATTTTACGCTGAAATGCGTTACGTCCCTGTCGTCATCCCAGGACATCCAATCCCGCTTACAGCTTTTCAAGTTTACATGGGCTGATTATTTTTAGCGAGGCTAAAATTCCTTCCTGTCGTCGCGCTCATCTACCCTGGCTCTGACCAGTTTGCGATCTTTCCCTGGCGCTGTGGCGTCCTCAGCTTGCCGCATAACAGCTGTTTTAACGGCGGTTTTCACTGTGCCTTCCCTGCCCGCATTCAGCTTGAATATACTCATTGCTTCCTTCAGATTGATGGCTTGTTCTTCCAATGATTCGGCTGCCGCTGCGGCTTCTTCCACCAGCGCGGCGTTTTGCTGGGTCACTTCGTCCATCTGGATGATCGCCTGGTTCACCTGTTCGATGCCCGCGCTCTGCTCATTGGAGGCGGCGGCGATCTCGGCCATGATGTCGGTGACACGTTTCACTGCGGTAACGATCTCGGTCATCGTCGCACCGGCCTGGTCCACTTGCCTGGAGCCGACCTCCACTTTGTTCACCGAGTCGCCGATCAGGGTCTTGATTTCCTTGGCGGCGGCGGCGGAACGTTGCGCCAGGTTGCGGACTTCGCCGGCGACGACCGCGAAGCCCCTGCCTTGTTCTCCGGCGCGGGCGGCTTCGACGGCGGCGTTCAGCGCGAGGATATTTGTCTGGAAGGCGATGCTGTCGATCACCGAGATAATATCGACGATCTTCTTCGAACTGTCGCTGATCGAGGCCATCGTGTGCACCACGTCGCCCACAACTTTCCCGCCCTTGACGGCAATGTCGGAGGCGCTGTTGGCCAGTTGGTTGGCTTGCCTGGCGTTCTCGGCGTTCTGCCGGACGGTGGATGTAAGTTCTTCCATGCTGCTGGCGGTTTCTTCCAGGCTGGAGGCCTGTTCTTCGGTGCGCTGCGACAGGTCGGCGTTGCCCTGCGCGATCTCCTGCGAGGCGGTGGTGATCGAGTCGGTGGAGCCGCGCACGTCACCGACCATGCCGGTAAGACTTTCGCTCATGTGCTTCATCGCGGACAGCAGGCTCGACTGGTCGCCAGCCCTGGTCTCGACCGCGGCACTGAGATCGCCGGTAGCGATGCGCTTAACAATCGATACGGCATAATCCGGTTCGCCGCCGATCTGGCTCAACAACTGGCGAATCATAATCAGGGCAAATAATAGCGTGACCAGCAAACCCACTGCCGAAATTGCGAGATAAAAATACATCAAGGTATGGGCTTTGTTCCTGTGCTCTCTGGTGATCTCAAGTAAATCCCGTGCCAGTTTGTCCTCAACCTCCTTGAGCAGATTGATCTTCTCGGTCATCACGTTGAACCAGTGTGCGCTGTCGAAGCCCAGGCTATTTTCATTTACTTTTGCAATCGCTGCTTTTTCGATTGCAGTAACCTCATCTACTGCCTGCCCGCGAATTTTGTTTTTGTAGTACTCCTTTTGTTCATCCAGTGCGTAGGTTTCGAAGGCTTCCTGATGTGCAACCTGTTCAGCGCGGTTCGAAAGGGATTGCACAAGACTTTCCGGCGTGAACTTGTCTGCCGCAAATACTCCGGTGAGCACGGCGCGCTCCTGCCCGGTGTGCTCTTTGGCCATCAACATGGCCGCGTAAGCAGAAGAAGGCAGCAATATATCGATATCGCTGCTAAGCGTGGGGGCCTGATTCGGGATGCTGAGCAATTTATCGATTACATTGGAGTAATAGCCGAACGCTTCCTGTGAAGTAATAGCCTGAGCGGAAACTGCATTACGCTTGGCATCGAGTCCGTCCAGGCTTCTTGATGCGTCGTGTATCAAGTTTTTTATGGAAGCGCCAAACCGGTTTACATCGAGTCCATTCAGTTTCTGCTTTAGCTCGCCGAGTTTTTTGTCCGCTTCATGGCGTTGCGATGTCAATTCGCCGGCAAACTTGACACCGTTGCTGCCCAGAAAGCCTGCTGTCATGCCTCTTTCTTTCTGCAATTCGTGGGCGAGGTTGCCGATCTTGACTGATAGCTCTGCCAGAGTCTCCAGCTTCTCCATTTCAACGGTAACGGCATCTTTTTCGACCAGGCTGTCAATCGAAAAATACATGAAGCCCGCCAGGGGCAAAAGTACAATCAATATCAATCTCGTTCTTAACTTGATGTTGCTGAATAACTGCATGACTTTCCCCCTGAAATAATTATTATGTGCGGCTGATGCGATTCTGAATTGCGCATGTTCATGCCCGTGGCGCGGCTGGCGGCGTTGAGGATAATCACGACAGCGGTTCCGTCGCGGCTGGCCTGCCCAACTTGAATTTGACGCGCATGCCGGCGATGGGGACGATGATGCCGTGCTGGCGATCACGCTTTTGGTGAATTCGAGAGCGTTGGCGATCGTGGTGGCTGCTTCGCAGCCGCGTATCTCCTGAACCTTGAGAATGTCGCTGCCCCGCTCCTCGTTGCCCGGCGTGTATCAGCAGTTCGCGGCCTGTGCTGCCTGCTTTTTGCTTCTGGTTTACTTGCTGAATCCCCTCCATTTGCTGTTGACAGCAATACACATGACAACTGCGCGGCCTGATTTTCAGGAGCGTCGGCGATGCTTGCCCTTTATTGTTGCGCCAGCTTGACCAGCGCGCCCACGTCCATGATCATGGCAACCCGCCCGTCCCCCATGATAGTGGCGCCCGATACCCCGGCCACTTTGCGGTAGTTGGTTTCCAGGCTCTTGATCACCACTTGATGCTGCCCTACCAGTTCGTCCACAAACAAGGCGACTTTCTTGCCTTCCGTTTCCAGCAATACCAGCATGCCTTCGGTAGGATCAGTGATCCTGGTCCGGATGTTGAAAATTTTATGCAGCTCGATCACAGGCAGGTATTCTCCGCGTACATGTACCACTTGCCCTTGTTTCCCGCTGATCCCGTTGATGTCGCCTGTCTTGGGCTGGAAGGATTCGATGATAAAGCTGAGCGGGATGATGTAAATCTGGTCACCCACGGCGATGGACATTCCGTCCAGTATTGCCAACGTCAGCGGCAGGCGGACGGTAATGGTGCAACCCAGTCCAAAACGCGAGACAACCTCGACGCGGCCACCGATGCTTTCGATGTTTTTCTTGACCACATCCATGCCGACGCCGCGCCCGGAAACATCGGAAACGATGGTGGCGGTGGAAAAACCGGGGGCATAAATCAATTGCCACACTTCGTTATCGCTCATGCCGTCACTGACAGGCATGCCCTTTTCCCTGGCTTTGGCGAGTATCCACTCCCGATTCAACCCCGCTCCGTCATCGGACACCTCGATGACGATATTTCCGCCTTGATGTGCCGCCTTAAGGGTAATGGTGCCTTGCGGGTCTTTGCCCATGGCAATACGCGTTTCCGGCAATTCGATGCCGTGATCCAGGCTATTGCGCACCATGTGGTTGAGCGGATCGCTGATTTTTTCAATCAACCCCTTGTCCAGCTCGGTGCCCTCGCCGATGATTTTAAGCTGCACTTTCTTGTTGAGTTTGCCCGCGCTATCGCGCACTACACGCTGAAAGCGGCTGAACACGAAATTGATCGGCATCATCCGCACCGACATGACGGAATCCTGCAGGTCGCGGGTGTTGCGTTCGAGCTGCGCCAGCCCATTGACCAGGCGCTCATGCAATACCTGATCCATGCTGGATACGGTTTCAGCCAGCATGGCCTGGGTAATCACCAATTCGCCGACCAGATTGATCATTTTGTCGACTTTACTTACGCTGACACGGATGGAGGTGTCGCCTCCGGCAGTGACGGCCGGATTGTCGGTGGCGCGGCGTAACGGGGCAATGTCTTCTGCGCGCCGATATGGAGAAGCGCCTTCCTGCTGAACGGTTGATTCAGACTCTGATGGTGTGGACTGTTTTCCCACTTCATCGAAGAAACCGTAGCCCTGGGCATCTTCCATGCCCGACTTGATCGCTTCAGGCTCAACGAAGAAACCATAGCCTTGCGAGTTTTCCATTCGCGACCTGATCGCACCGGGCTCATCGAAGAAACCGTAGCCCTGTGTATCTTCCTCAACCTGCTTGATCGCGTATGACTTATCGAAGAAGCCGTAATCCTGATCTGCGGGTGAGGCGCCGCGCGGAGTAGCACTTATAAGCCTGATGGTGAGTTGCTTCGGCTTCAGAAAGAACGAAAAAATCTCTCGCAATTCCGCTTCGGTCGCATAAGTAACCAGAGAAAACGTCACTGCATTGGCGGTTATTTTTTTATTTTTTATTTTGCCAAGATTGCCAAGATCATCGAGCAAGTGATCAAGATGAGCTTTGCTGGGAAATGCGGTGCGTGTTTTTGCAAACTGAACCTGATATACATGTTGCACGGAAGGGTTCGATGCTGCTGAAGTTGCGCGTGTTGTGGCGAAGTCCGGTTGCGTCGATCTCGCACCCTTCGGGAGCGAAATGCCTTGCGGCGCGGCTTTTGTCGCGCCATTTCCGGTTTGATGGCTGGATCCGACTTGACTGCTGGTCAGGCGTTCCAATTTGGCACAGGCTGCAACCGATGCCTCTTCATCGGCAACACTTCCATTCTGGTGCGCTTCCAGTAAACCGTGCAGCACATCACCCGCTTCCAGGAAGGCATCCACCATGTCGCGAGTGATGGCGATTTCATTTTTCCGGATACGATCCAGCAGGGTCTCCAGAATATGGGTCACTTCGGTCATATCGGTAAAACCGAATGTGCCGCTACCCCCTTTAATGGAATGAGCTGCGCGGAAGATGGCGTTTAATTGGTCAGCGTCAGGTGCATCAAGGTCAAGCGAGAGCAGCAGGCTTTCCATGCTCGCGAGATGTTCTGCGGACTCTTCAAAAAATACCTGATAAAACTGGCTCATGTCGAGGGACATTGGCTTTTTCCTAGAATTGCGATGCGGGGAATTCCGGCTGTGTTGACTTCAGGACTCAGGCTGGAAATGACGGCGCTAACCAATCACTTTTTTGACGACTTCCAGCAGCTTGTGCGGATCAAACGGTTTGACCAGCCAACCCGTAGCGCCTGCCGCTTTGCCATGCATTTTCATGGCATCGCTGGATTCGGTGGTCAACATCAAAATCGGAATAGTCATGAACTTCGGCAAGCCACGCAGCGTTTTGATCAAGGTCAAACCGTCCATATTTGGCATGTTCTGGTCGGTAAGCACCAGGTTAATGTTGCCGGCATTGGCATTGGCTTTGGCCAGACCTTCCTGTCCATCTGCCGCCTCAATGACGGTATAGCCAGCGGATTTAAGAGTGAAAGCTACCATCTGCCGAATGGAAGTGGAATCATCAATAGCTAGTATAGTTTTTGCCATTTTTTTGCGCTCAGTTAAGTGGTTAAGTGGTAATTATAAATTGCGCGCCAGATTGCATTAATTACCCGAAAAATGCAATTGGCCTCTTGTTAAATTCCCAAGCTAGAACAATTCGATATCGCCCGTGCCAAAATCTTTTTGCGCAACCGGGCTGGCTTTTTGTTTATCCAGAGACACGACATGCCTGTCGAGCAGACGATTGTATGCGGCAATTCGCTCCAGATATTCCAGATTACTCGGGCTATTCCCTCCCCTGCCCATCTCATTGGCGACTTCCTGTAAGGCTGTCATGCGCATCCTGGCATGCTCGATCAGCTGCGAGCTCATGTCCTGGAACTGTAATGTGGATATCACCACCAATACGTTCTGCTCGACATTGGTGCTGATGAGATTCAGATCGATAGCGTTGCTGGCGACAGCTTCATTAAACGCTGTGAGATCCGCAATGATGGAGCGGACATGCTGATTGGATTCCATCGCCATTGCCCTGTTGTCCGCCGCAAGGTTATTGATGGCGAGCTCTGCGGCAGCCAGCGAGCCGCCGACCTTGTCGACAACTTCTCGTATCTGCTTGCTGAAATCGTTGGTATGCGCCGAAAGATCACGCACGCCGTCTGATATCAATATAAAGTTGCTGACCAGCTTTCCTATGGCGTCGCTAAGGATGGCCTGAGTGTTACCCAGCTCAGTATGTGCCGAGCTAAGCTGCTCGGCTATTTCATTGCCCAGTTGCGTATGGAAAGCGCTGCTTTCCTGAATGAAATGCTCACCGTCTTGCGCCGATGAGTTTGAACCGTCAGCTTTTTTGTTACTGTCCTTGGCTCGATTGCGCAAATAAATCACACAAAACATCAGGGCCAGAAATACCAGTACATCGGCCAGATAGGCATTCGCGGTATCGAAATACAGTGACCCCCCAGCAAGCAATATTCCGCTAACCAATGCGCCGATAAAGGCCAAGCGAGTAAAATTTGTCATGATTAACTAACCCCTGAATTCCGTTCATATTCTAAGCGGTTGATTTTACCGCGTTTAAGATTGCGCCACAATCACGCCACCAGGAGGTACGGAAAAGCCAGGCATGCCTGGCTTGATATTGCCGAAGGTTTGCCCCGAACGGGCTAAAGATTGCTCGAACCGCATCATACAGGCGCAGCCACTGCATGAGAGGAACCTGCTTGCAGGGCACTCTGGACGTGTTTGAACAAGTCAGCATCGGTATAGGGTTTGGTCAAATAACCATCGACTCCGGCACTTATCGCTTGCTTGCGATGCTTTTCCATCGAGCGCGAGGTAATCATGATGATAGGCAAATGGCGCGTGTCTTCTTCCAGCCGCAGATGCTGGGTAAGTTCAAGTCCGTTCATGTTCGGCATTTCCATGTCGGTGCAAATCAGGTGCGGCTTGAAGGATTCCAGCACCCGGATCGCCTCCATGCCATCACCCGCGCCCTTGACCTCAAAGCCGGCATCCTGAAGTAGCTGCATCAGCCCCTTGCGTACGGAAAGGGAATCGTCCACAACAAGTATCCGCCGTTTTCGGAGGAGTGCAGTAGCGGCCAGCTCGGCGGCGGCGGCAGTGACAGCGATAGGCGCTGCCAGCAATTCCGGGACATTAAGCAAAGGCACGACTGTGCCATCACCCAATAATGTCACCCCCGAGACGCCATGCACACGAGGCAGATATTTCCCAATATTCTTCACCATCACGCTTCGGCTATCGACGAGACGATCCACCAGCACAGCAGCCACGCCGCTCATCGTGTGGATCAGCACCTTCGGCATGGTCGAATAACGTTCCACGCTTGCCGGCAGAGCAGGATAGCCGGTAAGCGGCGCCAGATCATGGATCGGAAAACTTACATCGCGTATGGTGAATTGCCACTCGCCTAATTGCCACTCGCCATCGCCGGACAGGCTTATTTTGCCGAAGCCGGCCGGAAACGCTTCCTTGATATAGTGGACAGGGATTGCATAAATCTGCTTTCCTGCCTCTACCAGCAATGTGTGCTGCGTTACCAGCGATGCCTGGAAGCGCAGCACGACTTCACATCCCTGACCCGGTATGGAACTGAGTTCAACCGTACCCTTGATGTTTGCCAGACGTGAAGCAACCACATCCATCCCGACACCTCGTCCGGAAATTTCGCTGACCTGATCGCGCGTTGAAAATCCCGGTAACAACACTAAACGCGCAAGCTCGGAATGTGTCATCTGCTGTTCGGCACGGATCAGGTTTTGATCAATCGCCTTTTTACGGATACGCTCGTAATCAAGCCCTTTGCCATCATCCCGAATGGTGACGACTATGCCAGACCCCTGGCGTGTAAATTCGAGGTTAATTCTGCCTTCGGCCGGTTTGCCCGCAGCAATCCTGTCGGCAGGAAGTTCGATACCATGATCGACCGCATTGCGCAGCAAATGGAGTAATGGATCGGCCAGCTTGTTGAGCACATCTCCGTCCACCTCAATCTCAACGCCTGTGATAACCAGCTCGGCCTGCTTGCCGGTTTGCAGGCATGTCTGGCGCACATTGCGCATCAGGCGCGCGCTCAGCACGTTGACCGGGGCGAGGCGCGTTGACACGACCTGGTACTGCAGTTCCTTGTTTATGTTGGTCTGCTGAGAAACTTCACCACGCAAATTTGAAACGCTGGCTTCAAGGTTATCCGTCATCTCGCGCGCATCGGCGGTTACTTCTACAAGCGAGCGTGTCACGCCGTGCAATTCGGTGTAACGGTCCATTTCCAGCGGATCAAAAGACGCGTCGTCTGCGGCATCAGGCCTGGTAAGCGACAGGCCGCGCACCATCACCAGTTTTTCGACATCAACAACCCGTTGCTGCACCACGAGATTATGCGCAATCAATGCCTTGGCACGGTCAGTTACATTGGCCACTTGCGATTCAAGCCGAGCAATCATGGTGGTCATCTCGCCAACCAGACGAAATAATTCATCCACAGTGCTAACCGGCACACGCAAGGTTGCCTGCTGTTCGTTTTCTGCCACGGGGATGGCAGGTACCTCAGGCCGCGCAACACCGGGCGAGGCAAGGTGAATCTCCACGCTCGCGTCGTCAGTCATATTCTCGACATCACCCGACTTGACCTTGTTAGCCCAGGCGACGATTTCATTCAGCACATCGAATGCGTTCTCCGGCGCACTCTCGTCACCGCGCAGGCATCCCACCATTTGTGCGAGGCAATCGCTTGCTGCAACAAGTGATTGCCCAAGTGCGCGGGGTGGCTTTACCGGGTTTTTTTCGAAGTACTCAAGCACATCTTCGGTATGGTGTCCAAGGGTAGCGATACCACGGATACCCACAATATTGGCCGCGCCTTTGAACGAATGTGCAATCCGCTTGGCGCTGCGCAAATCATTGATATCCGCCTGGCCTGCGGCGATCTTCGCAGCCAGTGACGAAAATTGCTCCGCGTTGCCCGGGGCTTCGTCGAGAAATGCACTATAGACATCGTGATCAGCATTGTCCGGCACAGCAAGCGATATGTCCTCGATACTGACGCTTGCTGGCGCATCTGCTTCTTCAAGCTGCGCCAGCAACTCATCGGGCACAACAGGTGGGGTGGTCAATGACTCTACCAGGCCGAGGCTGGCATTTTCGTCGATAGGCTGCGCAAAGCAAGGGGCTGACAAATACTCGGCAAGCGCCATGGATGCATCGAAGTTGGCCGGCTCCTGTAAATAACTATCTACCAAAGCCGGCCATGCGAGCAACTGCTGGCAGGCTTGCGAACGCACATCGCCTTCCATAACGATGATGCCCGGCAAAATCCCGTTGAGCGAATTGCACCACGCATTCAAACCGGTCATGCCTATCAATTCCGCCGTTTGACCGATGCGCTCCAACTGGGCAGCATAATCTTCCATAGCTTCCATCAACAGCGGATTGTCGCCGGCGGCAGTGGTCATGGTGCCGATCCATCTCTCGAAATCAGGGACGGTTTGCGCAAGCTCCTTGCGCATCTCGGAAAAAAACGGGGTTAGCGCTTCAATAGACATAAATCGTTCGGATTATGCGCTCATGTGCCGATCATCGATTCAGCGAGTCATATATCTGTGTTTTCTCACTCTCTGCCTCTGCCTGTACCATCGGCTCAGCCAAAGGAAGTTTGAACACCGATATCGCACCAACTAATTTTTGCGAGGCAGACACGAGACTGGCGGCACTCTGATTTTGTGCAACCAACTGCTCGGCTGTTTTTTCCGTGAATTGTGCGATCTCGTCCGCAGCGGTACGCAAAACAGCGGCTATCTTGGTCTGTTCGGCAGAGCTGGTCGTAATCGTGGCCACCAGTCGCACCAATCGCGCCGTGGCCTCATGCGTTTCGCGCATTCTTTCGCCGGCGTTATGCGCCAATTCGGATTCTTTAACCACCTGTTCAATGGTTTTGTTTACCGTAGCAATGGTGTCGTTGGTTTCAACCTGGATGTTCTGCACCAGGTTGGCGATCTGTCCGGTCGCCTGGCGTGAGTTCTCGGCAAGGCGCTGAACTTCTTCCGCCACCACCGCGAAACCTCTCCCCGCTTCGCCCGCCATCGCGGCCTGCATCGCGGCATTCAACGAAAGCACATGGGTGCGCTCGGAAATGGTATTGATCAGGTTAACGATCTGCGAAATTTCCTGGGAACGCTCGCCGAGACGCTTGATGCGTTTTTCCATTTCGGAAATGGTTTCGCGGATCGCGTTCATCCCGATCAAGGTAGCCTGCACGGTTTCCATCGCGCTTTCGGTGGACTTGGTGGCTTCTGCCGCCGCACGGTTTGAGTCACGGGCAAAGATGGCTACCTCGCCAATTGATGCCATGGCCGTTTCCAGGTTCGAAATCAGCCGCACGACGATAACATCTTCCTCTTTCGCCATATCATTCACCACATCCGACTGCTGTTTCATGCGTTCGGATGCGGCCTCCACGACACCGGCCACCTTGGTCACATGATGCAACACGGTCGCCGTGACATCAGTCAGCTGATTGATGGCGCCGCCGAGGGTACCGATAATGTCATCGGTCACAGGCGCACGCACTGTCAGGTCTTTTTGCGACAAGGCTCCCATCGCTGAAAATAAACCGATCACCGAGTTATTGAGACGTTCATTGTCGGCTGCGGTTGTCTTCAGTGAAGAAATACGGTCATCCAGCAGCCTGTCAAAAGCTCGCCCCACTGAACCCAACTCATCCTGGGTACGCAGCTTCACGCGCACATCGTAGGCGCCACCTTCAATCTTGCCGATGGACAGACGCAACTGGTTGAGCGGGTTCATGATGCCGCTATAAATGTAGAAGGCAATTATCGAAAGCAAAACAAAAGCCGCTACCGCTACCGCTATTGCGGTATTGCGTACTCGAAGCGATTCAACATTAAAGGCCTTTCGCGACTCATCCATCTCGGCTGCGATCAAATTGCCCGCCACAGCCTGGCCGGCGTCCAATTTTTTATATTCCGCGGCAAAAGCGCTGAACTGCTCCTCGGCTACATTGGGATCTGTCTGCGCAAGCGTGGCAATGTTCTGCGCCAGCTTCGCAAAACCGTCGGCATCAGTACGGACGGCTGCAACAGCTGCCCGAGTTTTGTCAGCAAAGCCGGTGGATGCTGCGGCCTTGGCTGTGCTGCTGCTCAAAGCATCGAGGTGCTTTTTCAAGTCCTTCGCTACTTCCTTGTAGCCCTCCATATCGCCATTTTTGGTTACGCGCAATACCTGCAGCACATCGGCAAACACCAGAACGTGCGCCGCATTGTTCCGCATACTGGCTTTGATCGAACCATCGCCATTCAACTTGCTCTCAATGGTGTCGGTAAACACCGTGTAACCATAATATCCAGCCCCGCTCATCAGCACGACAGACAGCAATGCGAGGAAACTAAAGCCGATTATTTTGGCACGAATGGTTGCAAACATAACTTTCTCCTAAACAGCAATCAGAACTACCATTAGCTTCAAACGGGTGATGGCTCGACCTGAAAAACTGAAGTAAAAAATGCCTCAGTATCAAGATCAATCCAGACATCTTGCGCCTCCCGATAGGCAGCCCTGGCATATGCTGCAATCGGGTGCGTGATATCCGACAGGCTAACCGCATCTTCCTGGGCAAACTTCTTGCGTTCCGGCAAGCTGTCGACAACAAGGCCAACAGCCGCATCTCCGCGTCCACATACCAGCAGCCACACTTTCGCCGCTATATCATGTTGAGAACCGAACAAGACTGATAAATCCATCACTGGCACCACCCGCCCGTGGCGATTGGCGAGGCCTTTGATCCCGGCGGGCGCACCGGGCAGACGAAACAGCGGCGGCATTTCTACCACTTCACTGGTTGCATCCAGATTAACGAGCAACCTGAGATCACCGGCATGAAACCCCCTGCGGTGAATATAGCGTGCGGAATCAGCTTCGATCATCAGACGGGCTGCAATTTCGGCATCGACCTGAGCCTTGAGTGCTTCAATGTCGATCGTCTGAATCGAACTCTTTATCTGCGGACGCGATGCAATTTCTGCATCGATCTGCGCTTTAAGAGCATCAATGTCTATTTTCTGGGTAGAGTTCTCCATCTGTGCCATGTCTTGCGATACACCGGGTTATTCGATGTAAGCCAAACCGGCAGAGATGCCGCCAGCCGGCAGCGCCTTGCATATATTCATATGTTCACCTTTTGCTTTGCCTGCAGTCCCAAGATCGACCGGGCATCTCGCTATTAGCGCGCAGAATGGCATCCTTGCCATTGGCTGCGTAAACAACTTTGAGATTTGCCTTCGACACGATTTTTTTAATCAAACTGAGCTCGGCAGAGTCGTCGACGCATAACACCTTGCGGACTGTCATGATTACTCTTGTCTGGCTAACTGGTTGAAACAAATCTGGCTATGGTTTCCAGCAACTTTTCTTCATCCACAGGCTTGGTGAGATAAGCATCGCAACCGGACATGCTGCCGCGAATTTTGTCGAATGGTGAATCCTTGCTGGTCAGCATGACAACTGCCGTTTTCTTGGCGGACCTGTTGGCCTTGATCAGTTTGCACACCTGATAACCGTCTATGCCCGGCATGACGACATCAAGAAAAATACAGGCATAATGCTTCTGGCCGGTAAACCCGATGGCCTGCTCACCGCTTTCCGCGTAATCAACGTTGAAATTGAACGCTGCCAGTTTGCTTTTCATGAACTCGCGCACTGTCTGGTTGTCATCTACCACCAGCACCCAGTCAGCTTCCTGGTTCGCGGAAGGGCCTGCGCCTGGCGCTGGCGTGCCTGCTTGCACGTTGCTGGCTGCGTTCGCCGGGACTGGGGCCGGCCTGGCCGGAGTTAAGGCTTCGGCGGTTTTCACTTGCGATTCAGCTGATGGTGCAGCAATCGCCATATCAAAAGCCTGGAAAAGTTTCATCCATCGTATCGGACGCGCCAGTACTGGCCAGCGGGTACCGCGGTTAGAATCGCCAATCAGGACTGCGGGGGTTTGTTCCGATGCATTGCGCTCGAGAAGCAACTTGATTGCATCCATGTCGTTTGCATCGACCAGGAAAATATCCGGCGGGGTGCCTGCCTTGGTGTTTCGCACAAATTTCGGCACTCGACGCGAGGACAGGTCGAAAACGCTGGCCAGTGCCATCAACTCAGTTTGTGAAAAACCGATGACTTCAACAGAGTAAGTGTCTTTTTGTGTAGCAGCCATGTTATTTCTGGTGTTGGACTAACACGTATTCAACTTTCAATATTCGAATAATTTTTTTGATTTTGAGTATAACGCGGTTTTTGCAGGCTAAGAATCTAATTTATGCGCAGCCACAAAGTCGGCGATGTTCTGCAGCAACTCATCCTCCTGATACGGCTTTCCAAGATAGGTATTGACGCCCAGTTGCATGGCGTAATCGCGATGCTTGTCGGCTGTGCGTGAAGTAATCATGATGATCGGCAGATTCTTCGTCCTGGGGTCACGACGCAAGTGCTTGGCGAGCGCGAAGCCATCCATACGCGGCATTTCGATATCCAGCAACATCACCTCTGGAACGGTATCACCCATTTCCTCCAATTTCTCCAGCGCATCCACCCCATCCGTTGCCGTCACAACATGGTAACCGGCGCGAGTCAACATTCGAGAGGTAATCTTGCGCACGGTAAGCGAGTCGTCCACCACCATGATCACCGGGAGCGTAAGCAGAGGGGCAACACTGGCTGCTTCCTTGACAGCCTTGCCGGCAACGCCAATGCGTTGCGACAGTTGCGGCGGATTCAACATCAGCACCACCTCGCCATTGCCCAGCACCGTCGCACCGGCTATCCAGGGCAATCGCGCCAGTTGCGGGCCGATATTTTTCACCATCGCTTCCTGGTTACCCAACAATTCATCGACACGCAGGGCAACACGCTGCTCTCCGCTACGCAGCATCAGCACCGGGTTGCGTGGCTGATTCTCCTGAACAACCTCCATATTACCCAGCAGGTGCGGCAAATAATGCAGCGGATATGAGTTGCCTTGCCAGTCGATTTTTTGCTCGCGATGCAGGTTTTCCATCTCCGCCGATTTGATCTGCCTGACTTGTTCGACCATCGTGGATGGAATGGCGTAAGTCGCATCACCCGAGCGCACCATCACCACATGCGTGACCGCCAGCGTGAGCGGCAAGTGGATGATGAACTGCGTTCCCTGCCCTCTCTTCGAACTGACTTCAATGCGTCCGCCCAATGTGGCGATCTCGCTTCTCACCACATCCATGCCGATACCACGCCCGGCGATTTCGGTGATTTCGGCAGCAGTGGAAAGACCCTGCAGGAAAATAAGTTGTGCCAATTGATCGTCGCTGGCCGCTTCGTCCGCACGCAACACCCCCTTGGCTACCGCCTTTTCGCGCAGTTTGGCAAAGTTCAGCCCGGCGCCATCATCACTGAACTCAAACACGACCTCGTTGCTTTCCTGGCGCACGCTCAGGCGAATTTCACCGATCGGGTTCTTGCCGCTCTGCGCGCGCAACTGATCGTTTTCCAGGCCGTGCACTATGGAATTGCGCAGCAAGTGTTCGAACGGTGCGATCATTTTTTCCAATACACCGCGGTCCAGCTCGACGCCCGTACCCTGCAATTCGAGGTTGGCGCGCTTGTTCAGTTCTTTGCAGGTTTGCCGAACGATGCGGTACAGCCGATCGGTGATGCTGTTAAACGACACCATGCGCACATTCATTAATCCTTGCTGCAGCTCGCGGTTAAGCCGCCCTTGCAACAGCATTACAGATGCGGTTTCATCCAGGTTTTTCAACAGCGTATGCTGCACGGTCTGCACGTCATGCACGCTTTCATTCATGAAGCGCGTCAACTCCTGCAAACGGGTGAAGCGGTCGAATTCGAGCGGGTCGAAGTGCTCCGCACTATCCTTGACCAGCGAGACACGCGCCTGCATCTGGCTCTCTGCCTGAATTTCCACCTCACGCAACTGCTGGCGCAAACGCATCACGCTGGCAGTCAACTCCTGCAGTCCTTCCCTGAAGACGCGCATTTCAGTTTCCATACGCGAACGTACCACGCTTATTTCGCTTGCTTCATTCACCAGCCTGTCCACCACGTCAGCCCGCACACGCAGCATATTGCCGAGCATGCCCGGCTCCGCCCTGCGCTCGACCCCTATCGGCTGATCTGTCGCGCGTCGCCCCGCTATGACCGGCTTGACCTCTGCTACAACAGGTTTCCCGCCGCGTAACTCCTCAAGCAAGGCATTAATACGGTCAAAATCGCTTTCCAGCTTGTCCCAATACCCTGCTTCCGCGCGCAATTTCGCCGCCGACATGACATGGGTTTCCATTTCATGGGCAATTTCTCCGATGCGCATCGCACCCACCATGCGCGAACTGCCCTTCATCGTATGCAGCAATCGTTTTAACGAGTTCTCCTGCTGCTCATCTTTCGGATGCTCGCGCCAGGAACGCAGCCCGTTGCCGATTTTCGGAGCCAGGTCATCTGCCTCCTCGAGGAATACCGGCAACAGCTGCTCGTCCACGTCATCGTACACCAGGGGCTTTTCCGCTTCGGCGTTCGCCTCAACCGGCTTGGCAATAACAAAAGCGGCTGGCTGCATAACGGTTGCCGGCGCGCCGGCCAAGGCTGCGACTGTCTCGGCGGTCTTGGCCATATCAGCCAGCAACTGATCATATCCATCCGCGCTCGCTTGAGGCTTTTCCGCTTCGACTGGCGATAGGGCAGGTTCAGGAACCGCAACGCCGGGCTTGCCTTTGTCCGCCATGAATTGATTGACCAAATCGCTGCGCATCCGGGGCATTTGCAGGACGCAAATGCGCTGCACCATCTCGTCCAGCGCGTCGATGGATTGCTCCAGCATCTGCAGTTGTTCATTGTTCAATGCGTAAGGCTGTTCCACGCGCTCGCGCAACCACTCTTCCATTGCCTGCGACAGAGTCACCACAGCGTCAAAACCCATGGTGCTGCTCACACCGCCCAGCGTGTGTGCCGCGCGCATGAAATCGTGCCGCACTGTCGGCGATGCAGCCCCGCGCAGCTCGTTATACTGTTCACGCAGGACATTTACATTCTGCATGGCCTCCAGACTGGCGATCTCGAACAAATCTTGCGGTATGGTAATGTCGCCAATCACAACAACCTCTTCTTCAGGTTGCGGCTCTGGCACCGGTTCCGGGGTTGGCGCTGACACCCGCTCCAATTCCGGTTGCGGCGCTGGCACCGGTTCCGGTTCATGCACCGGGGTAGTTTCCAGTTCGAAGTCCAGTGCAGGGACCGGTTCCGGTTCCGGTTCCAGTATCGGGGTAGTTTCCAGTTCGAAATCCAGTACAGGGACTGGTTCGGGTTCTGGTTCCAGCGTCGGGGTAGTTGCCAGTTCGAAGTCCAGTGCAGGGACTGGTTCCGGTTCTGGTTCCAGCGTCGGGGTAGCTGCCAGTTCGAAGTCCAGTGCAGGGACTGGTTCTGGCTCCAGTTCCGGCGCTGACACCGGTTCTGGTTCCTGCATCGTCGCAGTTGCCAGCTCAAAATCCAGTGCAGTGACCGGTTCCGGTTCCTGCATCGGCGCAGTTTCAGACACCAGCTCCAATGATGGCGCCTGCTCCGGTTCGGATACCTTACCCAGTGCCGGTTGTTCTGCTGAAATTGCCGGTGTTTCCAAATCAAGGCCGTTCTCGATTTGTTGCGCATCCGCCACCAAATCATTCGCGTCAATGTCCGCTACACCCTGCTTCTTGAGTATTTCCACCCAATCCGAAAAAGACTGTTCGGCCACACCGATAAAGTGCAGCAGCCCCGGGGTGGGCGGTTTTTTATCTTGCAACCACTTGTTCATGGCACGCTCAACGCACCACGCGACCTCGCCCAAATCATTCAGGCCGACCATCCGTCCGCTACCCTTGAGAGTATGGAATCCGCGCCTTATGTTCACCAATGATTCGTGGCTGTCGGAATGCAATCGGCAAGTCTCCAGATTATCGCGCATGGCACCCAGCACCTCTTGCGCCTCTTCCAGAAATATATCAAGCAGTTCCTGTTCTTCTTCTGACGGATGCTGAACTACGGCGGCAACTTGAGGCTGCTCGGCCTTGACAGGCGCAACCGGTGCGGCAATTTGAGTTTGATCGACTATGGCAGGGACCACGGGTGCGGTTGCCGGAGGTTGCTCGACCTTGATCGTCGCCACGGGCGCAGGCGCCGGAGGCTGCTCTACCTTGACAGGCGCAACCGGTGCAGGAATCTGAACTTGTTTGACTGCAACAGGCGGCTCAACCGGAGCAGGCGCCTGATCCAGCTTGTCCATATCGGCCGAAGCCGCCTGCAATCGTGAAACATCGCCCGCTTGCCCGTGCGTCAAATGTTGCATATAGTTTTCCAGCGCGCTCATTGCGTCAGCCAGGACATACCTCTCTGCAGGTCTGGGCGCGGCGTCACTCTGCGTGAAGCGACGGATATTTTTCTGAATAGCCATCAGCAGCTGTTCCGCATGCTTAAGAGCTGAAATGCGCAAACCGCCCTGTATCTGGCTCAGCAAGCGCAGCAACTCGGCCAATTCGCCACGCTTGGCCGTATCGTTGAAAAAGGCATTCAACCCTTCCTCGACATGCTGGAGGTTCACCAGCATTTCGTTCGCCAGCGAGGCCATCACATCGCCTTGTTGCTCCATCTGGTAATGCAGATCAACCAGTTCAGTCAGCCGTTCCGCATCCTCCGGTTGATGCTTTACCGCAGCCTGCATGCGTTCAGACAGGATGCGCGCCTGCTCCTGAAAACCGCTGCCCAAACGGTTGTAATTTTCTATACCGCTGCCCAGCAATAGCAGGGCCATCGCCATATCTATCGCGATGGGCCGCGCATGCTCCGGCGTGGTCGCATATTGCGACAACACTTGAATCTGATTGGACAGATACTGCAGGGTATCGCGATCAAATTTCTCGCTCTGCAACTTGAGCTGCTCGGCGTACCTGGAGAATTTTTCACACGCCGCCTGGTCTCCTTGCACACACAAATCCCAGCTTTCTTCGGCAACGCGCAATTGATCGCGCAGGATGCTCAACTGCTGATCCAGCTCGCCGATTTGCATGGTCGAAACTTCGGGCAGGTATTTATCCAGCGAGTAAACCTGCCTGATCGCTTTCACCTGATCGCTCTCAACTTGACCGCGCCCGATCATGTAGAGCATCTCGTTCAGAACCGGCTGCACTTCACCGGCATCACCGCCTTCACCCCCTGCAACCAGGCGCATTTGCTGGTCTATCCGTCCCAACAGCCTGCGCACATTCATTTCAGGAGGCAGCCCGTCAAGCTTCAGACAATCGAGCAACCCATACCCAACCCACCAGAACGCGCGGCTATCATCCTGCGGCTCACAAAATATCGCACCTCCCAGGGCTTGCTGCATCATTTGCACTGCGGCAGGTGCATCTTCCTGGCGCAGCCAGCGCAGCAGTCCCTGCTGATATTGGCCGCGCAACACCTTGATGCGTGCCAACGCACCGTCATGCCGGGGTGGGTTCAATATCTGCTGCGGCAATTGCACGGCAAGATTGGGGTAGAACAAATCCAGTTCGAAAGCCGACTCCAGACCGCGCAGCTGCTGTAACTCCTGATATTGCGGAAACAGGCGCAGGGTGGCGTTATCCGCACCATCGGCCAGCGCATCGAGAAAGTGTGTAACAGCGAACAAAGCACGGCGCAACACATCGCGGTGCAAATTGGACACTTGCTCGGGGTTCGCCTTGAGTTCGCTCAGTACCCGTTCGAATTCTGCGCAAAAAACCGCCAAACCATCCAGGCCAACCATCTTCAGCACGCCCAGCAAACGATGAAATTCAGCGCAGACGACTTCCAGAGCCGCCTCATTTCCAGCTGGCGCATTGAGATAACGCTCCATCTGCAGGCTGATTTCGGCCAATGCGCCGTCCACGCCGGGTTTTACGGCGGCAAGTGTGTCAGGATCGAAT
The DNA here is from genome assembly GCA_001801175.1 of Gallionellales bacterium RIFCSPLOWO2_02_FULL_57_47. Classification (GTDB taxonomy): domain Bacteria; phylum Pseudomonadota; class Gammaproteobacteria; order Burkholderiales; family Gallionellaceae; genus Gallionella. The sequence goes on along the minus strand of MGWZ01000042.1, from coordinate 11,013 downwards.
TGTGCGCTGTTGATCATGTGCGGTATCGTTGAATATTACAGTTTGAAGCCCGCCACCGAACCTCTCAAGTCAGATGCCAAGCTGGTCAACTGCGCAATGGAATTAGCCGTCAAGCGTGTGCCTTCAGTGGTCTGCACGGTAATTTTCAGAATATCCTTCATCACATTAGCCACTTCGCTGGCCATGTCGGTTTGCACCTGGGTAGATGTTGAAATGCTGTTAATCAGCGTCGCCAGTTCGTTCGACACCCGTTCGATTTCCCGCAGCGACTGGCCGGCTTCGTCAGACAACTTGGCACCTTCCACCACGCCCAGAGTGCTCTTTTCCATCGCCGCCACAGCGTCATGAGTATCGCCCTGAATGGTTTTCACCAGCGCGCCGATCTGCTTGGTCGCCTCGCCGGAACGTTCCGCCAGCCGCTGCACCTCTTCCGCAACCACAGAGAAACCGCGACCCGCCTCGCCGGCAGAAGCCGCCTGAATCGCGGCGTTCAACGCCAGCACGTTGGTCTGTTCGGTAATATCGGAAATCAGATCCACGATTTCACCGATCTCCTGCGAGCTTTCGCCAAGCCGCTTGATTCGTTTGGATGTTTCCTGGATCTGCTCGCGAATATCGTCCATGCCGCTGATGGTGTTACGCACCGCGCGAGCACCCTGCTCGGTCGCAGCCAGAGTCCGGCGCGCCACGTCAGCAGACTGCGCTGCGCTGGAATCCACCTCCTTGATGGATTGGGCCATCAACTGCACCGCTTCGCCTGCTCCCTGAATTTCCCGTGCCTGAGTCTGCGCCGCATCCAGCAGCCCGCTGGAAATAGCTTCCGCATCTTTCGTTGCCTTCCCCATCTGTTCCGCAGCCGCGGTAATTCGGGCAACCAGTTTGCGGAACTCCTCGGTGGTGTAGTTCAATGAGTCGGCGATTGCACCGGTGATGTCTTCGGATACCGTGGCGCGTACCGTCAGATCACCGTCAGCAAGATCGCCCAGCTCGTTCATCAAACGCAGGATCGCACTCTGATTCCGGCTGTTTGTGTACTCGACAACCTCAGCGCGGCGATGCGATTCGCCTATATATTCCTTGGAAATCAGCAGCATCAGCAGCAGCACGAAACCTGCCGCAACTGGCGCTATGACGCCCGAAATGCGGGCTGTCATGGTGCCCTGGTAGGCATCCACCAGCGATTGTGCCTCTTTCAACAGCCCATCCGAGGCTGCAATAACCGCTCTGGCGGCTGTTTTCGCTTTCGCCAGTTTGGGTACTTGCGCGGCAAGAATCACTATGCTGTTGCGATACGACTCGAGAAGTTTTGCGGCGGCTTGAACATCGGGTTCGGCAGCGGGAAGCACCGCCAGCTCGTTTTTGGCAGCAACGGCATACCCCTCCAATTGCGCCAATTGTTCTGATGTAACATCATTCACCAGCACCCTGGCGGCATCTCTGGCAATACGTTCCACCGCCAGCGCCAAACGGGTTGCAGCCGCTTTTTGATCACCGGAATAGCCTTCGATCATGCGCTGCGTGAGTTTACGAAAATCTTCGCTGGCGGCATCAATGACCCCGATTGCTTTGCCCGACATCACAAACTCGGCGCGACTGACTTCCACGGTTTTAACCTCCAGCGCCATTTTGGCCGCGCCTGGCATCAGCTTGTTCAAGACCTCGCGTGCCGCTCCACTGGTTGCTGGAAGAACGCCATCCCCCTTGTCCAGCGTTTCGATAACTCTGGTGTACTCTTGCCTGCTCCTGGTCAACTCATCTAATGCCTTGGCGTTGCCTTGCAGGCTGAGTTGCGCCTGTTGGGCCAATCGTTGCGACAACATCCGCAATTTACCCGACTCGGCCGCATAACCCGTTATGTGAACCGCTTCGCGATTGTTCATGTAAACAAATGCTCCTGCGATGACGGAACACATCATCGCCATCGTGCCCAAAATAATCAGTCGCTGCGTAATAGGCAATTTTCCGATCAGAGGCAGCTTGACGTCTGCCGCCATGGCAAACAGATCGATTTTGGGTGATGCCAGTTTTGATGCCATATTGTTTTCCTTTATCAGACGGGAATGACTAATTGCCTATTTGCAAAAACTCCGCTTGTTCTACAAGACCATGCACATCCAGTTTGCGCCAGGACGCGCCGTGCTCATCGTAATATTCGGTTTGCTTGTCAAACCCCTCGCTCTGCCGCCACGTCCGGGCATCGCGCAAACCCAGCACAGCATCGACCAGCAACGCCGCATTTATGGCATGTCGCCCCGCAACAAGAAGCACGCGATTATTAACATCCCCGGATGCCACCCCGCTGCGTTCATAGGCGGCCATGTCGATTACGCCATACAAGTTACCGCGCACGTTCGCCACGCCGCGAAACCACGGCTTGGTGAATGGCACAAGGGTCAATCTTGGCAATGGCATGACCTCGGCGATATCCCCCATTTCCACCAGCCAGTTTCGCCCGGCTATCTGCACACCCAGGGTAGACACTCGCGCTTCGGACGTATCAGTCGCCTGCAACCGGTCGAGCAGACCCTGCTGGAACTCGCGCAAATTGAGCCGTTTTGACATGATTGCCTGGCCGCTTAACCCAATGCGGCGATCTTGCCCAGCAGTTCGGCGGCATCTATCGGCTTGACCACATAGTCCTTGGCTCCCTGCCGCACGCCCCAAACCTTGTCGGTCTCCTGATCTTTGGTGGTGCAAATAATGATCGGGATATGCTGAGTCTCGGGATCTTTGGATATCGCCCGGGTCGCCTGAAATCCGTTCATGCCAGGCATCACCACATCCATGATGATCAAATCCGGCTTGGTCAGCCTGGCTTGTTCGACGCCTTTTTCACCATCCTCGGCAAAGGCAACCTCAAACCCCTGTTTGCCTAAAATCTCGCCGAGAATATGACGTTCGGTCGCCGAGTCGTCCACTACCAATACCTTTTTAATGGCCATATTCCTCTTCCTTCTTCCCTTGCGTATGCATGATGACTGCTTCTATCAGACTTTTCTTGTTGAACGGCTTGATCAGATACTGGTCTGCACCGACCATTTTGCCGCGTGCGCGGTCGAACAGTGTGTCCTTGCTGGTCAACATAACCACGGGGGTGCTTTTGAACTGCTGGTTTTTTTTGATCAGCGCGCAGGTTTGATAACCATCCAGGCGCGGCATCATGACGTCCACAAAAATGACATCGGGCTGGTTGTCTACTACCTTGGCCAAGCCGTCAAATCCGTCCTCGGCGAGGATAACCTGGCATCCCGCCTGCGAGAGGAATATTTCTCCGCTGCGCCTGATGGTGTTGCTGTCGTCGATCAGCAGCACTTTCACTCCTGTCAATGGCTTTTCCTCGCTCATCTTGACCCCTCTCTATTTGGCGCTGATGCACTCATCATCTGTGTTTTCAACGATTTCGAGGCGGCAATGCTAACGTATCTCCCCGCCTCTGTCATGACGTTTTTACCTCGGACATTTTTACCTCCGCCAGAAATGCGGAGTAAACAGAATCAACACAGTAAAGACTTCAAGCCGCCCGATCAGCATTGCAATCGTGCACACCCATGTCTGGAAATCGTTCAGCCCCGCGTAATTGCTCGACGGCCCGACCGACCCTAAACCCGGTCCGCAATTGTTTATCGACGCTAGCACGGCGGTAAACGCCGTGATGAAGTCCATCCCGCTGATCAGCAGCACGAAAGTAAATGTGACGATAGTCATGAAGTACAGGAAGATAAAACCCAGCACCGCGAACACGATATTGTTGGGCACCACATGGCCGCCGATCTTCATCGGGTTTATCACTGCCGGATGCAGCAGCTTGAGGAATTCGCGTCCGGCCTGCTTGACCAGCACCAGCGTGCGCATCATCTTGATGCCGCCGCCGGTCGAGCCGGAACTGGCGGCAATTGCCGTCAAAAACATCATCCACAGCGGTGCGAAGATCGGCCATTGTGCATAGTCGACACTGGCGTAACCGGAACTGGTTGCGATGGAAACCAGATTGAAGCTGGCATGGCGCAGTGCCGTCGCAAATTCCGGATATACGCCATTCCACCAGAGAAAAAATGCAATGCCAGCGCAACTGCCGAGTATCAGCCCCAGCGACGCGATTGCCTCAGGGTCGCGCAAGTACATACGTAACGATTTGCTGCGCCATGCAAGAAAGTGAGTGGCAAAGTTGACTACTGCCAAGAGCATGAACACGATCAGCACGAATTCGATCAAGGGAGAATCAAAATAACCGATACTGGCGTCGTGGGTGGAGAAGCCGCCCAGCCCCATTGCGGAGAAGGCGTGGCACACCGCGTCCAGCCAGTCCATGCCCGCCCATTTCAGCGCGCCGATGCAGACCAGCGTCATACCCAGATAGACCGCCCACAGGTTGCGCGCCGTGTCGGCGATGCGCGGGGTCAGCGCGGACTCTTTCATCGGCCCCGGCGTCTCTGCCTTGAACAATTGCCGTCCGCCGATGCCCAGCAGCGGCAGCACCGCCACCGCCAGCACGATGATGCCCAGGCCGCCCAGCAACTCCAGTTCGTGCCGCCACACATTGATCGCTGGCGGCAGGTCATCCAGCCCGGTCAGCACGGTCGCGCCGGTGGTGGTCATGCCGGACATGGTTTCGAAATAGGCATCGGTAAACGACAAGTTGGGGATCATCAACAGCAACGGGATCGTGGCGAAAGCCGGCATCGCCGTCCACATGCCCACCACCAGCAGGTAACCGTGGCGTATGGTCAGTTCGCCCTTGTAACGCCGCGTCAACAGCCACATTGTGAAACCGATGAAAAATGTCCAGACCATCGCCAGCAGGAAATCCAGCAGCATGGCGTAGTCGGCGTAGATCAGCGCGGTGGCGACCGGCATGAGATAAGCTGCGCTGAACACCACCAGCATCAGGCCCAATGCGTGAATAACGGTCAGCGTCCGCCCCATCAGAAGAACCCGATGCTGACCTGAAACAGTTTCTCGACCTTCTTCACCATCTGCTTGTTGGTGACGAACACGATCACATGGTCTTCAGCCTCGATCAGCGTATCGTGATGCCCCATGACGACCTGGTTGCCGCGCACGATAGCGCCTATGGTAGCGCCCTTGGGCAGATCGACCTCGCCGACGCGCCGCCCTACCACGCGGGAAGATTGCCGGTCGCCGTGCGCCACCAGTTCCAGCGCTTCCGCCGCGCCGCGCCGCAATGAGTGTACTGCCGCCACGTCCCCTTGCCTCACATAGGCGAGCAGCGAACCGATGGTGACATGCGCCGGAGACAGGACGATGTCGATCTTGCCGCCCTGCAACAGGCTGACGTAGGCGCTGCGGTTGATCAGCGCAATTACCTTGCCCGCGCCGCCCTGCTTCGCCAGCAGCGCGGACATGATGTTGTTCTCGTCGTCGTTGGTCAGCGCGCAGAATACGTCGACCTGATCGACATGCTCCTGCTGCATCAGCTTCTCGTCCGTGCCGTCACCATGCAGCACCAGCGTCCTGGCCAGCTCCCCGGCCAGTTTTTCGCAGGATTTCTTGTTGTATTCGATCAACTTGACCTGATAATCGTGCTCCAGAGCCTTGGCCAGGCGGCGGCCGATATTGCCGCCGCCGACGATCATCACGCGCTTGGCGGGTTTATCCATGCGGCGCATTTCCCTGAGTACGCTGCGGATGTTGTCGGTTGCGGCAATGAAGAATATTTCATCGCCCTCTTCGACCACCGTATTGCCTTCGGGAATGATCGGCCCGTCCTTGCGGAAAATCGCCGCGACGCGAGTCTCGACCTGGGGCATGTGAGTGCGCAGAAAACTCAGCGGCTTGCCCACCAGCGGTCCGCCCCCGAAGGCGCGCACCGCCACCAGCGATGCTTTGCCGCCGGCGAATTCCAGCACTTGCAGCGCCTCGGGAAATTCAATCAGCTTGACGATGTATTCGGTGAGTATCTGTTCCGGGCATATCGAAAAATCAACGCAGAAATTAGCCGTGCCGAACACTTCCTGCCGTTCCAGGTATTCGGTGGCACGGATCCGGGCGATGCGCGTCGGCGTGTTGTAGAGGCTGGCTGCCAGCTTGCAGGCCACCAGGTTGACTTCGTCGCTTTGCGTGACGGCCAGCAGCATGTCGGTATCGGCGATGCCCGCCTGTTCGAGCGTGGAAGGGTGCGCCGCATTGCCGGTCAGGGTGCGCAAATCCAGCCTGTCCTGCAACTGCCGCAGCTTGTCGCCATCGGAATCCACGACGGTAATGTCATTAGCCTCGCCGACCAGGCTTTCCGCTACCGTCGAACCGACCTGTCCTGCACCAAGTATCAATATTTTCACGACATTCGCCTTATCACGGGGACACGGTGCGCCGCGCCCCTACTGCGCCCTTATCCAGTTCTTCCATTCTTCAAAAAACTTTATATCACGCGCGGCGATGACGGAACGCTGCCAGATGTCGCCCTGGGAAAAATCATCGCTCTCGATGCAGCAGGCATGGCCGCCCGACTCCTGCAGGACCAGCAGACCGGCGGCATAATCCCAGAGCTTTTGCCCGCCGTGCAGATACACGTCATTGCGCCCCATGGCTGTGTAACACCAGTCCAATGCGCTCGCGCCAAAGTTGCGCTGCGAGCTATACGGCGGGTTAGTCGCCAGTTGCGTCGCCAATTTCCTTTTCAGGTGCTTGAAATCCACGCTGGCCAATGCTTGCGACAGCGTACCCTCCGCTTTGCGGCCAATCAGTTTTTCACCGTTCAGAAACGCGCCGCGCTCATGCTCGGCGGCAAACATCTCATTTGCCACCGGGTCATACACCACACCCAATACACTCTTGCCTTCGCGCAGCAACGCGACGGACACCGCAAAATACGGCAGTCCGCGCACGAAATTGGACGTGCCATCGATCGGATCGATACACCACAGGCCTTCATTGCCAGCGTCCCACAGCGCATGTTGCTCTGCGGCAGTCATCTCTTCACCCAACACCGGCACATTGAGAATGGCTTGCAGCTTCCTGGTCAACGAGCTTTGCGCAGCGATATCCGCATCGGTGCACAGGCTGCCGTCGCTCTTGTGCTGATGCGCCACCTTGAGATAGCGCGGCATGATTTCTTCCGCCGTCACCAGCTTGACTGCCGCAAGCGCTGCCTTGAGCAGCGCACCCATAGTGTAGGTAGTTGAATTATTCATGCTGATTTCCACTTGATCGAACAACCCATGCTGACGAGCTGCTCGCGCGGTCCCTGTCCGGTCTGCGCTATTTGCAGCATCGCATTGAACAGGTCACGCGGTGCGCCGGGGACAGCCTCCTTGCGCGACGCATCCAGCCTGCCGCGATATTGCAATTCCAGATTGGCGTTGAAGCCGAAGAAATCCGGCGTGCAGACCGCGCCGTAATCCCTGGCGACCTGCTGGCTCTCGTCCCACACATAAGGAAACGGATAGTTGTATTGGCTTGCCACCAGCTTCATGTTGTCGAAGGAATCTTCCGCATATTCGGCAGGGTCGTTCGACATGACGGCGATGCTGTTGATGCCGTGCTGCTGCAACTCGCGAGTATCGCGCACGATGCGGTCGCGGACGGATTTCACATAAGGGCAATGATTGCAGATGAACATCACCAGCAGGCCGTTCTTGCCGCGCGCATTGACCGGGCTATACCTCTTGCCGTCCACACCGGGCAGGTCGAAATCGCGCGCTCTCCAGCCAAAATCACATAGTGGGGGTTGCAGACTGACCATTTCGAACTCCTGACAACTTTTTTCGAGACGTTATATTATCACGCCGATACCCTTTTTCATTTGTGCCTTGACCATGCCGCGTTTTTACTGCCCCCCACCGCTGCCGACCGGCGGAACTTTCGACCTGCCACCGGACGCGGCTCACCATGCCTCTCGCGTGCTGCGCTTGCGCGAGGGGAACCGTGTGGAAATTTTTGACGGCACCGGTAACGAATGCCACGGAGTGATCGTCGAACTCGGCGGCAAGCGCGTGGTTATCGGCGAGATTACCTCCGGCAACGTCAACCGCGAATCGCCGTTGCAGGTAATGCTGGCTCAGGCGCTGTCCAGCAGCGAAAAAATGGATTGGGTGATCCAGAAAGCCACCGAGCTGGGCGTTACCGAGATCCAGCCGCTCGATACCGAACGCAGCGTGGCGCGGCTGTCCGCCGAACGCGCCGCAAAACGCCTCGAACACTGGCGCCAGGTCGCGATCTCCGCCTGCGAGCAGTGCGGGCGCAACATGCTGCCCGAGATTTACGCGCCGCTGGACATCATGGTGTGGCTGCAACAGATGAAAACGCTATTTGACACGAAGCTTATCCTGCTGCCGCAGGGCGCGGCCTCGCTACATAGCCTGGAGAAACCGAAAGGCGGTGTGGTATTGCTGATCGGCGCAGAGGGCGGCTTCACCGAAGCGGAAAGCGACAGCGCGTTGCATTGCGGCTTTACGCCGATCCGCCTTGGCGCGCGCGTGCTGCGCACCGAAACCGCAGCGGTCGCCGGACTGGCCGCATTGCAGACGCTGTGGGGGGACTTTTCGCTGCCGCATTAATCGTAGGAGCGGGCCATGCCCGAGAGAAAAAAACAATCGCGGGCATGGCCCGCTCCTACAGCCAGCAGAATAAATATCGTCTCATAATATGCACATCTCTATAATCAGGAGTCAAACATGCCCTACGTCAACATCCGCATCGCGGGAAAGCTGACCCGCGAACAAAAGGCAAAAATCGCCGCCGAGATCACCGACACGCTGGAGCGCATCGCGTTCAAGCCCGCGAGTTACACATATATCGCCTTCGACGAGCTGCCAGACGAAAACTGGGCGATCGCCGGGCGGTTGCTAGATGAGGAATAGCGCGGCATGATGCCGCTTACTGCAATTCTTGCAGCAACCATATGATTAACCTGGGAGACACTTTATGCCCGCCACCACCACCCCCGCCGACTTCGTTGCCTGGTTCCGCTCCGTCGCGCCCTACATCAACGCCTTCCGCGGCAAGACCTTTGTCATCGCGTTCGGCGGCGAGGTAGTCGCCGACGGCAAGTTTGTCGAGCTGACGCACGACTTCAACCTGCTTGCCGCACTCGGCTTCCGGCTGGTGCTGGTGCATGGCGCACGCCCGCAGATCGAGCAGCACCTGGCGAAAAACAACCTCGGCGACACGTATCACCAGGGCATCCGCATGACCGACGAGGAAACCATGCAGTGTGTCAAGGAAGCCGTCGGCCGGGTGCGCGTGGAAATCGAGGCGCTGCTGTCGATGGGGCTGGCGAACTCGCCGATGGCCAACGCCGACATCCGCGTCGCGGGCGGCAACTTCATCACCGCGCAGCCGATCGGTATCATCAACGGCGTGGACCTGTTGCACACCGGCAGCGTGCGCAAAGTGGACGTCGCCGCACTGAACGACCGCATGGATTTCGGCGAGGTGGTGCTGCTCTCGCCGCTCGGCTATTCGCCCACCGGCGAGGTGTTCAACGTCACGCTGGAAGACATCGCCACCGCCACCGCGATCGCGCTGGACGCCGACAAGCTGGTGTTCCTGATGGACACCGACGGCGTGCACGACAAGAAGGGCAAGCTGCTCAAGGAGCTCACGATCGCCGGGGCTCAGGAAGTACTTTCCGGCAAACGCAAGCTGCCGGACGACGTGAGCATGTACCTGCCCTGCGCGGTGCGCGCCTGTGAAGCCGGCGTCGCACGCACCCACCTGATCAGCCGCCACACCGACGGCGCGGTGCTGCAGGAACTGTTCAGCGACGAAGGCATCGGCACGATGGTCGTGGAAAGTACGCTCAACACCCTGCGCGCCGCCACGATCGAAGATGTCGGCGGCATCCTGCATCTGCTGCGCCCGCTGGAAGCCGCAGGCATCCTGGTGCGCCGCAACCGCGAATTGCTCGAGCGCGAAATAGAACGCTTCGTCGTGCTGGAGCACGACCACCGCATCGTCGGTTGCGCCGCGCTCTACCCTTTCCCCGACGAAGCCGCCGCTGAACTGGCCTGCCTCGCGGTGGATGCACAATGCCGCGACCGCGGTTACGGCCAGATCATCCTCGACCATATGGCCGGCGTCGCCAAGACACAGGGGCTAAAGAAACTGTTCGTGCTTACCACGCGCACCGCGCACTGGTTCATCGAGCGCGGCTTCAGCGAAGCCGATGTCTCGGCGCTGCCCGCGCAGAAGAAGTCGCTGTATAACTGGCAGCGGAAGTCGAAGGTGTTTGTCAGGAAAATTTAAAGGGCAGCCTCGCAAGCAGATAACGCGTGGCTGCATCTTTGAGTTGATGGTTAATGAAAACTTTTTCGGCAGAACTAAAATCACTTAAACGACTGTAATGATTACATGTATGAAATTTTATAGACAAATAACCAGCCGTTTGACGCAATGTATTGCGTCAAATAGGATGGCTACTTTACGTTGGGCTCATATCATTAGGTCATTATGATGAAAAAGTTTATTGCACTCTCTTTACTTGCCTTCTTCCCCGTGCTTTGCAATGCACAGGATCTGAATGCAACCCAACTTCAATGTGAGGGTACCTATACCAATTACACCGCACCCGATATGCGAGACTTACCCGTCAATAGCATATATATCGAAATATCAGGTGACCACTTGAAAGTACTTGGGGCTCCAGGGTTTGATTCGACTTACTCTGTGATCAATCGGCTAGAAAACGGCTCGGTATACAACTTGATTCCAATAAGTCATACGGCGGATTCCTTAATCGGTTTAGCGGGCAGCTATCGCTAATGGAGAAGGGCGAAGTCGGGAAAAATGGAAGTTACAAAATAAAGCAGAGTATCAGTGCGCTTTGCAGAAAAGCTCGCTCACTTTTTTAGATTGGAATCGAGAGTGACTCTAGATACCAAGCTATCCTCGCGCCCCCCACCGATTGCGCTGAGTAAGCCCAACACATCGTTCAAGCGGGACGCCGCAGAAGCGCGGCGCCCCTTAACTTTACGTTGACGCTGTAGAAAAACTCTTTTTTCGAGCAATTGCAGACATAAAAAAGCGCGGTGATTCCGCGCTTTTTTATGGCCATCA
>MGWZ01000041.1 GCA_001801175.1 Gallionellales bacterium RIFCSPLOWO2_02_FULL_57_47 | reverse complement strand
GCCGCGCGAATTTCGTGAAGCTCTAGATCGACTGCGTTATGATCATCCTGCGCTGCAACTTTGAGGGGAGACCTCAGGGACGGAGCCTCATTCTTAAATTTATTGGGCTCCGTCCCTATGTTGCTGAATCCATTGATCGCATTGATCGTGTAATTGCGGAAGCAGTAAACAACTAAAAAGGCCATGCCCGATTTATTTCGAGCGATTAGAAGACGATATGGGATTCAGAATCACGCTCCAGCCGGGGAATCACACCTTTATCGCCGAAGCTGGCGAAACCAGCCTCGAAGCTGCAAAGAAACATGGCCACAATCTGCCGCATGGTTGCGGCGATGGAACATGTGGTATGTGCAAGGGTAATGTGCTGCAAGGTACGGTAGATCACGGCAAGTCCACGTATATTGGATTGCCTGCGGAGGAAAGGGACGCGGGCCTCGCCTTGTTTTGTTCCGCCATACCCACCTCCGATCTGGTCATCGAATCTCGTGAAACGAGCAGTAGCTGGGATATGCTTGATTGGGATGCGCCGACTGGCTGAGATTCCTTAATCATAACAATCGGGAACAGACCACGGTTTCTAATTCAAACTTCAACACTTGCATTTTTGCGGCCCCACTGTAAACTAACCAACGTTGGTTCAATGCGAGATCGCTATGCGTACCGTCAATATTCACGAGGCAAAAACCCAGCTCTCCAAGTTGGTCGAACAGGCTGCGCAAGGCGAGTCATTCATCATCGCCAAGGCGGGCAAGCCGATGGTCAAGGTTGTTCCTCTGGAGCCTGCAGAAGCAGGAACAGCCTGCCGTTTGGGCTTTATGGCTGGTGAATTTTCCGTGCCGGACGATTTTGATCAGATGGGTGGCAGTGATATCGAAAGCCTGTTTGCGGGGCGCAAGGCTTGAACCTGCTGCTCGACACCCATTTGTTGCTGTGGGCGGCGAGTGAGCCCCAGCGGCTGCCGGCCAAGGCGCGCGCCTTGCTGCTTGATCCCGCCAACCATCTATTGTTCAGTTCTGCCAGTCTGTGGGAAATCAGTATCAAAAACGGACTCGAACGCTCGGATTTCAATGTTGATCCACGCCGCCTGTGGCGCATGTTACTGATTAATGGCTACCGTGAATTACCCATCACCAGCGAACATACTGTCGCTGTGAATGATTTGCCTCACCTGCACAAAGACCCGTTCGACCGCATCCTTATTGCGCAAGCCCGCGTAGAAGGACTGACGCTGCTGACAGCGGACAAGGCTGTGGCCAAGTATGGCGATGGGGTGCGCAAGGTATGAGAACGCAAGAACATTGCTTCACTGGAGTAACTGCAGCGGCGCCTTGGCGCGTGCGCGCGGTTAGCGTGCAGCCGAGCTATCGGCTCTCGATCACCTGCACCGACGGCACAAGCGGCATCGTGGATATGTCGGCGCTGGTGAAAAGTTCAAATGCAGGCATCTTTGCCGCACTCCAAGACGTCCAATTATTCCAGCAAATCAGCATCGAACTCGGTGCGCTCACATGGCCAAATGGCGCAGACCTCGACCCGGTGTGGGTGCATGAAGAGATCGGGAAGAATAAAACGTGGCCTGTCCCCGTTTAAATCCGCCCCGCTGGGAAATACGGAGATGCGTTATTTTGAAGAACTGGTAACGGCTCGCGCCAATGACATCGTCAGTAAATGGATCGATTTTTTTGTGCTGCATAAACCTGTAAAATCTGAACGTATCACAAGGAGGCTGAAATGATTCCTGCAACCATTAACATCACGGCTGTGGAAAACGTCGGTGATTATGCTTTGCGCCTTACCTTCGACGATGGCTTTGCGCAGACAGTAGATTTCAAGCCGTTTCTGTCCCTTTCGCGTCACCCCGATATTCGCGCCTATTTCGAACCCGCGCGATTCGCGTCGTACCGCATTGAGTATGGTGAATTGGTGTGGGGCGACTATGACCTGTGCTTTCCCATCGCCGACTTGTACCAGAACCGGCTGATGCCAGATTCCGCGCTGGAAAAAGCAGCTTGACTCATGACTTATCCTCCTTCATCCAAGCCTTGGGATTGGACTTCGCAGGATGTTCTGCAAGCCTTGCTGCGCGCTTCCGGAAAGGCACGCCAACTGGCCGAACGAACCGGCACTCCTTTCGTCGTGCGCAAATCCGTTACGCCTGTTGCCACGGCTGACAAGAAGAGCTAATTGGTTCAGCATCGCAATAGTTTTGCGTTAGAAGGAAATCATGAGCACCTCGGCACAAAACAAACGCATCGTTATCATCGCCGGGCCGAACGGTGCGGGGAAGACGACCTTTGCGCGCGAGTTCTTGCCGACGGATGCGGAGTTACCTAACTTTGTGAATGCCGATTTGATCGCCGCCGGGTTGTCGCCTTTCGCACCTGATGTGGCCGCCTTTAAAGCAGGGCGGATAATGCTGGAAACGATTGCGGAGTACGTGAAGCACGGCGAAAGCTTTTCTTTCGAGACGACGCTTTCCGGTTTGACCTATGCACAGATGATTCCCGTATGGCGCTCATCGGGCTACGCGGTGAAGCTGATCTTCCTGTCCTTGCCGGATGTCGAGATCGCCATTGAGCGTGTTGCAACTCGTGTGATTCAGGGCGGGCATAATGTCCCCGAAGAGGTCATTCGCCGTCGCTTCGCGCATGGCATTGCAAATTTTGAGCGCTACAAGCTGCTGGTGGATAGCTGGCAGCTATACGATAATTCCAATACACCTGCTGCGCTGATAGAGGAGGGACAGAACAAATGAAATCAGTAGCTGTTTCGCATTTGAAAGATGCTGACTTGCAAAAGGTACCGCAAGCCCTGATGCGCGCCGCCGAGAAGGCGCGCCAACTGGCCGAACAAACCGGCACGCCCTTTGTTGTACGCAAATCTGCTGCCGTCTCAGGGGCGTTGAGCGATGACTTCCCCCGCGACATCACGGACGATGATCTCGGAACAGACGCGCCTCGCCATGAGATGGACTGGTGAATATAGCTACGGGGCGATTGGACAAACAAACCGCGAATAAAGCAATAGGTACCGGAGTATTGTTGGGGGAGCTAATGGGTTCAGCATCGCAATGGTTTTGCGATAGAACGTAGCCAAAAGTACCGTGGTCGAATTGTTTCAGTGTGCGGCACCAACCTCACCGAGCGGTGAATCGAAAGGAGCATAGACCATGACCACAGGCACTATCCGTCTTCATCGCGTACTCCGTGCAAAACCGGAGCGCATCTATCGGGCGTTCCTGGACGCGGACGCAATGGCAAAGTGGCTTCCGCCATACGGTTTCACCTGCAAGGTCCATCACATGGATGCCAGGGTCGGCGGCACCTTCAGGATGTCGTTCACGAACTTCACGTCAGGGAACGGCCACTCATTCGGCGGCGAGTATCTTGAGCTCGTGCCATCCAGAACGATCTGTTATTCGGACAAGTTCGACGATCCAAACCTGCCAGGGGAAATGAAGACGACGGTGACCCTGACGCAGATGTCGTGCGGAACTGAAATCGATATCGTGCAGGAGGGGCTGCCCGAAGTGATTCCGCTCGAGATGTGCTATCTCTGCTGGCAAGAGTCGCTCGCGCAACTCGCGAACCTCGTCGAGCCGGAGATCCCAGATTGACTATAGACCTCAGGGACGGAGCCCTATTCAATGCTGAGGTGCCTTTGAAACGTCAGGGCCAGACCACGGTTTCTGCTTGGGTGCTGGATGTTTCGCCGCGCCTTCCATATACTCGACTAAGGAGACTCTGAATAAGTCCGTTCGCCCTGAGCCTGTCAAAGGGCGGTTCGCTTAACCCGTTGATCTGATTAACCCCTCCATTCATGGTTCGACAGGCTCACCACGAACGGAGGACTTAATCAGAGCTTCCCTGACTTCCTGAACATCATCCCATGAAAAATCTTGCTCAACATATCTGCTCTTTGGCTATCACCGCTTGGGTCGGCGCACTGTGGGCCATAGGCTATATTGCCGTATATATCCTCTTCCGTGCCCAGCCGGATAAACAGCTCGCCGGATTATTGTCCGGGCAGATGCTCGCGGTGGTCAGTTACATCGGGATCGTTTGCGGAACGTATCTGTTGCTCTATCGGCTGTCCATATCCGGCAAAGCCGCCTTGCGTGAATGGGTGTTCTGGCTGGTTGCGGCAATGCTCGCCATTACTCTGCTGTTGCAGTTCGGCATCTACCCCCTGATGGCGGATATCAAGCTGCATGCCCAATCACCTGACGTGATGCAAAGCGCGCTGGCTCCGCAATTCAAGATGTGGCATGGAATATCGAGCATTCTGTATCTGGCGGAGAGCCTGCTCGGCGCGGTTCTGGTCATCAAGGGTGCATCCAAAAAACTATAGCTCAACCGGATATGCAAACCAGCGAATGGAGTGAGCACGTGAATAATCAGCGAGCGTAGGGCGCAATAACCAACGGGCATTGCGCCGCATGGCCACCAAAACATCCGGTGCAATGCGCCATGCTTATTGCACCCTACGTGGCCTGCGCAAAACAGAAAGGTACAGAAGGTACCGGAATCGAATTGTTTTTGAAGGGCTACTAAAGTTGATTTGGTCTGGTTCGAATTTTTCTTTTGACGATTTTCATTTGTTTGTTATTGCACCATGGAGTTGACCGAACTTGGTTGGGATGGCTGGTTCGCCGAACAGGCCGGCAAGATGTGCGGTGCAGTCCGGCGCATCGCCCGGATAACGGCGGTCGATCGCGGGCGCTATCTCGTTCGCGATGAACAAGGAGAGGTACCAGCCGAGCTGACGGGCAAGTTTCTTTACACCGCCGCATCCACTGTGGATCTGCCTTGCGTCGGCGATTGGGTGTGTGTGCAGTATCACGATGCGGATACGTTTGCGAGCATCCATGATGTCGTGCCTAGAAGGTCTTTCTTGCGGCGCAAATCTCCCGGCAAGAACATCGATTTCCAGATGATCGCGGCGAACATCGATGTGGCCTTCATCGTCCAGTCGTGCCATTTCGATTTCAATGTGCGCAGGCTGGAGCGCTACCTGGTGATGGTCAACGAGGGGCATATCGAGCCGGTGCTGCTGCTGACCAAGACGGATCTGGTAAGTGCTACGGAGCTGGAGCGCATGCTCGCGCAGATCCGCGGCGCGGGCATCACTGCGAGAATCATCACCCTCAGCAACGAGACCGGAGAGGGCGTCGATCAGGTCAGGGAGGTCGTGGTGCCGGGCAAGACTTATTGTCTGCTTGGGTCTTCAGGTGTCGGCAAGACTACCCTGATCAATCTGCTTGTCGGGAAGGCCGAGCTGGAAACACGGGCAGTCAGCGGTACCGGCGAAGGCAGGCACACCACGACGCGTCGCCACCTTGTGGTGCTGGACAATGGCGGGCTGCTGATCGACATGCCGGGAATGCGCGAGCTGGGTATGCTTGTGCGTGGTATCTTGGGCGCGGGCGAAGGGCTGGACAACTGCTTCGCAGACATCAAGGCGCTTGCGGCCAGCTGCCGTTTTGCCGATTGCAGCCACACCAATGAGCCGGGGTGTGCGATCCGGATGGCGATTGAAAACGGAGAGCTGAACCCGGAGCATTACCAGAGCTACCTGAAGCTCAAGGCTGAGTCCGAGTTCAACGAGATGTCATATGTGGACAAGCGAAAAAAGGACCGGGCATTCGGAAAGTTTATCCATTCGGTTTTGAAGCAGACGCGCAAGTGAATTGAGGAAGCTCTGATCAAGCCCTCCGTTCGTGGAGAGCCTGTCGAACCATGAATGGAGGGGTTAATCAGATCAACGGGTTAAGCGAACCGCCCTTCGACAGGCTCGGGGCGAACGGACTTATTCAGAGTTTCCATAATTGAAGGATCTATTTGTTTTACTCACCCCCTTTGTTTTTGCGGATAATTGCAGAATGAACCTGAAGTCCCACACCTGCCTTGCTGTGATGGCTATGCTGTTATTAATCTCCGGCTGTGCAACTTATCAGCCTGTACGAACCGATAATGTCTGTTCCATCTTCCGTGGTAATACCGATTGGTATGAGTCTGCCCGCGATGCCAGCAAACGCTGGGGAACTCCGGTGTGGGTAATGATGGCGATTGTCGATCAGGAGTCGCGTTTTGTCAGCGACGCTCAACCGGAGCGGGACTGGTTTCTATTTGTCCCGCTACCACGCCGCTCATCGGCATACGGTTATGCCCAGGCACAGGATCCTGCGTGGGATCGGTATATGAAAGAAACCGGCAATAGCGGCCATGATCGTGATGATTTTGCCGATGCGATCAACTTTGTTGGCTGGTATACCCACACTACACAGCGCACTCTCGGCGTCTCCAAGTGGGATGTCTACAACCAGTACCTCGCCTATCATGAAGGGCACAGCGGTTATAAGAGCGGCAGCTGGAAAAGCAAGGGGTGGTTGAAACAGGTGGCCGACAAGGTCAAGAATAAATCGGCTGCCTATAGTGCCCAGTTGAAGAAGTGCAAGGCGGAGCTGGACGACAAGGTGGACGGCTGGTTTTAAACACTACAAATTAAAGGGGCCAGGCTGAGCTGGCCCTTTTAATTCACATCGCCACCGAGCTAATGCTATTCAGGTAATTTGCCACGCAATACATCACGATCAAACCACCATTTGTCACCGACGATGGCATCTATGACCAGCGCCATGCGCGGCAGAAACACCTGCGGGTCACGCAGCTCCAGCCTGTCCAGCCACATGTTCATCGCATTCTGGTCTTGCACATGGCTATGGCGTTTGGCCACCATCGCAATGAGATTATCGACAAGGAAGCTCTGACTCTCATGCTTGTCGTCCACGGCGCGCAGATCAACCACATAGCGCCCGGTGATCGCCGCCACTGCGGCACCGTCTGAATCATCCGGCATTGCGTCGATCGCATGGACCAGCATGGCCACCGTCAGTTCTGGATCAACCGGAAAGGTAACGGCGAGCCAGATGCCCATACCCAGCACCGCTATGGAATCTTCCTGACCGGCCTGATAAAGCACGCTGCACGCCTCCACTGCATCCTGCCAGGATTCTTGTTGCATGGATATTGCAAATGCGTCGCGTGCAATATCCCATGCTTCTTTCCTGCGTTCCAGGGCATTCAGAATCTCGGCGATATCCAATTGCAGCCGGGCGCGCTGCAAATAGGCAGAGTCCGCCAGCGTGCTGAGCTGCTGTATCATTTCTGTCAGCTGCATTTTCAGCCCGATCTGTTCCTCCGCTGTCAGGCCATCATTCGCGTCTTTGATAAGTGAGCCAACGTTGATAAATTGTTCGGTCATGCGATTGTTTGAATTGGATTTCCGGAAGGTGTCAGTAGAACCGCGGGGCGTTAGTGGAACCGCGGAGGGCTGGCTTCGCAGCATGATAGCAGGTTGAATCTGACATTTCAGGATGGAACGGGTCAGGATTGAACGGTTCAGGGAAGCAATGGTTTTCCACATGCTGGTGAATAACTGGCAACTGTATGATAACTTCGGCACCATTGACATGGGCCGGAGCTTCATTTTTTTCACAAAATTCAATAAGGCTCCGTCCCTACAAATCACGTTTGATCATTGCATGGCACCATTCTGCACAAGGAGGACTCAATGGCAACCGTAAGCTCAGCATACGCAGTCGTCATTCTTGCAGTCGTTCTTTTCGCTGGCTTGTTCGTTTCAATTTCTATCCGCTATCAGCGCGATATTCGTCAGGCTCGCGTGCGTGTCTCGGCGGGGAGCCTCATGGCCGGGACGCCCTGCGGGCCAATCGAATACGCAGTGGCCGGAGACGGCCCGCCGGTGCTGGTGGTGCACGGAGCCGGGGGCGGATATGACCAGGGCATGGACATTTTCATGCCGCTGGTTGATGTCGGTTATCGCGTCATTGCGATGTCGCGGTTCGGCTATCTGCGCACTCCCCTGCCTGCCGATGCTTCCCCCCCCGCACAGGCGGATGCTCATGCATGTTTGCTCGATGCGCTGAACATCCGGCAGGCGGTGGTCATCGGTGTTTCCGCCGGCGGGCCTTCTGCGATGCAGTTTGCATTGCGGCATCCGGAGCGCACTGCCGCGCTGGTGCTCATGGTTCCGGCTGCGTATGCGTCGCGTCCGGTGGACGTGCGTTCGAAGCGGATGCCACCTGGGGTCGAGTTCCTGCTCGATGCTGTGCTCAAGTCGGACTTCCTGTTCTGGGCGCTGACACGCTTTGCGCGGCAAACCGCGATTCGGACGATACTCGGCACGCCGCCGGAGGTGGTACAGAGCGCAAGCGCCGAGGAGCGTGCATCGGTTGCACAGGTGCTGGATCATGTCCTGCCAGTCAGCCCCCGCCGCCTCGGGCTGCTCAATGACGCGGCGATAGTCACTACCCTACCGCGCTACGAGCTTGAGCGAATTGCCGCGCCGACGCTGATCATGAGCGTGGCTGACGACTTATACGGAACGTTCGACGGCGCCCGATACAGCGCCGAGCATATTCCGCACGCGCGATTTGTTGGTTACCCGAGCGGCGGGCATATGGGGGTCGGCCACGAGAAAGAAACCATGGCGGAGATAGCCGCCTTCTTGAAAGGGTTTAGCTCGCGTTGATGGGAGCCCCCTTTGATTCCGCCTGGTTACAGCTAATAACCTGCATTGACCTAGGCACATCGGCCAGAGATAATCGGCAGCGTCCTGTTGGAATTCCTGTCTACTGGTTTAACAGCGCCATCATAAAGAAGAGGTCGGCATGAAAGCATTCCTCCGCGATAACCCCACCATTGCTTTTGGGCTGAGTCTGCCCCTGCTAATTGTTGTGGCATTTCTGCTGATTTCGGGGATTCCTGCCCTGCTGGTAGAGCCACCGCAATACGACGTGATATACGCGACTGAATATTACAATTATCCGAACGGCGTGCAGGTCTCCGTCGTGAACCAGAAGGTTCAGGTCGTCTATCAGGGCAGTTCGGCTGGCTTCCAGAAACCGCGATTGTGGCGTTACAGCCCCAAGACCGGGGCAGTGAAGGAGATCGCCATCATGCTGCCGCCCGGCCTTGCACCGCCCGGACAAAATCCGGCAACACCCGAGGCGGCTGCAAAAATCACGCCGATCGAGGTTCCCGATCTTGCTGGGCTGACGATCGATTCGTCCAGCGTGGCGCCGGATGGATACGAATTCAGCGCGGGACCGAATGGCTATTCGGGGGATGTCTTCATCGGCCTGTTTTATTCCTCGCGCTACCGCAACGAAGCGGTGCTGACGAAAAAAGGGCGCAGCATCCGCCTGCCGAATGCCGGCAATATGTATTACGGCAATAACACCCACTTCATCGGCTGGGTCGTGTTGCCATGATCTGGCTGTTGCTCCTTATCGTCATGTTCGTGCTGATAGGCGGCGGCTGGTGGGGATGGCCGCTGTTGGCCGGAATCCTCGGCGCGACAGGCGTAACGGATAAGCCCAGCGCGCTGGAGAGCATCGCGCGGCTGATGCGCAGCTATGACATCACGCCGGCCGAAGTCGAGGCTGCGTTTCGTCTGCCTGCTGCATCCCGGCCCGAGCCTGCCCGGCGCAGCAGGGGCGATATCGCCAAGACTCTCTTCACCTATCTCGGCGCGATCTTCATCCTCGCCGGTATCAGCACCTATATCGGCACGTTCTGGGTGAGCATGGGCAGTGTGATGCGGGTAGCCGTGACGCTGGGCGTGGGCTACATCCTGCTCATCGTGCTGCTTTCCGCGCTGTATGAGAATAAATATCCGAAACTTATCCTGCCGCTTGCGCTGGCCTCGGTGTTCGTGATGACCGGTGGCTGGTTCGTGCTGATCCATGAAGTATTCCCGCACGGCGACAACTGGCGTGCCGCAGTGCTCTTCGTATTCGGCATGATGGCCCTGCACCAGGGCGCGCTGTTCGGCAAATACCGGCTCACGGTGCTGGCCTTCACGGCGCTGTTCTTTGTTTACGGATTCATGCAGGTGGGCCTCGATCTGCTCGATGTCCCGTTCGCTTACATCGCGATAGTCCTGGGCGCTTCGTTGTTCCTGGTCGCCACCGCGCTTGAAGAGACGCCTCACCGTGTGCTTGCCGCACCCGCTTTATTGATCGGCATCTGCTGGATGAACAGCGGCCTGTTCGACCGCATCGCGATGTCTACCTCCGCCACCTGGGCGAGCCTGCTGACGGGCATCTGCGTGATGTCCGCTGCCTATGGCCTGCACAAAGCGGGGCGGTATTCGGGCCTGACCGGCCTCGGTTATTTCATCGGGTCGATCATGGCATACAGCGGATTGTTCGACCTCGTGCATAACACATCCTTCGAACTCACCTATCTTGCAGTAACCGCAGCTATGCTCTATGCCTGCGTGGTGCTGCAAAGCCGGGCGCTGTTGTTCACCACGGTCATTGCCATGCTCGGCTTCATCGGGTTTTACACCGCAAAGCATTTCGCAAATTCCTTGGGCTGGCCCGTCACGCTCGTCCTCATGGGCGTCGCTTTCCTGGGCGTCGGTACAATCGCCATCAAGGTAAGGCGGCACATCTAGGCCGGTTTAAAAATGGAAAATGGTACAGAATGGTACAGGGACGGAGTCCTATTCATTCCCCGAGCCCAAGGCCCAAGCTCAGACCTTGATGGATATCGACTCCGCAACAAAGTGGCGAATAATGTAGACGATATAGAGCGAGAGCACGGCAGCGAAGAAGCACCAGACAGAGACGTAGGCATATCCATAGACCGCCGATGCCAACACCATGGACAAGGCGACCAGTCCCCCGAAAATCCTGACCTGCCTGTGGCTGGAAATGAGCAGCGGCACAAGGATAGTCAGGGCATAGAGCATGGCCGGCGTGATCGGTAGGTGGATGGAGCTGCGATAGGGGACGGAAAAATCGTAGTCGATGGAGTGCTCTCTCACCGCTACCGACATCCAGTCGGGATGGAACAGCATGAAAGAATAGACCAGCGCACCTGCGAAGGCGCCGAAAATGGCGCAGCCGCCAAAGATCCTTCTCCGAATTTTCCCATGCTCGACAAGGCAGCTGCAGGCCGGGAGCCACCACAGCCATAGGAAATGCGAGAAGAAGTGAAACCCCAGCGCAAATGGCACCGCTGCAGTGGCATTCCCCGCATCCAGTTCCTGCCATACCCGTCCCTCGAATGCCTGCTGTAAACCAAAGAAGACAGGTATCAGCGCCCACATCCAGTAGGGGGGTTGCAGCCGCCTGGCCTGCTGGACGGCATACAGACCGGTGGTCACCAGCACGGCAGCGGCGCTATAGCTGACAGTTGCGGAAATGCACATCGAATAATAGTGTCCCTGGTCATTGTCATGCGGTCAGATAATGGAACCATAACACTAACATATTCAATTATCGAGATAATTTCTGCCCGCGCAGGGCGCGATCTTTGTTGCGCCGAATGAAAATCCGGCGCAATGGCTTGGATTATTGGCATGATATATGCGTAGAGATAATACAGGGACGTAGCCCCGTTCATTCCCAAAGTGGAAAACCAGCACCGATTTGTTCTTGAAGGCAATAGCAGGCGTATTGGAAAGAATTGGTCTCCGGAACATGTTTTTTGTTGTTCCGGAAGCCCTGAACACCGCCACTGGAGATGCGTCATGATTATAGAGCGGCATGAATCTGACAGAAGGCAGCACTCGCGATATTCCGTTGACTGGATGGCATCCCTTATGCCTAAAGGGCAGGATAACGACGAGATTTTTCATGACCGGATTTCCGATCTTTCCCTGTACGGTGCGGGGATTTACTCAAATACCGAACTCTCCACGGATGTGCCGATGGTATTACTGATTGAATCGCCTTTGCCGGATGGTGAATTCAGGAAGGTCATAATCGGCATTGACTGCGCCGTTCGCAATTCGCTATTTTCAGAGGAGCGCCGGCAGTTTCGTGCCGGTTTGCAGTTTTTGGGTTTTCGCGGCATAGACAAACATCTGATTGCCGAGGCGCTGTTAACTCGGGGAGAGTCAGTTATTCGACGCACCCGTCGAAAATCTGACAGTTGGCTCAACTAGAGCAGCGGTCTTGCATCGATTGCAGGGGCGACCTGCCCTTCTTGCTCAAATGATTC
Organism: Gallionellales bacterium RIFCSPLOWO2_02_FULL_57_47; assembly: GCA_001801175.1. Classification (GTDB taxonomy): domain Bacteria; phylum Pseudomonadota; class Gammaproteobacteria; order Burkholderiales; family Gallionellaceae; genus Gallionella. The sequence continues at coordinate 11,671 of MGWZ01000041.1, read as the reverse complement.
TCTCCCTGCCTGACGTCAAACATACCTCTTGCCCACGGCATTGATCGAGTCGTGGGCTATAAAGAAGGCACCTATCATTTCCGGGTCGAAATGCTTCCCCCTCTCCTCCATAATTCATCAAGAACCTGCTCCTGATCCCATGGCTCCTTGTAAACACGTTGGGATGACAGGGCATCATATACATCCGAATGTAAAAAGTACCGGGGTCGATTTGTTTTTGAAGGCAATATAAAAACGTATTGGATAGAATTCGTCTCCGGTACATTTCCTTTGGTATTATTGCGCCGAATGTATACGCCAGGTGCAAGGCGCTCTGCACACACCACAGAATTAAAGATGCCAAGCTCAGAATAGCTCCGGGATACCAACATGGAAATGAAGAAGATCAATTCGGGCAGGTTGCGCGCCATAGGCTACGATGCGCGCGCCCGGGTGCTGGAGGTCCAGCTCGACGACGGCAGCACGCTGCAGTACGGCGGCGTTGGCGAGGATACCTGGCGCCGTCTCAGCAGCTCGGGGGCGGCATGGAGCTTCTATCGCGACAACATCGAAGAGGAGTTCACCGCTACGCGCATTTCCGGAAACGCCCCCGCAGGCAAAAACCCGCTCGACGAGTTATTCGGGAAATCCTGAACGAATTATAGGGGGCCGCATCCAATCAAAATTGGAGTAAATGAAATGAATGGGGCTCAGAAAAACAATCGCGAAGCTGGCCTTTGGATTACCTCAATGGAGTATTGAGATGGTCAAACCTTATCGTCTTGTTGCACGCCGTGGTGTTGATGGCATTTACAGGGGGATTACCCATAGCTTCCTTTTGGGCGTCCTTTTGGCGGGTAATGTATTGGCTGAAAGCCCCAAGCCAACTTTACATACGATGAAGTTTGAGGATTTTGCACTTGAATTGCCAACAGGCCTGAACCTGGAGGATTTTTATCTGCCCGCAGATAATCCGATAAACAAAGATAAAGTAGCGTTAGGACGCTCCCTTTTTTTTGATTCCCTGCTTTCCAGCAATAATTCCGTTTCATGTGCCACCTGCCATTCTCCACAGGCTGCTTTTTCTGATAGCCGCCAGGTATCTCTGGGAGTGGAGTCACGGGCGGGTGACAGAAATGCCCCTACGATTATCAACCGGGCATTTTCCAGGGAGCAGTTCTGGGATGGTGCGGCGAACTCGCTGGAGGAACAGGCCAAGGTGCCTCTAATCAATCCAAAAGAGATGGCGATGCCCAGCCACGAACTACTCGTTAAAAAAGTAGGTGATATCAGGGGATACAAAAGCTGGTTTAAAAGGATCTTTGCACGGGATGTGAATATTGATGACCTGGCCAAGGCTATCGCTGCATTTGAACGTACCGTGGTTTCCGGCAATGCCAGATTTGATCGATACAAGAATGGCAATCAGCATGCCCTCAATGAGGCAGAAAAACGCGGCTTGGCGCTCTTTGAAGGCAAGGCGCGTTGTTCACAATGCCATAACGGGCCGAATTTTACCGATGAGAAATATCACAATATCGGCGTCGGTTGGGATGCCACCCTTGTTGATCTCGGCCGTTACAAAGTCACCAGGAAGGAACAGGATATTGGCGCCTTCAAGACGCCGACACTCAGGGAGATTGCCGGCACAGCTCCCTATATGCACAACGGGACTTTTGCGACTCTGGAAGAGACGGTGACTTTCTACAATATGGGAGGCATTGCCAATCCGTTTCTTGATGTTGAAATGAAGCGTCCGAATCTTACATTGGAACAAATGCTGGAGTATTATGAAAAAAAGAATGATCCGAAAACGCCTGCTCCAGAAACAGGGCTGGTCAAGCTGGAGCTGACAAAGCAGGAGCAAGCGGATCTGGTGGCTTTCCTGAAGGCGTTGAGTGGGCAAGGTTGGCAGGATATTACCTCCCCCGATTCTTTTCCCGAATAGGCGGAACGTATTACCGCATGACCATTACAAGGAGAAAGCAATGTTTCTACATATAAACTGCATGAACACGATGAACCGTATGGTCATGATGTGCGGCGCAGCTGTCCTGGTTGCCGCAACCATCTTTACGGGTACCGCCAGCGGGACGGAACATCAACTCTCGGATAAATATTCCATGGAAGTCGACCCTGCTGCGAAACAACAGCTTGGGGAGCAGACCTTTAATGAAGTGATGACGTTCTTCCATTCAGCGGAAAGGGCCATTGAAACAAAAGACCTGGATGCCCTTATGGAGCTGTATTCAGACAGCTATAGCAACGGCGAGCATGATAAAAAATCTGCAAAACTGATATGGGGAAAGATATTTTCCACATTTGACACCATGGCAACGCGCCACAATATGAAGTTTGTAAAAATGTCGGCAGATAAAAACATGGTTGTTTTTCAGTGCAGCGGCCTTCTGCTGGGTGTGCCTGACATTAAAAAAGGTGCTATTACTATTGATAACTGGACTATGCAAGAACATGTGCTGGTCAAGGAAGCCGGCAAATGGAAGTTGATCGGCACCTACGGATCCGAACGTAAACGGCTATGGTTTGACAAGCCTATGCACCCTCTTTTCTAGCAAGACAAAAGGGACAGCATCACATTTGTGTGGAACTGAAACAGCCAACTTATTAGCAACTGCTCTCAGTCTGGCCTGTCCCCGTCTAACCCGCGGTACTGGTGTTTGCCGTCCGCACCAAACAGAACGACTAATCAGGAAATTTCACTATGGCCAAGCAAAGCGATGACATAGAGGTGATCAAGCAGCTTGCAGAAGATTGGCGTTCCGGGTGGCTTGCGGGCGACGCCGAAGCTCTTCTTTCTCTGTATGCGGATGATCCGGTGCTGATGCCCTCGGGGCAGCCAGCGGTGTTTGGAAAGGATGCCATTCGCCCGCTTTATCAGTCAGTGCTGAAGGAGTACATCTTCAAGAGCCAGACCAGACTGATGGATATTGAGGCATCCGGGGACTTGGGGTACTTCTGGAGCACTTACAAGCTGACGGCGACACCGAAGGCTGGGGGAGAGTCGTTTGAGGAAGAGGGAAAGTCGGTGTTCATCGTCAAGCGCCAGCATGGCGGCGCCTGGAAGATCTCCCGCTTGATCGACAATAGCGACCGGGTGCCGACAAGCAGCTAGTAGAATAGCTGCAATTAAAGTGGCCAATCTGGCCCCTTATCACCAGTGTAATTTATCCTTACCTGCCGTCAAACATACCTCTTTCCAATGGCCTTGATCGAGTCGAGGGCTATAAAGAAGGCGTCTATCATTTCCGGGTCAAAATGCTTTCCCCGCTCTTTCCTTAATTCATCCAGAACCTGCTCCTGATCCCATGGCTCCTTGTAAACACGCTGGGATGACAGGGCATCATATACATCCGCTATTGCCACAAGCCTGCCAAATGGTGGTATGTCTTCGCCTTTACGGCCCATGGCTTTGCCTTCACTGGTTTCATAACCCGGCAGGCACTGGCCCGTCATGACGTCTATATACCCCGGATACCCGTTCCCGTCCCAGCGTTCATGGTGGGAGAGCGCCACCTGGGCTGAGGCCTGATCCAAATCGGAGTGCGATACGGCAAAGAGTCTTGCACCAAGATAGGTGTGAGTCTTCATGATTTCGTATTCGGCAGCATCGAGGCGGGCCGGTTTTTTAAGGATAATGTCCGAGATGGCCACCTTGCCAACATCGTGGAGCATCGCGGCGATCCTCAGTATGTCCTTGTTCTTCGCAATCTCGATCTCGGATACACCGCGGCGGCTTGCCCATACCTCGTATATCTCAACGGCATATCCGGCCACCCTGTTTACATGCGCACCTGTCTCTTTTGGATCTCTGAGCTCCGCCATGCTGATCATCCTGAGGATGATGTCCCGGGTTAGCTTGGCCCTTTCTATCGCAATAGCCGCGTTGTTGGCAAAGTGGACGATGTACTGTTCATCATCCTGTGAAAAAGGAATGATATTCCCGTCATCATCCATTGAATTTATCAGCTGGAGCACGCCGATGATTTCACCATTGGGGTTCTTCAGCGGGAAGGTCAGCATCGACTTCGTGCGGTATTGGGAGATACTGTCATAGCTCTTGTTGAACGCGTAAGTGACATCGTCCTTGAGCTCATAGACATCCGGGATATTGAGCATCTCACCTGTGCCTGCCACATAACCGCATATCGATTCGTTATCGACAGGTGTCGTGAAGGTGGAATAGATCAGCTTCTGTCCCGGCTGCAGCCTCTTCTGCATAGTATTGTTCAACGTGTAGCTGAATTTCAGGTGGTTCCCCTCCATGATATATATGGAGCCGGCATCAGCGTTGGCAAATTGACATGACACAGTGAGGATGTGCTCAAGGAGCATGTCAAGGTCGTTGACCGTGGCAATTTCCTGGCTCAGGCTGATAATCTGGTTAATTTTCTGTTTTTCATCAAGCATAAATCCCCCTCTGCCATCCCTTGAAATGCGATATTTTGTGTATATTAGAAATCAAGGGGGGCAGCATCGCAATAGTTTTTCAACAACTGGGCTGCCCCCGGGTTTCCCGGACTCGAATTATTTCGCGGCCAGGAACAATTGTGATCAGCTTCGTTGCTTTAGGGAAGACCGGAAATCGCTGTGAAATTTTGTTTCGAATTCCAAGATAGAATCGCACCATTGAAATTAATGAGGGTGGTGGTATGAATTTGGCAGAGTTGTTTCGTCACCAGACCGATTTGCATGCGCTTTCAGCGGGGCGGGTATTGTTCAAGGAGGGCGAGCCGGGCGACCTGATGTATGTCCTGATGTCCGGTACTGCCGAGATCATCGTACACAACAGGGTGGTGGAGATTGCGGAGGCAGGCGCTATCGTGGGGGAGATGGGGATGATCGACGACGGTGCGCGTTCGGCGACGCTCGTTGCGAAGAGCGACTGCATGTTCTTGCCCATTGACCGCAAGCGTTTCAATTTCCTCATCCAGCAGACACCACATTTTGCACTGCACGTGATGCGGGTGATGGCTGAGCGCCTGCGCAGAACCGATGCGATCTTGTGATTCGATTGTAAAAGTGACCGGATTCGATTTGTTTTTGAAGAAAATATAAAAGCAAATTGGCATTAATTTGTTTCCGGTACATTTCCTTTGTTGATTATCAATTCGATCAATTGTCATGCGTAAAAAGACCTGGCTAAGTTGGAGCAGCGGCAAGGACAGCGCATGGGCGCTGCATGTATTGCGCCAGTCCGACGAATATGAGACCACCGGGCTGTTCACCACTGTTAACTCTGCATTTGGGCGAGTTGCCATGCATGCCGTGCGCGTCGAGTTGCTGCGCCAGCAGGCGCAGGCGGTTGGCTTGCCGTTGTACCTGGTTGAAATTCCCTACCCCTGCTCCGATGAGCAATATGCCGCGGTGATGGCGGATTTTGTGACGCGAGCCGGCAGCGAGGGTGTGCGTTGCATGGCGTTCGGCGATTTGTTTTTGCTGGATGTGCGCCGTTACCGCGAGGAGCGCATGCAGGGCACCGGCATCGAGGCGGTATTTCCACTGTGGGGAAAGCCGACGCGGGAATTGCTCGCAGAAATGCTCGCCGGTGGTTTGCGTGCCTGCCTCACCTGCGTCGATCCGCGGGTGTTGCCTGCGGAATTTGCCGGGCGCGAATTGACGGCGGAGATGCTGTACAGCTTGCCATCCAGCATTGATCCGTGCGGCGAAAACGGGGAGTTCCACACCTTCGTATTCGACGGGCCGATGTTCACTCGGCCCCTGGATATTGAAATGGGCGAAGTGGTCACGCGCGATGGTTTTGTCTTTGCCGATTGCTGGCTGCGCGAACCAAAGGGGTCAACGTAAACCAACCCTGCTTGATCGGACAGTTGGCACTACCCACAATGGTCGATCTTCAGGCGCCCTGCCCTGCTTCACCACACTCTTCAGGGTAATTGACTGCACTGCTGCGGTAAGGTTGAATGATTCACGCTTCCCATGAGTTGAAAGCAAGCGTAACAGCACATGACTTCTTAGAAGAGGAACAACACGATGCAACCCGGCCCGCGAGAAATTATCACTCCCTTTCGGTCTATCCCTTTGGCGGTGCCGGAGGGAATGAAGCACAACGAGTTTTTCAACAGCACGGAAAACCTGGACGACCTGGTGAACAACAATGGTTTGCTGATGAATTCGGAAAACCTGTTGTTGTATCGCAAGGCACTGGGCCACAGCACCGAGTTTGATTGCTCGATCATCTACAACACCTCCAAGACGATACTCAATCCGCTGGGGCGGCCGGTGCGGCGCACGCAGGTGGCGGATAATGTTAAGCATGTGTGGAACCGGATGAATCAGATCATTTTCGGTTACATGCTGGAGCAGTATCCCGATCCGGATGAGGCGTTGATCCTGGCGGGCGAGGCGAGCCTGGATGCGACCTGGCCGCTGACTTCCCCCGGTGTGCCCAGCATTCGAATGCTGCATAACCACTTTGTTGTTTTCCCCATGGAGACGTTGCGCAACGCCAAACTGGCCGATGCCAGCAATCCCAACCTGACCGATGGCGGCCAGCACAGCTTGTTTCAGGCATACATGCGCGATGTGTATCGCGAGTTTTTTAACAAGGCGCTGAATCTGAAAATCCTCAAGCCTGCGAGTGAGGCCGATGCCCGCATCGGACTGACCGGATACCCTCAGGGTTTGCCCAGCTGGGAGATACAGGGCGGGGCGGGCGCGCTCAAAGACGTGCATTTCTGGAGAGAATACGATGAGGTGCTGAAAGGCTTTATCGATTTCTACCGCACTTTCTTTTCCCAGGTTTCCACGCGCAACGCGCCCATGCTGCCGGATATTTATTTCCCGGAAGAAGTGGAAAGCGTGCTGTTGTTCAACAATGATTTCATGAAAACGGCGAAGAAGGTGCGCGACCACTGTATTGTGGATGCAAAATATGCCAATGCCATCCGTTGGCAGCCTGCATTCAAGCAGCTTATCTATCGCAACGATGCAGGCAAGTTGATCGTGACCATCAGCCAGAATTCCATCGGCAATGCGATCACCGAACTGCTCGGCGTCGTGGTGAATCGCGTTGCGGACGCAGAGAAATATACCAGTCATGAACCCGCGCTGATCGGGCGCTTGCTTGAGGTGCGCCGCCGCCTGAGCGAAGCCGATCTGGGCGACGGGATCGCTACGCCTTACTGGACGAATAAAGAATAATCGGGTTAACTCAGAGTGATTTATTATCAGCACACTTAAACAATAGTTACCGTAGTCGAATTGTTTATGTGTAATATTGACATGGCTGAAAAGTCATCGACTCAGGTACTTTTGTGTTGACGGTAAATAATGCGGGGGTTGAGCAAGCTGTCATTCCCGCGCTGGCAGGATGGGGCGATTCGATGATGTCAGTCCAGCTGTGTCGAGGTATGAAAGGAACGCGACTTATGGAATTTACGCGTAAAGGAACTGTCGCCCCGATACTCATGTTGTTGTCACTGACGCTACTGGCAGGATGCGGTGGTGAAACGGCGTCGCCAACAACCTGGTATCCGGTCAGCAGCATCTACGCCTATATGAAGGCTGTTCAGGACGTGAGCGGCAACGTCAACACGACGGTGCAATTGCGCAATGGTCCCACAGTCGACGCAACTTATCTCTACCTCGACGGCGGCGACAGGCTCTACTCCAGTCTCGATATATCGCCCCAGCAGTACCTTGACTTCAATGGCAATCTTTTCAGCAACTCACTGGAATTGTCGCAACGCCTGAAGGTGATGTCGTCACGCGATCTCTACGCCGATTACGGCGTGTTCACCAACGTGATCTTTGGTAAACCCGAATATTTTTCGGTCGACACGCCGAACACCAGTTCATCGCCAACACGAGTCTATGTCGGCTTCGAGCGCAACGGACAAGTGCTGGAATCCTCCGTTGATTTGCCCGCGGCTTTCCAGATTGTCGCGCCCGCCAGTGGGGACAGCATCTCGCGCGCCACGCCCGTTACCCTCACTTGGACGGATGCCGATCCGGCAACCACGATGGAGCTCGACGTGGCGGGCATCTGCACAGACAACAGCCAATATAACCTGCATCTCATACTCGGCACCGATACGGGCTCTGCCACGCTGAATAGCGCCGACTATTACCAGGGCAACGCATCGATCAACTGCCTGGTGGCCTTTATGCTCCAGCGTGTGCGAACAGGGGGCGTATCGCCGCAATTTGCCTTCGGCAGCTTCAGCAAGGGCATCCAGCAAAGAACCGTTCAATTCACCTCCACCCCCTAGGAGCCAGGCATGGATCGCTTCATTCGCAAACTGTTGCTCTCCCTGTTGCTGCTGCCGGCAACGCACGTGCATGCCGGGAGCTCGTTCGTTGTTTCACCTTCGGTGGGCGGCGCCTCGATTAGCAACATCGACGGTTACCGGACATCCCCCTTCGTGCGCGTCGACGGCAGCTTTCATCCGCTACCCCAGTTCGGGATCAACGTGTTTGTTGCCCACTATCCAGGGTTCGACTCCAGCGGCGGCGGCAACGACGTCAGTATCAAGATAAACGGCTACGGGGCGGGAGTGACCGGCAGATGGCCTGTTCACCCGCATGCGCAACCCTATGTTCGTCTTGACTACATGCGATGGGATGCCAAAGCCACCGGCCTTGGCAGAACCCTGGCGAAGGACAAGGGAGGCAGTGCGGGGCTTGCAGCGGGGATGCAATTTCCCATCAGGCGCATCTTCGGGATCAAGGCCGAAGTGTCTGGTTACAATAATGTGAGCGGTGCCGATATCAGACAGTTTTCCCTGGGGCTGCTGCTTGAATTTTAGGCGATGAAAGGGGTCTAAGTTTTTTAAAGAAGGGCGAATTGGCGCAGAAATATCGCCTCGAGTCGCTCGCGGCTTGATGCGGGATATAGAGAAAAACGTGGCCTGTCACCGTTTGACGCGTTTATCCTTGATTGATGGGTTGCGCTGCGCACACCATTTTCGGATTTGACGCCTGTGTTCATTTTGCCGTTAATTTGAAGGAGAATATCCATGTACTCACTAAAACACCAAATCATCGCCGCTCTGAGCCTGGCTCTTTGCGCCACCTCCGTCAACGCCGACGATATCCAGATCAAGATGATAGACAGCTCACCAACAGAAGGCTTGCTTGCTTTCGAACCCAGTTTTGTCAGGGCTAACGTCAACGACACTCTCGTTTTCAGCAGCGTCATCCCTGGACATAACAGCCGCAGCCTGCTTGTTCCCCCTGGTGCCCAGCCTTGGAAAAGTCCTTTCGACAAGGAATTCCGGGTAAAACTGGAAAAAGAGGGTGTTTATCTTTATAGCTGCGATTCCCATAAGAACATGGGCATGGTCGGAGTCGTGCAGGTCGGCAAGGCGGTCAACCTGGAGGAAGCCAGAAAAAAAGCGGCTGAAGCAAGTGCCACTATGGTGTTGGGCAAAGACCGCTTTGCCAAGGCGCTCGACAAAGTGCAATAAGCTTGCTGACTGACTTGCCGTCGGCAGCTTGGTGACAGGAAAACATATCGAACCCTTTGATTTGGACGCCCTTAGCTTTGGGGCTATCATCTGGCCTGTAAAATCCAGGTATCGCCAGGTATCATAAGGCAGCACCGGTGACGGAGCAGAGCAACAGCTTGCCGCATGGCAGGAACTCCAGCAAGAAATGTAACGCTCCAGGCAACCTGGCTTGGGTGCGAATGTTCCACGGCTATGCATCACTGCTTGATTCATCACCTTCAGAAAGGAACGACCATGAACAAACTCTCCATTTCCGCAATCCTGGCCGTAGCCAGTCTCTCTTTCAGCGCCGGCACAATGGCACAAAACATGCCGAAGAGCGAATACAAGGCTGCCGAGAAAAACATCGTGGCCGAGTACAAGTCCGCCCGGGTAAATTGTGCTTCATTCGCCGGTAACGCCAGGGATATCTGCATGGCCGAAGCAAAAGGCAGGGATAAGGTCGCGAAAGTCGAACTCAAAACGCGCTACAAGCCTTCCAGAGAGTCGGGCTACCAAATCAGTGTTGCCAAGGCGGAAGCGGATTACGCGGTGGCCAAAGAAAAGTGCGATGACAGAGCGGGCAAAGCCAAGAAAGTCTGTTTAAAAGGCGCGAAAGCCGCGCTGGTGCAAGCCAAATCCGATGCCAAGGCACAGTTACTCCTCACCCTGTCCAGCGACATTAAAGCCCATGAGGGCGCCGACTTTGTCGCCAAGGAACAGTTGAAAACCCCGGGGGCAAGCACAACAACCAACAAGTAGCCCTCTGCGGCGCCCATGGGAGCAGGAAAATAAGGTAGCGATGCACGCCAGGACGTAGCGGCTGACAAGCGTGACAAGGATTATGCGGTGGCATGCGCTGCAAGGGCGGGCGGACTGGATCAGCATCGCAAAAGTATTTTCAAATGAGAAACACTCATCGACGAAAATAATCAGGAACGGACAACAGTTTCCTAGCTCATCCTGATTCCTTTTCATCTTTCAACGTTCCATACTTCGCCCGCAAGGGCGATTCTTTTCAGGTGTACTTCGATGGCAACGACCGGCAATCTGGAAAATCTGCAACCGCGTTCGGTCTGGGCGCACTTCGCCACGCTGTGCGCGATACCGCGCCCGTCGCTGCACGAGGCAGCGTTGCGCGACCGGCTGAAAAAATGGGCACAGGCGCGCGGCATCACTGCCATCGTCGATTCTGCGGGCAACCTGATCCTGAAGAAGCCCGCCAGCGCGGGTTGCGAGGCGCTGCCCGGCGTGATCCTGCAAGGCCATCTCGACATGGTGAGCCAGGCCAACGCCGGAACGAAGCACGATTTCGAACGCGACCCGATCCGCGCCGAGGTGCGCGATGGCTGGGTGGTGGCGGAGGACACCACGCTGGGCGCGGACAACGGCATCGGCGTCGCGCTCGCGCTGGCCGCGCTGGAAGAGCCGGGCTTGATCCATCCACCGCTGGAGGTGCTGCTCACCGTTAACGAGGAATCCGGCATGGACGGCGCACGCGGGCTGGCGCCCGGCGAATTGCAGGGCAAGACGCTGATCAACCTCGACACCGAGGAGTGGGGGCATTTCTATCTGGGTTGTGCGGGCGGCGTGGATGTGGAGGTGCGCAACACCATGGGAACACTGAACCAGTCCGTTCGTGGTGACCCTTCGACAAGCTCAGGGCGAACGGGCAATGATGGACTTGCGCTGGCAGAAGTACCGCCGGACTATGCGCTGCTGCGGTTCGAGGTGTCCGGGCTGCTCGGCGGCCACTCCGGCATCGACATCCATCTCGGGCGCGGCAATGCGATCAAGCTGCTGGCGGAAGCGCTGCGCGATCTGTCCGCACACACCGACGTGCGCCTGATCGAGATGCAGGGCGGCACGGCGCGCAACGCGATCCCGCGTGAGGCGTTCGCCGTGTGCGCGCTGCCCGTTGCCATGGCGTCGAGCATCGATGAGTGGGTGCGGCACCGGCATCAGGCTTGGCGTGCGCGCTTCGCTGAGGCTGATATGAATGTGTCGTTCGTGTGCAAGCATTACGACACGCCACCTGACACACCCAGTTCACGCACAGGGCCCGTTTTCCCACCCGTTCGTGATGAGCTTGTCGAACCAAGGACGGGTGCGAACATTCCCCCCTCGACAGGCTCTCAAGAAACAGCTTTTTAATATTCATAAAAACAAATGGTTGCAACATGCTCGATAACGATCCAAGAATCATCAAACAGCTTCGATGG
>MGWZ01000040.1 GCA_001801175.1 Gallionellales bacterium RIFCSPLOWO2_02_FULL_57_47 | reverse complement strand
TTATGATAGCCAAAGCGAAAACTCCTCGCACCGCATACTGTTTCCTGCTCACGCCTTGCCTCGCGTATGCGGGGCTTACTTGGCTCAGGGCAAACGGATTCCTGTAAAGCCATCGCAAATGCAGAACGCGACCGCCTGCTCGCTTTCCTCGACAACACCGCGAACGGTGTCGCGCGCATCAGCGAAGCCTTCCCCGGCGTGACCGATACCTCAAGCAATTTCGGCGTGCTTGCGCTGGAGAAAGGCGCGTTCTGCGCCACGTTCAAGGTGCGCTCGCTGGATGACGGTCGGGCGGATATGCTGGCCGACAAATTGATCTCTTTTGCTGCCAGTTATGCGCTGCGCGCTTGGAAGGACGGCGCGTATCCAGGCTGGACGCCGAACCCGTCATCGAACTTGCTCGCGCTGTGCCAGCAGGTTTACACCGCGCAATTCGGCCAGCCCGCCAGCCTGCAAGTGATCCATGCCGGACTGGAATGCGGCCTGCTCGCCGCCAGCCATCCGCAACTGGACATGATCTCCTTCGGCCCCGACATACGCGGCGCACATGCGCCCGGCGAACGGGTGGAAATAGAATCTGTCGCACGCTGCTGGCTGTTGCTGAAGGCGGTGTTGCAGGCGCTGTCGCAGGTTCGGGACACTCCATGATTCGGCTCGACAAAGCATTGAACGCCTGGGGAACGCCCGATTTTGAGGCCATCCTCAAGCAGGAAATCGCGCAATTAGGCGCCGGCCAATTGCCCCTGCAGCAGGGATTATCGACCGGCAATTACGTGGCCGCTGAGCCGATCTCGGTAACGATCAACAGCGTCGCCGAACTGGAAAATGTGATCCGCGTAAAGGCAGGGATTTTTTATCAGGGGGTGATAGGCGGGTGCAGTTGCGCGGACGACCCCACTCCCACCAGCGAAATCAACGAGTATTGTGAAGTCCAGCTGGATATTGATAAAGCAACCGCAGCAACTGCGATTGCCCTTGCATCGGAACAAGCAGACTAACCTTGTTCCCGCTGTTGCCGCACCGCGAGGCTGGCTCCTGCGCTACCCAGCGTATCAGCTCACAAAAGGCTACCGCTTGATACAGGCAAATTTCCACATAATTTCGGTGCCGCTGTCAGGCGGGACCGGCTTCCACCTTGTGGTATAGGTGTCACTGTAAACCACTTTACCACTGCCCATATTCTTAGAGTGCTGGGAGGACGCGCGCCTTCTCAATTTCGCTTCCTTGCAGTCGTATTCGTTTTGATCCTTCGTCGACAGATACGCCTCACCCATATCTTTATGTTCCGTCTTGAAGTCAGTCAGATGCCACATTTTTGCCATATTGCCCGCCCTTTGAATGGTGGCAGGATCGACGTAGATGGTCATGTTTTCGTTGCTGCCCACATCTATCCACTCTGCCATGGCGCTATTGCTCACAACGGTCAGCAGCATCATCAAAATAACTTTGCGCATTGCATTCCCTTTTAAATTCAACTTCAACTGTATTTGTAACTGAGCATTCTTCTGCTTTTCGTCTTCCAGCAGGCAGCTTTCATGCTACCACTTTTCCATACTACTGGGCGCTGAGCCTGTCATCCAAAAGTCCGCAGTGCATGTCACCCTGGCTAACCCCGCTAGACCCGCATCAGGATTTGAAACTCACCGTCACTCGCAATCCCTGTCCTTCGCTCACCGGCTGCATCCGCAAGGTTGCGTCGTGCACCTCGGCAATCCGCTTGACGATGGACAGCCCGAGTCCGCTGCCGCTGGCCTGCGTGCCCAGCGGGCGATAGAACCGCTCCAGCACCTTGTCGCGTTCCTGCTCCGGAATGCCCGGGCCGTTATCGCTCACCGACAGGCAGACTGCTCCCGGCTCATGGAAGATGCTTACCTGAACCGACGTGCCGGGCGGGGTATGCCGCATCGAATTGTCGAGTAAGTTGCGCAGCAGCACCCGCAGCAGCCCCGGATTGCCGCGCACCTCCAACACGTTACTGGTAGAACTACTAGCCATTCGACTAGGCGAGTCAACTGCACTCGCCAAGTCGCTGGTTATGGCGTAGCCAGCCGATTGCGGGAGGAGGAGCGATGCGGGCACTCCCGCACCGGAAGGCTCCGCCTCACCGTGTCGTGCCCGCACTACAGCTTCGTCTCCCGCCAGCAATTCGAGTTGCACGCCCATTTCCAGCGCGGCCGGCGCAAGCGCCGCAATCGCCTCGGCGGCAATGTCCCTGAGCCGGCAAGGCTCCGCCACGCTGCGGTCCAGCGCATCGACCCGCGCCAGCATCAGCAGTTGATCGATCAGATGGGCGGCGCGGTCGCAGCCGAGAATCGCGTTGTCGAGCGCATGGATGCGCTCCGCCTCTCCGGTAGCAGCCCGCGCCACTTGCGCCTGCGCCTTGATCGCGGCCACCGGGGTGCGCAATTCATGCGCGGCATCCGCGGTAAAGCGCCGCTCTTTCTGCATTGAGGCGTCGATACGGGTGAACAACCGGTTGAGCCGCTCGATCAGCGGCACCACTTCGCGCGGCGCGGATGACGCATCCAGCGCGGCAAGATTGTCCGGTTCGCGCTGCTCCACTTCGCGGGCCAGCTTGTCGAGCGGGCGCAAACCGCGCACCACCGCAATCCACAGCAGCAGAGCCAGCAACGGCAGGGAAAACCACAGCGGTCGCAACAGGTTGCCTGCGATGTCACGCGCCAGTTCCTCGCGCACGTCGGAGCGCTCTGCGACGTGGATCAGGTATTCGTGGGATTCATCCCAGGTGCTGAACACGCGCCAGCTTTTTCCGTCGAGGATGTTATCGCTGAAGCCGCGTTCTTTGCTCGCCAGCGGCTGTTGCGGTGCGTTGGCGGAATGCAGGCGCAGCTGCTGCCCTTTTTCCCATACCTGGAACGCGACGCGGCGTGCATATTTGTGCAGCAGCGGCGTATGTTCGGTTTCGAGTTCGTCGATCTCATGCGTTGCCTGGACGACCAGCAGCGCGGCGGTCTGCGCCAGGTGCGCATCCAGCACCTCGTCGAATTCCTCGCGCGCATCATGGTAGGTGAAGGCGGTAGCGCCCAGCCAGACCAGCGTGATCGCCGCCAGTGCCAGGGCAAGCAGGCGTTGTTTGAGCGATGTGCGTTGCGACATTTCAGATACCTTTATCACGCGGCATCAGATAGCCGACGCCGCGTATGGTTTCGATCAGCTCGGGGAAAAGCTTGCGGCGCAGATGATGGATATACACTTCCACCGCATTGCTTTCGATCTCTTCACCCCACGCATAAAGCTGTTCTTCGAGCTTGGCGCGCGACAGCACTTTGCCCGCGTTGAGCATCAGCGCGTGCAGCAGCGCGAATTCTTTGGCCGAAAGTTCAACCGGTTTATCCCGGTACAGCACGCGATGGGCGGCGGGATCGAGCCTGACTCCGGCAACTTCCAGCAAGGGTTCAGTCTTCCCGCTGGCGCGGCGTATCAGCGCGCGCAGGCGCGCCGCCAGTTCTCCCATGTCGAACGGCTTGGCCAGATAGTCGTCCGCGCCGGCATCCAGCCCCTTGATGCGGTCATCCACCGTGTCCATCGCGGTCAGGATCAGCACGGGCGTCGGGACGTTGCGGCTGCGCAGACGGCGCAGCACCTCCAGCCCGGAAAGGCGCGGCAAGCCCAGATCCAGCACCACCGCCGCATATGGCTCGGTGGCGAGCGCCTGTTCCGCCGAAACGCCGTCCTTCATCCAGTCCACGGCGTAGCCTGCCTGCTTCAAGCCAGCCTGAATCGCATCGCCCAGCAGGGCGTCGTCTTCAACCACCAGAACACGCATCATCCACCCGTGAATAAAATGTCAATCAATCGTCATCGTGCTGCTCGGCATGCGTCGCATCCGCGCCTGGCGTAACCAGTCCGGTGGCCGGATAGGCGACCCAGAATGCCACAACAGTGGACAGTATTATGACACCCAGCCAGAGATATGAGCGACGGATACCTTCGTTAGCATGAGACTCGCGCAGCGATTCATTTGCTCCCTCGCCTTTCGGAAGAGGGTTGGGGTGAGGGAAACGGGCATAATGAGTTTCATTATTCGTGCTGGCATAGATGCCATGCCCGTTCTGTTCGGCAGATTTAAAACCGGTGACCATAGCACGCACCAGATTCTCGCGGTGCATCAGGCTGCTCACCGCCACCCCGGCGATATGGATCAATACCACAGCCAGCATGGCATTGGACACGAACTCATGCAGTTCCTTCACCACATCACCGCCGATATCCTGGAACGACATCAATCCGGTCGCAGCGGTCGAGATGCCCAGTCCCAGCAGCAGCCAGATCGCTACGCTTCCGGCCGGGTTGTGCCCGACGTAATGCGCCGGCTTGCCTTTGAACAGCGAGCGCACGTAAGCCACTATCTCGCCGGGCTTGAACAGGAATGAGCGGAACTGCGCATAGCGTGTGCCAAAAAATCCCCACAACAACCTGAATGCGATCAGACCCAGCAGGGTGTAGCCCAGCACCACATGGATATCGCGGTTACGCTCCGACTCCGCGGTCAGGAATGCACCGGCAAATGACAGCACCAGCAGCCAGTGAAAAACTCGCGTCGGCACATCCCAAACCAAGATACGTTGACTCATGATGATCTCCTTTTATTTGGGCATTCTGATGTTGCGTTCGCTGAAATCACCGCGCTCCGCCTGCAGGTGGCAAGCCGCGCAATTGGCCGGGCTTTTCACCAGCGGGTTTTTCCATACCGCCGGCGAGATTTCATGGCTATCGTGCTTGCGTTTGAACCATATGGACTCGCTGATCCGCAGCGGCGCCGTCGGAGCGCTCCAGCGGTTGGAAGCATTGTTTACCAGGAAGGCGGTGATTTCCTTGTTTTCCCGATCGGTCAGCGAGGCATCCGAACCGAAATGCTTATCCAGCCCGGCCATGACCTTGCGCCAGGATTCGGCGGGCAGCAGCCCCGGCGCATAGGCGATATGGCAGGTGGAGCATTCCTGCT
The DNA here is from genome assembly GCA_001801175.1 of Gallionellales bacterium RIFCSPLOWO2_02_FULL_57_47. Classification (GTDB taxonomy): domain Bacteria; phylum Pseudomonadota; class Gammaproteobacteria; order Burkholderiales; family Gallionellaceae; genus Gallionella. Next base: position 1,361 of record MGWZ01000040.1, on the reverse strand, counting down.
GGAATTTGGCGTTGGTTTGCGCGGGCTGGACCGGCTTGCCGCGATTTTCGCCGCCGTATTTGCCGCTGCTTCTTTCACCATGTCCCTCGCCGGATCTTTCATCGCGGTCATCATCGGCCTGCGCGGCTGATATCGTCACACCCATCGCCAGCAAGGCAACGGCAAGCATCCGCAAGAATTTTTGATTTTGAATCGTCATGGCAGCCCCCTTATTTTTTGACTGAAAGCAGGTAGGCAAGCACGTCGCCTTTTTCCTGCGGCGTGCAGACACGGTCGAGCACATCGTTGCAATTGCGCTTGAACCACTTTGCCACCTTGCCCGGATCAGTGAATCGCTCCGCATTGGCAGACGGCGCAAGCGGCTGGATTACTTTGCCGGTCTTCGCATGTTTGCCCTGCACAGCTGTATTTTCAGTATGGCAGGAAGCGCAACTCCATTCGCCGCCGTGCTTTGCCTTGAAAAAGCTCTCCCCGCGCGCGGCCGAAAATCCCTGAAAACCGGGCGTACCCGCCGCTTCCTGCTGAATGGAAGCCAGTATCTCGCTGGGGGTTTCCGCAAAAGCCGGTTGCGCCGCCAATCCGGCAACAACCACAAGCGCCATACCTGATGCATGGAATATACGAAACATTTTTTATCTCCTGAATTGAACTGCGAGGCGTGCAGGATAGAAGGCCAAGCTTAAGGAATGCTTAAGCGCAAAATAATATTTATAAGTGAATCACCACAAGGAGTTGCAGTGAGGAAGACGGCTGGTGCGCTTATCTCATTCACATTGATTGCGTCGAGCCGCCCGCTGCTTGATTCGCGCAATTCAATTTTGAGGTATGCCCCAGATTATGCCCGCAGAGGTGGCGGGCTAGGAGCTTGGTCTAGGTCATTTATTGGATGAAAACCATTGCGCACACGAGAATTCCGTATGCGTTAACGCTCAGTTGAATAGGCGCGGTCGTCATTTTGGAAGTTGGCGACATTTCACGCACCCTATACCCAGAATTCTACTTCCGGGAAGCGGTCGTTCGCCAAGTAGCGCTCCTGTTAAGGGTTGTCAGATGCCTGCCCTCAGCCACAGGCCGATCAAGATACAGCAACACTCGTCGGGCAGGCGTCGGACAAGCCTCGAGGGACGAAACCGCGTGATGTTACCGCTGCACTTTAGAGTAGGCGACGGTCTATGGGGATTTGAGTTATTGCTCTGCCGTTTGACAGGACGATCAATCCGCTCTGCCTGTTGACGACCTGGTTCAGGTGGCCTGTATCCAAGCGAATGCCTGCGATTTCTCGTTGAGGCGGAGAACCAGAAACGGGTTTTTTACACAGCAAGACAACGGCTTCCCGTACCGGCGCTGGCCGATGTCGGTTT
>MGWZ01000039.1:432-6986 GCA_001801175.1 Gallionellales bacterium RIFCSPLOWO2_02_FULL_57_47 | reverse complement strand
TGCGCACGGTGATATTTCTCATCGCTGGCAAGCTCAATTTTCAAAGATTCAACCCTCATGCCGCTTAATCCATTCGTTTTTCAAAAGAGCCAAAAGAATTAAATTCAACTCGCTTGAAGCGCGGCTCATTATTGCGCTGTCGTTGATGGTTCTTTTGCCTACTGCAACAATCGGCTGGCTGGCTATTGACTCGATGTTCGAGACCATCAGGACAGAACGAATAAAGGACGCAGGCCAGGTTGCTGATGCCAAGCATAGTCAGTTAGCGATGGTGTTGACCCGGGAAAATATCAGAGCGGAACATTTCCTGTCGGACTTGAGCGCCCAGTGCAGCGGCAACTCCGCCAGGCTGAATCAGCTTTGCGCCACCGGTTTGATCAGGGCATACCTGGCTGCGGAAGGTGCCATCGGGGCGACCCTGCGCAGGAAAGGCAGCGACAACCTGACCATCGGAATTTCCGCAACCCGGAATGATGAAGCCATTACGTTTCAAGCCGGACAACTGGCAAAATTTTCCGGAACCGGACCCGAAAGCAACCACTCGTATTTCGTTTCAGTAGCGGATGTAGCGGCGGGGTCCCTGTTAACAATTACCTACCCGTCATCGGTGCTTGAGCCTGTTTTTGTTCCTCCCCCCAAAGAGCTTGGAATTTCAGGGGAGGCCTTCCTGGCGGATGGCGAGGGTTATTTTGTCACCAGGCCCAAATACCCTTCTACGCATGGTCATGGCTTACCAATTTCCGCCAACCCCATGCAGTCCTGTTTAAGCGGTCAATCGCATGAAGTGCTTGATCTCGATTACCGGGACGCAGCAATCATTCATGGCTTCCGCTTTATTCCGGAACTGGGCTCGGCCTGCATCATGGCGCACATCGCCCAGGATGAAGCCTTTGCACCACTGAAATCGCTGCAGCAGAAAGTAATGATCGCGATATTCCTGTTTGGCGTGATGCTGGTCATAACAATTGTCTATCTTGCCAAAAGCATCGTGAAGCCGATTGCCAGGCTTACGAAAGTAACCAAAGCCATTGCGGCAGGCGATTACAAGATTAAAGCAGAGGTAGCGGGGAGCGATGAAATCTCGGAGTTGGCCGCTTCATTCAACTTCATGACTGATCAGATGCAGGCTGCGAGGCAACATGAGGCTGAGGTGCTCAATGAATTGCTGGTGATGCTGAATACCTCGGGAGAAGGATACTGGAAGGTGGATCAATCCGGTTACATCGTCGAGGTCAATGACGTCTATTGCCATACCACAGGTTATGCCAGGGATGAGATTATCGGCGCGCACGTCTCCAGATTCGAGGCCATCGAACAAACGCCTGAAGCCGTTGCAGCGCATATCCAGCTCGTTGTCGAGCGGGGATCTGACCGTTTTATAACCAGGCATCGCCATCGTGACGGGCATCTGGTCGACATTGAGGTAACCGCTTCTTTTATTGCGGAGACGAATTATCTTATTGTGTTCTTGCGCGATGTCACCGAACGCAAGCAAGCGGAAGAACAATCGGCAAAGGCAGCAGAAGATTTGCGCATTGCTGCGATTGCTTTTGAAACGCAGGCGGCGATTGTGATTACTGATAGCACTCCGAAAATACTGCGTGTCAATCGGGCATTTGAAGAAATTACCGGCTATACGGCAGCGGAGGCCATCGGCCAGAATCCCAGGATACTCAGTGCGCCGGAAATAAGGAAAAGCAAAGCATTCTACGAGGAAATGTGGGCAGATCTCCTCAGTAAAGGGAAGTGGAGCGGGGAAGTATTGGATAAGCGCAAGAACGGTGCGATTTATCCGAAGTGGCTGACGATCACTGCCGTTGCCGCGCCGGATGGCACCCTTACCCATTACGTAGGGTCATTTTTCGATATCACGGAACGCAGGAAAGCAGAGCAGGCATTGCGCAATTCTCGCGAGAACCTGGATCGCCTGCTTAATTCGATGGCTGAAGGCATGTATGGAGTGGACACCGATGGCAACTGCACCTTCGTCAATCAATCATTCCTGAAAATGCTGGGTTACCAGAACGACAATGAAGTGCTGGGCAAGCACATGCACGAACTCATTCATCATTCCCATGCCGATGGCAGCCCCCACCCGGCAAATGAATGCAAGGCGTATGGCGCTTATCGGTTAAATCAATCAATCAATGTTTTCGACGAGGTGTTCTGGCGCAAAGACGGTGTCGCGATCCCGGTTGAATACTGGTCGCATCCCATCATGGTTGGCGATGTGGTGACCGGCGCAATAGTCACCTTTGTCGATATTACCGAGCGCAAGAAAGCGGAAGAAGATATTAACCGCCTGGCTTTCTACGATCCGCTGACCAACCTGCCGAACCGCCGCCTGTTGCAGGACCGTTTGCAGCAGGCAATGGCGGTCAGCACGCGCAGCGGCCGGCATGGTGCATTGCTGTTCCTGGATCTGGATCACTTCAAGACGATCAATGACACGCAAGGCCATACAATGGGCGACCTGCTGTTGATCGAGGTGGCACGCCGGCTGCAGAGCTGTGTGCGCGAGGGTGACAGCGTGGCGCGGCTGGGTGGTGATGAATTCGTGGTGGTGCTCGAAGAGCTGAGCCTCCAGCCGGATGAGGCTGCCACCCAGACGGAACTGGTCGCGGAAAAAATACGCAGCGAGCTGGGTCAGCCATATATGCTGGAAAGTTACGAGGGCCACATTACGCCGAGCATCGGCATCACCCTGTACAGTGGTCATCTGGAAAGTGTGGAAGATTTACTCATGCACGTCGACATCGCCATGTACCAGGCCAAGGCGGCAGGGCGTAATGCTATCCGCTTTTTTGATCCGCAGATGCAAATGACATTGGATATACGAGCCGCCCTGGAAGAGGATCTGCGTCAGGCACTCGCCAGGCAGCAATTCCGCCTGTATTACCAAATTCAGGTGGACAGCCTGCGCCGCCCGTTGGGTGCGGAAGCGTTGTTGCGCTGGGAACACCCCGAACGCGGGCTGGTTTCGCCCATGCAATTCATCTCGCTGACCGAGGAAACCGGACTGATAGTGCCGATTGGCCAGTGGGTGCTGCAAACCGCCTGTGCCCAGCTCAAGGCCTGGCAGCAAGATGCGCTGGCCCGCGACCTGACACTGGCAGTGAATGTCAGCGCCAGGCAATTCCATCAAGCAGATTTTGTCGCGCAGGTGCAGCAGGCGCTGCTTCAAAGCGGCGCGAAGCCTTCACACCTCAAACTGGAACTGACCGAAAGTACCGTGCTGGAGAATATCGAGGATACCATCGCCAAGATGCGCGAAATTAAAATGCTGGGCGTGAACTTCTCGATGGATGACTTCGGCACCGGTTACTCATCGCTGCAATATCTGAAACTCCTGCCACTGGATCAAATCAAGATCGACCGATCCTTTGTGTTAGACATCACTAGCGATCCCAACGATGCCGCCATCGTGCAGGCCATCATCGCGATGACCGAGGCGCTTGGACTGAACGTGATTGCCGAAGGGGTGGAAACCGAGGCGCAGCGGGACTTTCTGGATAAACACGGCTGCCATGCCTTCCAGGGTTATCTGTACGGCAAGCCGGTGCCGCTTGAGCAGTTTGAGGTGTTGTTGATACGGCAATTGAGATCGGATTAGCTCTGCATAGCCATTCAGCTAAGTCACCAGAATACGGTGACGTTACCGCTGGTTAACGCTGGGTTAATCATTGGTTAGCGTAGCCTAACCCGACCTGCGGGTTGCCGATCGATGTGGATAATTGTATGGGTACAGGAAGCGCCAAGGGAAGATTCAATGGCAATAAATATTAAATTCAACACGCTTGGAACGCCACAGATACTGGCAATCAGATTGCTGTTGCTTGCATCGGCCTACTTTATTACCGGCAAGCTGGGCCTGCTGCTGCCATTTTTTGGCACCAGCATCACTTTGATCTGGCTGCCCACTGGAATTGCAGTCGCTGCCTTGCTGCGCTGGGGCAACATCTATTGGCCGGCTATTCTTGCCGGTGCCTTTGCCACCAATCTCGCGATCGGTTCACCTCCTTTGCTGGCGGCAAGTATCGCATTGGGGAATACGATCGGCCCGCTGCTTGCGGCTAATCTGCTGAGAAAGCTGGCGTTCCACGGCGAATTCGATAATGCTCGTGACATTTTGCTGTTGGGGATGTCTGCTGCCACTGGGATGGTCGTCAGTGCGAGTGGCGGGGTGGCCAGCCTGGTGCTGTTCAACATGCTGCCGGTGGCCGATGTTGTTACGGCGTGGCTGTCCTGGTGGGCGGGCGATTTAACTGGCGTGTTGCTGGCGGCGCCGCTGCTGCTCAATACTTCCCGCGCCGAATTGGCGAAATTATGGGAACAGCGGGTGGAGTTCCTGGTTTGGTGCTTGACCATGCTTGCGGCGGGTTGGGGGATATTTTTTCTCAATAACGACGCCAACGGAAATTCCCTGCCGCTGGTTTTTATGATATTGCCGTTAGCCGTTTGGTCGGCCATGCGCTTCGGGGTGATGGGTGCATCACTGGGCTTGCTGCTGCCAGTGGCTATTGCCGCATGGGCTACCAGCCTTGGGCTGGGACCGTTTTACACCCCGGATGCACGGCAGGGCTTGTTCTTGCTGTGGTTGTTTCTTGCCACCTATGTATTGATCGGGTTGATTGTGGTGGCCTTGCAGGCAGGGCGCAGGCGCGCTGAAGAAATTTTGCGGCAAAGCGAGGCTGACATCAGGTTGTTGCTGACTTCAGTCGCCGAAGGAATTTACGGTGTGGATATGCAGGGGCGCTGTACCTTCATCAATCCACCCGCCATGCATTTGCTCGGTTATCAGCAGGAATCCGACCTGCTGGGCAAGCAGATCCATGACCTGATCCATCACACGCAGGCGGACGGAACGCACTACCCCGCTACGGAGTGCCGACTGTATCAGTCCCTGCGATCCCACGAAGATGTCCATGTTGATGATGAATTTTTCTGGCGCAAGGATGGCAGTTCTTTTCCGGTTGATTACTGGTCCCGCCCGGTCAGGCGGGAGGGCGAAGTAACCGGCGCGGTCATTACGTTCCTTGATATCACCGAGCGCAAACGCAACGAGAAAGCCCTACAGGTTGCGCAGCTGCATGAGGCCGCGGCACTCAGTGAATTGCGGGTGATGCTGAATACCTCGGGCGAAGGATTCTGGAAGATAGATATGTCCGGTTGTATCGTTGAAGTCAATGACGCCTATTGCCATATCACCGGCTATGCCAGAGATGAGGTCATCGGCGCGAACGTTTCCAGATTCGAGGCCATAGAACAAACGCCCGAAGAGGTTGTGGCGCATATCCGGCATGTCGTTGAGCAGGGATATGACCGCTTTGAAACCAAACACCGCCATCATGAAGGGCATCTGATCGATATCGAAGTAACCGCGTCTTTCATTGAAGAGACAAATTACCTTACTGTGTTATTGCGCGATGTGACTGAGCGTAAGCGGATCGAGGAAATATTGCGCATTGCTGCCATCACATTCGATACCCAGGAAGCAATTGTGATCACCGACCGGGATGGCAACATCATGCGCGTCAATCAAGCCTTTCAGGACATTACCGGCTTTAGGGCGGAAGAGGTGGTTGGGAAGAATTCACGCATCCTTCAGTCCGGTCAGCACGACCCGGATTTTTACCGGGCCATGTGGTCGGAGTTGCTCGACACCGGGAAGTGGGTTGGCGAGATTTTGGACAGGCGCAAAAATGGTGACATCTATCCCAAGCACATGACCATTACGGCGGTATACGACGAACATCGCCAGGTGACACATTACGTCGCCGTATCCAGCGACATCAGCCAGCGCAAATTGGACGAGCAGAAGATACACCAGCTCGCTTTCTACGATCCTTTGACCAGCCTGCCGAACCGGCGCCTGCTGATGGATCGCATGAAGCAGGCTTTCGCTGTCAGTATGCGCAGCGGGCAATATGGCGCGCTGATGTTTCTCGACCTGGATCATTTCAAAATCCTCAACGACACCAAAGGCCATGACATCGGCGATTTGCTGCTGATGGAGGTGGCCAAGCGGTTGGGATCCAGCGTGCGCGGCACAGATACCGTGGCGCGTTTGGGCGGTGATGAATTTGTTGTGGTGCTGGGATCGTTGGGCGCCATCGCCGAAGAGGCCGCTACGAAGTCGAAGCTGGTTGCCGAGAAGGTGCGCGCCGCGTTGAGTCGTCCGTACTTGCTTGGCGATAATACCCATCACACCACGCCGAGCATCGGCATCGTGCTGTTTCGCGGGCATCAGGACAGTCTGGATAATCTGTTCAAACATGCCGACACCGCCATGTATCAGGCCAAATTGGCGGGGCGCAACGCCATCCGTTTTTACGACCCGGAGATGCAGGCTGCGCTCGCAGCGCGCTCCGAGCTGGAAGCTGAACTGCACCAAGCCCTCGAAAAACAACAATTCCGCCTGTACTACCAGATTCAGGTAGACAGTTTGCGCCGTCCGCTGGGCGCGGAAGCGCTGCTGCGCTGGGAACACCCCGAACGCGGGCTGGTTGCGCCCATGCAATTCATCCCGCTGACCGAGGAAACCGGACTGATCG
>MGWZ01000039.1:0-400 GCA_001801175.1 Gallionellales bacterium RIFCSPLOWO2_02_FULL_57_47 | reverse complement strand
CGCTGCTGCGCTGGGAACACCCCGAACGCGGGCTGGTTGCGCCCATGCAATTCATCCCGCTGACCGAGGAAACCGGACTGATCGTGCCGATTGGACAGTGGGTGCTGCAAACCGCCTGCGCCCAGCTCAAGGCCTGGCAGGACAATGCGCTGACCCGCGACCTGACGCTGGCAGTGAACGTCAGCGCCAGACAATTTCACCAGCCTGATTTTGTTGACCAGGTGCAGCGTGCGTTGCAGGAAAGCGGCGCGAAGCCTGCACACCTCAAGCTGGAACTGACCGAAAGCACCGTGCTGGGAAACATCCAGGACACTATCGCCAAAATGCGCGAAATCAAAATGCTGGGCGTGAGTTTCTCGATGGACGACTTCGGTACCGGATATTCCTCGCTGCAATATCT
>MGWZ01000038.1 GCA_001801175.1 Gallionellales bacterium RIFCSPLOWO2_02_FULL_57_47 | reverse complement strand
ATGAAGATATCTGAATATAATAGTTTTAATGTTCGATGCGATCACGGCTGCACCGTAAGTGAACCGCGATGATAGTCGGTATTGTTGCAGGGTGTAAATATCCGGGAACCGTTTGGATCGAAAATCTCGCGTGTTTCGCTCTTTAACCCTAAAAATTACGTACCTTTAGCGTGAAGCTGAAAGATCATAATCGGTTTTTTTTCTCTTACCCTCTTGTCAATCTTTCACAAACATCTTTATAATTCAATTCGCGAAAAAAAAGCACCCATAAAAATCGAAGTGCCGGAGCAGATTTGCTCACTACACTCAAGATGTTCTCCCCTAACTCCAAGATGTTGGCTCCGGCCGCTGTGCGGCCAAGGTTCCGTATTGGAACTAGTTACAGGATGGAATGTCGTAAAAAAATAAGCAGGATTGGGGAAACGAAACCACTTCTTTGCCAAACTTTAAAGGTATTCATTATGACAAGCGTGAAGGCAGAAACAACCAAGAAGAAATCGGCTTCACAGGCTGACGGGAAGCAAGATGTGGTGGAACAAAGCCTGATTACAGCCTATATCATGGGCAAGGCCTATAAAGTGCCGGCCGATGCGACAATCATGGGCGCCATCGAGTATGCCGGACACCAGATCATACGGGGTGCAGGGTGCCGCGAGGGCTATTGCGGTGCCTGTGCCACCATCTACCGTTTGCCCGGAGATTACAAGATACGCACCGGTCTGGCCTGCATGACCCTGGTCGAGGAAGGCATGACGCTTGCCCAGATTCCTTCGGTTCCGGCCGAAAAGGCGATATACGACATTGAGCAGCTTAAACCCAATGTCACCGCCATCCAGCAGATGTACCCGTCGGTTTTCCGTTGTGTCGCGTGCAACACCTGTACTAGGTCCTGCCCTCAGGGGCTGCAGGTCATGGACTACGTGCAGGCCGCTAAGCGGGGCGATATTGCGACGGTGATGGACCTTTCCTTCGATTGTGTTGTCTGCGGGATGTGCATGCTGCGCTGCCCGGCAGAGATCACGCAACCTTTGATGGCTATCATGGCAAAGCGCCTCTATGGCCGCTACCTGCGCCAGGACAGCCCGGAACTGGCGGAGCGGGTCAAAGCTGTAGAGGGCCATGCGTATGACGCTGAATACGCCGAGCTGATGTCGATGAGCCGCGAGAATTTATCGAAACGCTACTACGCCCGCGACACGGAATAACAGCACACGGAATTCAGAGAGGATTGAAAGATGTATCCAGATTACATGGCAGAATCGTTGCGCAAAGTGGCTCAAACGCGCGCAAAGCGCTTGGAATTGGCCAGGAAAACCGAACCCGTATACCCACCAATGAATGCGGAAGAGCGCCAGGCGGTTTTGGAGGGCTTTCATCCCGATTACGAACCCAGTGCCCGCCGTCCGGTGCGCGTCGGTCCCAACAAGGGCGAGACGCTGACCACCGAAGTGTCCGAATTGCTGGAGTCGCACTCCTGGCTGCGCGGCGTACAGGTAAACCTTGACAAGCCGGATTTCGAAACCGATCTTTTAATTATCGGCGGTGGCGGCGCAGGCTGCAACGCTGCGCTGATTGCGATGAAGGAACACGGAATACGCTCGATCATCGCCACCAAGCTGCGCATGGGCGATGCCAATTCGATGATGTCGCAGGGCGGCATGCAGGCCGCCGTGTCGCGTACTGACTCCCCGACACGCCACTACCTCGACGCCATCGGTGGCGGCCACTTCGAGAACAAGCCGGAACTGGTCAGGGCGCTCACCGAAGACGGCCCCGGCGTGGTCAAGTGGCTCGAAGACCTGGGCGTGGTGTGGGACAAGGAGCAGGACGGTTCGATGAAGGTCATGCACGGCGGCGGCACCTCGCGCAAGCGCATGTTTTCCTGCCGAGACTACACCGGTGCGATGATCATGCGCACGCTGATGGACGAGGTACGCAACCACCCCGACATGATCGATATCAAGGAATTCATGCCGGCTGTTGAATTGATCATGGACGACAACGGCCGCTGTGCCGGCGCCATCCTCTACAGCATGGACAGCGAGGAGTTCTTCGTCGTCAAGGCGAAATCCACTCTGATCGCTACCGGCGGCTACGGCCGCCTGCATATCCGCGGTTTCGACACCACCAACCACTATGGCTCTACCGGCGACGGGCTGGTGATGGCCTACCGCGCGGGAGCGAAGCTGATGTACATGGACTCCGTCCAGTACCACCCGACGGGGGTCTCGTTCCCCGAGCAGATTGCCGGCTTCCTGGTCACCGAGGCGATCCGGGGCGCGGGCGGCCAGCCGCTCAATAAGGAAGGTGAACTGTTCGTCTTTCCGCGCGAGCCGCGCGACATCGAGGCTTCAGCCATCATCCGCGAGTGCGTGCAGAACGGCGGCGGCGTTCCGACACCCTCCGGCCGCGTCGGCGTGTGGCTGGATTCGCCGCTGATCGACATGCTGCACGGCGAGGGTTACACCGAGAAGCACTTTCCGGCGATGTATCGCCAGTTCATCCGCTACGGCATCGACATCACGAAGCTGCCGATGCTGATTTATCCGTCGTTGCACTACCAGAATGGCGGCATCGAAATCAACGAGCGCTGCGAGACCGACATTCCCGGCCTCTACGTGGCAGGTGAAGCCACCGGCGGCCTGCATGGACGCAACCGGCTGATGGGCAACTCGGTGCTCGATTACAACGTATTCGGCCAGCGCGCCGGACGCTATGCCGGTGAATACGCCAAGACGGTCAAGCTCGGGAAGCTCAGCCTGGCCCATCTCGACAGCTACGAAAAAGAACTGGCGAATGCTGGTGTGAAGACCGATCTGGTCACACCGGTGCTGTTGCCATCTTATGCGCCCAAGGATGTCAAGAAGCGCCAGTTGCTGCGCGGCAACAATGTGCTGCCAGGTTCTTCGGTGCTGCAAAACCGCCTGTTTGATGAAAGGCCCGACGCCTGAGGCGCCGGGGTTAGACCGATGACACATATCGACGACAGAGTGATCGAGTTGGCGCGTACTGCGCTCAGTTTCGAGTACGGCGAGGGGCATTTCTACCGCCACGCAGCCGAGATGACGCAGAATCAGAGCGGCAAAGCCATGTTCCTTCGCCTGGCGGAAGAGGAGTCAGGGCGCATGGAAGACATGCACAGGTTGTTTGGCGCCATCATCGGCAAGGATGTCTGGCAGGGCCTTGCCGCCGAAGAAGCGGCTAACGCTCATCCGTCAACGGTGGTCTCCGAGATGGAAGCAGCTGTTGCTCGCCGCGGCATGATAGCAGTCGCCGACGATACCCAGGCCCTGCGCATGGCTATGGAGTTGGAACGACGGATCATCCACGTGTTGAAGGAAATATCTGAACATACCCAGGATCCTGACGTTATCGAACTGATAGGCAAGATGATCATGGAGGAATGCGCACAATATGATGCTCTCCAGGCACAGCTGGACAGCATCCTGAATGTCGGATTGTGGCTCGACACCCCCGAGTTCCGCATGGACGGAAAGTACTGAACGGGCGATCATGGAACCTACCTTGCGAATAACTACGGCTCGTACCGAAAGAGATTTTGTCGCCAAGATCGAAAAGATCAGCGGCCAGAAACTGCTTGCCTGTTACCAGTGCGGCAAATGTTCTGCCGGATGCCCGATGGCGTCCCACATGGATGTCCTGCCGAACCAGATTATCCGCCTGGCACAACTGGGAATGAAGGAGCAGTTGCTGGCAGCGCGCTCGATCTGGATGTGCGTGTCCTGTCTGACCTGCAACTCGCGTTGCCCGAAGGATATAAAAATCGCCGAGGTCATCGAATCGTTGCGCATGACAGTTCTGCGCGACGGCGAGCGCAACGACTACCTTAAAATCATGGAACTGTCACCCGAGGCGCGCAGCGTATTGCCGCCTATCGCCACGATCAGCGCCATGCGTAAACTGACCTCATGATGGATTGCGAAAATTAAGCCAATGAAGCTCATTTATTACCCCGGTTGCACCTTAAAAAACCAAGCCAGGAACTTCGACGTTTCTACGGTCTCGTCGATGGAGAAACTGGATGTCGAGGTCGAGGAACTGGATCGCTGGAATTGCTGCGGCACGGTGCATGCGTTGGACTCCGACAACGTCATGAACCGGGTGGCCCCGATAACCAACATGATTCGCGTCAAGGAAACTCAAGCCAAGACCGAAGGCATGGCCAGCGAGTTCATGACCTCCTGCGCGATGTGCTACAACACACTCAAGCGCGCCAATATCGACGTAAAGCAACGCGCCGACGCGCTTGCGACCATCAACGATTTCCTGTCCCTCGAAACAACCAAATACGAGGGCGATGTCGAGGTGCTTCATCTCCTTGAGTACCTGCGTGACCGGGTTGGTTTCGACAAGCTGGCCGAGAAGGTTACAAGACCGCTCAAAGGCCTGCGCGTGGCCTGCTACTACGGTTGCCTGCTGATGCGCCCGAAAGAGGTCGCCTTCGACGATGTCGAAAATCCGACGATCATGGAAAACCTGATTCGCGCCCTTGGCGCCACGCCCGTAGATTTTTCGCACAAGGCCGAATGTTGCGGTGCATTCCACACGGTCGGCAAGCCGGAGATCATCGCCGAACGCACTGACAAGATCATGGGTTCGGCGCAGGAAGAGCAGGCCGATCTGGTGGTGGTGAGCTGTCCGCTTTGCGCCTTCAATCTGGATTTCAGGCAGGATGATGCGAAGCGCCTCAATCCGGATTTCCAGAACATGCCCGTACTTTACTTCACCCAGTTGATGGCGATAGCGTTCGGCTGCGACGACGCAGCGCTACGCTTTGATCTCCACCATATCGATCCGCTGCCGGTGCTGGCGGCTCGCGGCCTGGACTAAGGAGGAAAGCATGTATTTCAACGACCTCAAGCAGTTGCGTGGCAAAGTCTACATCAGCAATGATTGGTGCAAGGGATGCGGTTTCTGCGTGCAGTTCTGCCCCAAAGGGGTGCTGGATATTTCTCCCGAGTTCAACGCCAAGGGCTATCACCCGCCCTATGTAAAAAATCCTGATGCCTGCCACGATTGCATGTTTTGCCAGATGATCTGTCCGGAGTTTTCCATCTTCGTGACAATGGAAGAAGTAACCAATAAAGGAGAAACAAATAAGTGAAAACGAAGCTAAGCGGAGTTTCAGAGCAGGCTAATGTTCGCTCTAGCGGACGTTACGCCGGAACTAAAACCGTCACCGCTGATCCCAAAGGGGTCGACTCCGGCCCACATTTCATGGATGGCGACCACGCGATTGCTGAAGGCGCGCTGGCGGCAGGTTGCCGCTTCTTTGCCGGTTATCCCATCACTCCCTCGACCGAAGCTGCCGAGCGTTTCGCCGAGCGGGCACCCGAGGTGGGGGCGCTGTTCATCCAGATGGAGGACGAGCTTGCCTCTATCGCCGCCCTGATCGGTGCGGCCTGGGGTGGACAAAAATGCATGACCGTGACCTGCGGTCCCGGCTTCTCCCTGATGACGGAAAACCTCGGCCTGGCATGCATGACCGAGACCCCAATGGTGATCGCCAACGTGCAGCGCGGCGGACCGTCTACCGGTCTGCCCACGCTGACAGCCCAGCAGGACATGATGCAGGCGCGCTATGGTCCGCATGGCGACAACGCCATCATCGCCCTGTGTCCTGACAGCCCGCAGGAATGTTTCGATCTCACCGTCGAGGCTTTCAATCTGTCCGAGTTCTACCGTGTTCCAGTCATCATCCTGACCGACGAAACCGTCGGTCACATGCACGAGAAAGTAGTCATTCCGCCGGCCGACCAGATTCAGGTGGTTCCGCGCAATAACTACAGCGGCCCCAAGGAGGACTGCCGTCCCTACAAGTTCGACAGCCAGGGCGGTCATCCGATGGTGCGTGCGGGCGATGGATACAACTTCCATATCACCGGACTGACTCACAATGAGAAGGGTTATCCGGTCATGACTGCCGATCAGAACAAGATCGTCGTGACCCATTTGATGGAGAAGATCAACGGCAATGCCGACATGATCATTCGCCTCGATGAGGACCAGATTGATGGCGCCGAGGTCGTGGTGGTGTCCTATGGCATCACTTCCCGGATCGCCGTCAAGGCCATCCAGGATGCGCGCAAGGAAGGTATCAAGGTTGGCTCACTGCGCATGATCACGATCTGGCCGTTCTGCGAGAAGCGCATCCGTGAAATATCCTCCAAGGTTAAGGCCATCGTAGTACCCGAGATCAACTATGGTCAGATGGTACTTGAAGTTGAACGCAACGCCGGTGGCCGCTGTAAGGTAATCAGCGTCAATCACTGCGGAGGCGCGGTGCATGATCCAGAGGTCATCCTGGACGCCATCAGAAAGGCAATCCAATGAGTACTGATATCAAATCATTCAAGGCTGGCAGCCCCATGTCCGACGTCCTGCGCATGGAGCGGATGCCCCATATCTGGTGTCCTGGCTGTGGCATCGGCTCCGAGGTGAACTCCTTTGCCGAGGCCGTCAAGCGCAGCGGCATCGATCCCAAGAAGCTGGTCGTGGTGTCGGGCATCGGCTGTACCGGACGTGTTGCGGGCTATGTAAATTTCGATTCGATCCATACCACACATGGCCGCGCCATTCCCGTGGCCACCGGCGTCAAGCTGGCCAACCCCGATCTGACGGTAGTGGTGTTCAGCGGCGAGGGCGACCTGACTGGCATCGGCGGCAACCACCTGATCCATGCCGCACGGCGCAACATGGACCTGGTGGTCATCTGCAACAACAACTTTACTTATGGCATGACCGGCGGCCAGGTAACACCCACCACGCCAAACTCGGCCATCGCCTCGACTACGCCCTACGGCAATTACGAATATCCATTCAGCCTGCCTTTCCTGGTCGATGCAGCCGGTGCCACCTATATCGCACGCTGGACGTCGATGCATTCGCGTAACGTCACCCAGTCGATCGAGGAAGCGCTGCTGCGCAAAGGCTTCTCCTTCATCGAGGTTATCTCACCCTGCACGACGCTCTACCTGCGCCGCAACCGCCTCGGCGATGGCGTCGACATGCTCCAGCATTACCAGGAAAACTCGATTCTCAAGCATGGCTGCGACACCCGCGAGACGGCAATCGACTACCAGGGCAAGATCGTTGTCGGCAAATTTGTCGACAAGAACAAGCCTACTTATCTGGAAGGAGTCGACAAATGCTGCGTCAAGCTGGTAGGGGATGATTATCAGCTCTACGGTAAGACCATTCCCGAACGGGAGGCCGAGGAAAAAGCAGAGAAGGAGAGGATCGCCGCTCGCCGGGCCGCGATGGCGGCAACTGAAGCGCAGGGAGAGGAGGCAGTGCCCGCAAAACCGCGGAAAGCCCTTGCAGCCAAGGTGAAGAAGGCTCCAGCAAAAGCTCCGAAAAAGGCTGCTGCCGCTCCCAAGGCAGCGAAGAAGGCTGCGGTCAAGCCTGTGAAAAAAACCGCGGCAAAAGCTCCGGCCAAAAAGGTCGCGGCCAAGGCAGTGAAAAAGGCTGCACCCAAGGCAGTGAAAAAGGCTGCACCCAAGGCAACTGTCAAGACCAAGGCTATGGCCAAGGCCGCGCCTAAAAAGACCCGTAAGTAGGAATCGAGCGCATGAGCACACAAGAAATCAGGTTTTCAGGGTTCGGCGGCCAGGGCATCATTCGCTGCGCCCTGATCACGGGCAAGGCGCTGGCCCTGTACGACGACAAGTTCGCCACCATGACGCAAGCCTTCGGGCCTGAGGCGCGCGGCAGCGCCTGTGCCGCGCAGCTCGTGGTTTCCGACGAACGTGTTCTGTATCCATACATCACACAACCCGGGGTTCTCGTGGCGCTGTCGCAGGAGGCTTACGACAAGTATTACGGCGAGCTGCCAAAAGGGGGGATACTGATCGTCGAAGAAGATCTGGTGAAGTTGCGCGGCGAGCATCCGGATCTCAGGTTGATGAGGGTGCCGGCAACCCGCTTTGCCGAAGAACTGGGCAATCGCCTGTTCACCAATCTCGTTGCACTCGGCTTTTTTACTGCGGTCACCAATGTGGTCACCGCCGAGGCCATGAAGAAGGCACTGCCAGGCCTGGTTCCCGAACGTTTCCTGAAAATCAACGTCAAAGCTTTTGATAAGGGCTATGAATACGGCGTACAGATGATAAGCAAGAATACTCGTGGAGACGTGTCATGAGCAAAAAGCGCACCGGCGTTTTTGTCTGCCATTGCGGCACCAACATCGCCGCCACCGTCGATGTGGCGAAGGTGGCCAAGGAGATGGCTGGCGAAGACTCAGTTGCCTTTACCCAGGAATACGTCTACATGTGCTCGGAACCGGGCCAGGAGTCGGTGGTTCAGGCGATCAAGGACAATAAGCTGGACAGCGTCGTTGTTACCTGTTGTTCGCCTAACCTTCATGAAAAAACCTTCCGCGATAACGCCAAGCGGGCCGGTATAAACAACTTTACCTGCGAGATCGCGAATATACGCGAGCAGTGCAGTTGGGTTCACAAAGACAAAGCCAAGGGAACCGAGAAGGCGATCAAGATTTCGCGCAGCGTCGTGCGGCGGGTTAGCCGCAACCAACCCCTGGAATCAATCGCCGTTAACGTTACCCGGCGGGCAATGGTGATAGGTGGTGGTATCGCCGGTATCCAGGCTGCCCTCGATATTGCCAATGCCGGCGTTGAGGTAGTGCTGGTCGAGAAGCAGGCTACGATCGGCGGCCGCATGCTGCAGCTCTCCGAGACCTTCCCGACACTGGATTGTTCGCAATGCGTCCTGTCGCCCAAGATGGTTGAGGTAAAGCGTCATCCAAATGTCAAACTGCTGACCTACAGCGAAGTGCAGGAACTCGCAGGCTCAGTGGGCAATTTCCGGGTCAAGATACTCAAAAAACCCACCTTTGTGGACCCGGACAAGTGCAAGCTTTGCGACGAATGTACTGTAGTCTGCCCGGTAGTGGTACCGAATGAATACGAACTTAATCTGTCCGCGCGGCGCGCCATTTATATTCCATATGCACAGGCCATCCCGGCCAGTTTTACGCTGGACGAAGAAGCATGTTTGGGTTTGAATCCCGTAGTCTGCGGCAAGTGCAAGGATGTCTGCGAGGCCGATGCCATCAATTACGATATGCGGCCCGAGACAGTGACCGAGGATGTGGGCGCCATCGTGGTGGCAACCGGCTTCGATCTCTACGATCAGGCGAATATGCCAGAAATGGGCGGAGGCAAGGTTGAAGACGTGCTTGACGGCCTCCAGTTCGAGCGCCTGTGTTCGGCCTCTGGAGCGACCGGTGGACATATACTCCGGCCATCCGATCACAAAGAGCCAAAAAATGTAGTCTTTATCCAGTGCGTCGGTTCGCGCGATCCGGCGAAACATTGCGCTTACTGTTCCAAGATCTGCTGCATGTACACCGCCAAGCATGCCCAGCTTTACAAGCACCACGTTCCGGACGGTCGCGCTTACGTGTTCTACATCGATATTCGTTCCGGCGGCAAGGGCTACGAAGAATTCGTGCAGCGCACGATGGAGGACAACGACACGCTCTACCTGCGTGGCCGTGTCTCCAGGCTGTACCGGCATAACGGCAAGGTTCGCGTACTCGGCACCGACACGCTGTCCGGCCAGAACGTGGAGATCGACGCCGACATGGTGGTGCTGGCACTCGCGATGGTACCGTCGAAGGGAACCACAGAGATTGCCAAGGTGCTCAAGATCGGCCGCGACAAGGACGGTTTCCTTGCAGAGGCTCACCCCAAGCTAAGACCCGTCGAAAGCGTCACTGGAGGTATCTATCTGGCGGGAGCCGCACAGGCTCCCAAGGATATCCCGGAGACCGTATCCCAAGCTGGTGCCGCGGCAGCCAAGGTGATTGCGCTGCTCTCGCAGGCTACCCTCAGCCGTCCGCCGTTGATAGCCAAGGTGCGTCCATCACACTGCACCGGTTGCGGGATGTGCGTCGACGCCTGTCCTTTCCTGGCGATTCGGCTGGAAAACGGAAAGGCAATTGTCAATGAGGCGCTTTGCGAGGGTTGCGGCAGTTGTTCTGCTACCTGCCTGCGCGCCGCTATTGACGTCAAGAACGTTACGCAGCTGCAGATCTTCGAAATGATCGAAGCGTGCCTGGCTTGATAGAAGGAAAACCGGATTGAGAGAAGGAATATAGATGTCGGAACAGCAAAATTACGAACCCAGGGTCGTCGCCTTTTTATGCAAGTGGTGCTCATCGGCGGGCAGCGATCTGGCCGGTGTTTCACGGATACAGTACCCTCCCAATGCGACGCCGATAACCGTTCCGTGCACGGGTGCCGTTTCGCCTATGTATATCCTGTCGGCCTTCAACAAGGGAGCGGATGGCGTCCTGGTATCGGGCTGCCATATCGGCGATTGCCACTATATCGAGGGCAACTTTCTGGCGCGGCGCAAGATGCAGTTGATCATGCAGTTGCTCGAATTTATCGGCGTCGAGCCAAACCGATTCCGGATGTCCTGGGTGTCGGCCGCCGAGGGAGCCAAGTTTGCCCAGGTCATCACAGACTTCGTCGATGACCTCAAGCCGCTCGGGCCGCAGGAGAAGTTGAAGAAGGCGGATCGCATATGATCAATATCAAGGACATCCGCGACACAGCGAGGGATATGCTCGCAAAGGGTGAAGTTCGCACGGTCATCGGCTACCGGCGGGGCAGCCGCGGTATGCCCGCAGAGCCCGCTTTCATCACCAGTCCCGAACAGGCTGACGAGTTGATATGGGATCCAACCTGCTATCACAATTTGTCACTGTATCTGGTACATGACCGCAAGATTTCGGCTCACCTCCAGAAGAATTCTGGTTTGCCCATCGCCATCGTCGCCAAGGGATGCGATGCCCGCTCCATTGTCGTGTTGATGCAGGAGCATTACTTCAAGCGCGAGGACGTTTACATCATCGGTGTATCCTGCGAGGGCACCGGGGTGCTCGACGAACGCAAGCTGGCTTCCCATCTGAACGGTGTCCAGCCTACACTCGCCGCTTTTGACGGAGACGATTACGTATTCACTACTGCGGAAGGCGAGAAGCGATTGCCAGCCCGCGAGGTGATGGCAGACCGCTGTCTGGAATGCCGCATCCCCTTTCCCAAGGAACACAACCTTGTGTTCGGCGACGACAAGACAGGGCGTCAATTGGCAGAGCCGTTCGCCGCGCTGACCAAATTCGAAGAGCAGGGGAACAGCGAGCGCTGGGACATCTGGAGTCACCACTTCGATCGATGCATGCGTTGCTTCGCATGCCGCTCGGTGTGCCCGATGTGCTACTGCGATGAGTGCGTGGTTGACAGCATTACCTTCCCGGTAACACAGCAGACTTCAGCGGCGGAAAAAGCCGATCGTGTTCGCTGGATCGAGCGTTCGGCAATGCGTTCCGAAAATATCACCTATCTCATGACGCGCGCCATGCACCTGGCCGGACGATGCACCGACTGCGGCGAGTGCGACCGTGCCTGCCCGGTCAACATCCCGATCCGGATGCTCAACAACAAAATGGAACGTGAAGCCCGCGAAAAATTTGGCTACGAGCCTGGCGCAAGCATCGGAGGACCTTCGCTGGTAGCCTCCTTCCTCGATAACGACCCCGGCGATTTCATCAGGTAACAGCATGGAAAAGATTTTAGATAAAAAACGCATCGACGACTGGATTGCCGCGTTGACCGACTGGGAGGTTCTCGCGCCCGCGCTGCAAGACGGCATCTGGACGTACAAGCCGGTCAGCGGTGCTGCCCGGCTTGACCATCCCAACACCAGGCAGTCGCCCAAGGAGCTCACCTTTCCCCAGCGCGAGATATTCTTTTCTTTCGAGCAGATCAAGGGCGAGCCTCCCAAGCTGACGCAGATATTGCCGAAGGAAACGCGTCATGTAGTGTTCGGCGTCCGTTCGTGCGACGGCAAGGGAGTGCCGCGCATGGACAAAGTATTCACCGACCATGTCGAGGACACTTATTACACTACGCGCCGCAAGAACGTGGCTTACGTGGGTCTGGCATGCAACAAACCGCCCAGCTCCACCTGCTTCTGCCTGTCAGTCGGCGGATCGCCGGTTTCCACCGACGGTCTCGACGTTCAGATGACCGACCTGGGCGACCGTTACTTCGTGAAGGCGATCACCGAAACAGGCAAGGCGCTGATGAAAGCTGCCGGCAGCCTGCTGGCCGAGGCTGCAGCCGCCGACCAGAAACAGGTTAAGCAGGTGCATGCCGACGCCGTGGCTTATCCGCAACGCAAGATTAACGACCCGGACGGAGCGCCTGCCAAACTGAAGGCGAGCTTTAATTCGCCGCTGTGGGATGAGATGGCGCGGGCCTGCATCGGCTGCGGCATCTGCACATTCCTGTGCCCGACCTGCCATTGCTTCGACATCAACGACGAAGTTCAAAGCAAGGCGCCATTGAAGGGCCAGCGGGTACGCACCTGGGACAACTGCCAGTTCCCCGACTTCACGATGCACTCGTCCGGGCACAACCCGCGTGAGAACACCGGTGCGCGTCTGCGTCAGCGGGTGAACCACAAATTTCAGTATTTCCACGAGAATTTCGGGATGCATCAGTGCACCGGTTGCGGCCGGTGTGTCAGCGAATGTCCGGTGGGGATCGATATCGTCGCTGTAGTGAATAAGGTAACCGAAAATGTCGGATAACATCTATCTTCCCCAACTGGCCAGGGTCGCTTTTATCAAAGATGAGGTGGTTGGCGAGCGAGCCATCAAAACTTTCCGCGTTGAGGCTGCGGACGGAGGTGATCTCTTCGAACACGAGTGCGGCCAATGCGCGATGCTCTCCATTTTTGGCCGCGGTGAATCGATGATTTCGATCGCCTCCTCGCCGCTGATCAAGGAATACAAACAGTTCAGCATCATGCGTGTGGGCCGCGTATCCTCAGCCTTTCATGATTTGGCGGTGGGCGATGTCATCGGCATTCGCGGACCTTACGGCAACGATTTCCCGATCGATGATTGGCGCGGAAAGAATCTCTACTTTATCGGCGGCGGTTGCGGCCTGGCGCCGATCTGGCCGTTGATCACCACTGCGGTGGCGCAACGCGCCGACTTCAAGAACATCACCGTGTTCTATGGCGGACGCACCTCGCGCGACATCATGTACCGGGCGGAACTCGAGAAGCTGCGCGAGTCAGTCGATGTCCATCTGTCCATCGACAAGGCAGAGGAGGGATGGGAGGGCTACTGCGGTTTTGTGCCGGCAGCCGTGATGGACAAGGATCCTGTGCCCGACAACTCCGTCGCGATCACATGCGGGCCGCCGATCATGATCAAGTACGTGATAGAGAACCTGAACAAACTCGGATTCGCGGACGAGCAGATATACACTACCATCGAGAACAAGATGAAATGCGGTCTGGGAAAGTGCGGCCGCTGCAATGTCGGCAAGGACTATGTCTGCGTCAAGGGACCGGTCTATTCGTGGGCAGTGCTGAAGAATCTGCCAGAAGAATATTAAGATAGCTGGTAGCTCGTAGCTGGTAGCGAAAAATAATCATAATGCTGACTTTGCTACAAACTACGAGCTACAAGCTTGTATAGAATTTAATAATGTTAAGGGGGTAAGGGAATATGAACGTCAGTGGAATGCTCCACGGAGCCAAGCTGCTCAAGGCAGCTGGTTTTCCGGTTGCGGAAGTGCTCGGGCCGGAAGCAAGCGAACACGAGATTCACAGCCTGATCGAGCGTTGCGGTGCGGTCTTCGTTAAACCCATCTTCAGAGGAGGGGTAGGCAAGAAGGGCAAGTCCGGGTTGATCGGGCGTGCCACCGACCTGAAGTCGGCACTGGCCGAAAAAGAGCGCCTCTACTTCGCCGAATATAAAGTCGGCAATGCCGTGTACAAATCCCGGGGTGTTACGTTCGAGGGCGCTGTTCCGGCCGAACATGAGGTTTACTTCTCGCTCACCGACTCGACCCGCTACCGGGCGCCAGTCATGACTCTCACTCACCACGGCGGTATGGACATCGAGGAGCTGGACAAGACCCAGATCATTGAAGTTCCTTTTGACCCGCTGACAGGGCTCAAGTCCTTTATCATCTCCAACGCGCTCTCCGATCTCGGTGCACCGCGCGAGATCGTGTCGCCGCTGGTGCAATACCTGCCCAAGCTGTGGGACCTGTTCCACCATAATGGCATGTCGACACTGGAACTCAATCCTATCCGCATGATGGAGGGCAAATCCGGCTCACTGATTCCGGTGGCCTGCGACTTCAAGTGCGGTTTCGACCGCGATGATCCGCGTGTGAGCCGCCTGAACCTGCCTAGCGACCTATTCGTTACCGAGGCCAACGACTTCGAGCAGGAAATCAACGAGCTGCGCACCTACCAGGGACAGAGCGACGTTTACGTGATCAACGAGAAGGGCACGATCCTGGCGCCCACCTTCGGGGGCGGGGCAAACTCCCTGGTAACCGAGGTGCTGGGCAACGATGCCATCATCTCGTCCGATTTCGGCGGCAACCCGCCCTACGAGAAGATGAACGAAGTGATGCGCATCTGCCTCAAGTACTATCTCAAGCAGTCGAACGTTCTGTTCATTATCGGCGGCAAGGCCAACAATACGGATATCTTCGTCACGTTTAGGGCGATGGCCGATGCCCTGCGCGATTACTTCAGTGAGCACGGCCCCACACCGCTCTATGTGGTGATCGGCCGCGGTGGTCCCAATGTGATACGCGGCATGGGCGCTTTCAAGGATGTGCTCGACGCGTTGCGGATACCCTATAAAATCTTCGGTTTCGACTCCGCGATGACTGATGTCGTGAATTACGCCCAGGAAGCCGATCGCTGGATGAAGAGCGGTGGCCGCGCTGAAGTGGCGAAAATGCTGGGTTTGCCAGCCGACGCGTGATTTCTGAGCTTGTAGCCCGTAGCTTGTAGCGAGTAGCCAACCGGTTTTGCTACAAGCCACAAGCTACCAGCCACGAGCAATAAAATTTAACAAGCAATGAATTAAGCAAAGGTGATATGCAATGAGAAAGCCTGGTATCGATAAATTCAAATATTATGTTGGCATCCGGTCGCTGGCAGACATCGCGACGCGCGAGGATCGCATCTGTGTGCTGAATATCACGGGGAACGAATCACGCTCCGTGACACCGGTCAGCCATGTCTATTCGGGCGGTAATATCGTTTTCGGTACCTCGCCGGGCCGTCGCGGGCAAGTCGTTGAGACCTCGCTGGGCAACATTCCAGTCTACAACAACGTGCGTGAAGGCCTGGAAGCTGGGCACAAATTCAACGTTGGTGTTGTCTATTTGCCGCCTGCCGCCGTGCGTGACGGCGTCGCCGAACTGATCCGGATCAATCCTGATGTCGAGAAGGTAATCATCCTTACCGAGAAGACCTCGGTGCACGATGCCCGCGAGATCAGGGCGCTCGGCCAGCAGCGCGGAGTGGATATTTTCGGCGCAAACTGCCTGGGTGTCGCTGACTCGTGGAACCATGTGCGTATTGGTGGCGCGCTGGGCGGCGATAATCCCGCCGAAACTTTGCGCAAAGGCTCAATCGCCATCTATTCCAACTCCGGCAATTTTACGACCACGATCGCCAACTACCTGTCGATTGGCGGATGGGGGACGACGACGCTGATCTCCAGCGGCAAGGACGTCTACATCAATTACGCCACCCCGGAGTTTGCCTACGGCATGGCCAACGACGCGCGCACCAAGGCAGCGGTGATGTACTCTGAACCGGGCGGGTATTACGAGGAAGAGGTTACCTTTGAAAAACCGGTGGTAGCCTGCGTGGTCGGCCGCTGGAAGGCGAACCTGACGCGTGCCGTGGGTCATGCCGGCGCGATTGCCGGATCGGGCGATGATGCCCGGGCCAAGG
Source organism: Gallionellales bacterium RIFCSPLOWO2_02_FULL_57_47 (assembly GCA_001801175.1). Classification (GTDB taxonomy): domain Bacteria; phylum Pseudomonadota; class Gammaproteobacteria; order Burkholderiales; family Gallionellaceae; genus Gallionella. The sequence goes on along the minus strand of MGWZ01000038.1, from coordinate 10,756 downwards.
AAGGCTGGTTCATGAAGAAATTCGGCGTGACCGATCTCTTCACGCCCGAAAACCCGGTATGCTCGAAACTGGGTGCTGTTGTCACCAATATCTCGCATATCCCGATGGCACTGACTGCGGTGATGAAACTGAACGGCGTCGAGAAGGACTTCCCGCCGGAAGGCAATCTGGAATTGAAGCCGTGGTTTGGCGACGACCAGGGCCTGAAACTCCCGCCCAAATTGAACATTCCCGTGGTCAAGGCAATGTCGCCTTACGATGCACAAATCGCCGAGTTGCTCAAACATGTCGGCGCCATTTTCCCTCGCCAGTCGATGAAAGACTGCTCGGGAAGCTCGGTGATGGATGCCAAGACCCAGGTCACCAAGGTCAACAACATATCCATTCTGGACACCGCCAAGCAGCCGCTGGAATCCAACCTGTGCATGGCACTGGTGCGCGAGCTCAACGATGCCAACGATAACGCCCTGTTCAACATCGCAGTGGCGGCGCGGGTCAACCTCCATGGTGAAGCCATGCTGGCTGCCGCCGATGCGGCACGCGAGGCCGGCAATGCCCCCAACACGGCAATCAGCGCGGCAGTCGCGCTGCTCGGGCCGAAGCGTATAGATGGCGCACGCAATGCCGCCGATACACTGGTCGAGCTGTTCGCCCATTCCGGTCTCCTCATCGGCGACGACGAGAAGGCAAAAGTTACGCCCGCCACGGCCAGCGCCGAGCAACTCGCGACCCTGTTGGGCAAAACGCCGGATGCACAAGCCGAAGCGATGCTCAAGGCGTTCGATAAACGCGGGGCCAAGTCGGTCTTCGTGCGCTACCTGCGCAGCCTGAAAGGCCACCCGACAGCGGATGCGGTAATTGCCGCGCTCACCACCACCATCGCCTGGGAGCCGTTGATCCGCAAGCGTATCTCGCGCCTGACCGTGCGTAATATGCCCTGGTATACCAACCTGTTCTCAGCCATCATCGGCGCCGCAGCCGAAGGCAAGCACCACCAGCCGGGCAAGTTCTGCGGAATCAGCAACGAAGAAATGCTGGAGTCCTGGACCACTACCCAGCTGGCCTATCTTTCCCTGCTCGGCGAGCGGCCAACACCGGAGAATTTATTCCCGTTCCAGGTCATACTGGGGCTGATCATCTCGAACGGCGTCGGCACCATCTCGGCCCAGGGCTGCAAGGGCGCGGTGTCGGCAGACGGCCCGGAATCGCCGGAGCGTGTGCAGATCAACAAGGGCATGATCGGTTTCCTCACCCACACCGGCTTCGCCCACGGCGGCAATGGTTACGAGGGTATCCAGTTCCTGATCGAGAGCTTCAAGAACACCCCGCTGGCCGATGCCAGCACCGCCAAACACGGCATCGATCTCAAGGCAATGGCAACCGCCTACGCCAAGGCTTTCAACGATGAGAAGAAAGCCAACAAGACGCTCGGCCTGCCGGTGCGCAGCATCCCCGGTGTCAATCACCCGGTATTCAAGGGGCATCCGGTCAACAAGGATCCGCGCGAGGTCTACATCGCAAGCCTGTTCGAGGAACGTGGCGAGAAAAATATTTTCCACGATTATTACCGGACGCTGGTACAGGCCTTGTACGATAACGGCGTGACCGCCAACGTGTTCTGCGTCAACATCGATGCCATCATTGCCGCGATGCTGCTGAAACTCCTGTGGTCGCGTTACCGCAAGGGCGAGTTCAGCGAAAGCTCGATGGAAATGGCGGCATTCACCGCGTTCCTGTTCGGCCGCATGGCAGGATGCGCCGGAGAAATCGACGACCACATCAACCGCGGCCGCAACATGGATACCCGCACTCCGGCATCGCAGTGCACTCACGTTTCGTAGTATCCAGATAACACACTCCCCAGCTTGTGGTTACAAGTAGAGGGAGTGTGTCGTTAGGCGAATTGAGCGAACACTCCTGTCAGCATCCCTTGAATTTTTTAGCCGTACATTTTTTGGACAGTGCCTGCGCTTTGGCAATTTGATCGGAAGTCATGGATGCAGCTATTGAATCCCGATCCACAATAAATTCCTTCCTGGCTTCATCTTCAGCATTGGCAATCGCAATATTGAGCCACATATATCCCTTGATAATATCTTGAGGAACGCCTCTTCCTTTGGCATAAATCCATCCAAGGTAGAATTGGGCTACAGGATGACCCTGTTCTGCGGCCAGCCTATACCACTTCCTGGCCTCATTGTAATCCTGAGGAACACCACGCCCGGCGCGATACATCATCCCGAGAACATATTGCGCTTCAGCGTTTCCCCCTTTTGCCAACGGGCTATATAGCTTTGCGGCTTTCTCATAATCACCCGCATCGTATACACGATTTGCATCTGATAAAGAATCAGCCATTACCTGCCCGGTCAATGCAAAAAAGCACACACATACCAACAACACCCGCTTTAGCAACTTATTCATTTTCATTTTTCCGCTTAATATCGACGCCGAACTTTGAGAGCGGGTGGCGCCTTTCCCGCACATGACCAATATAGCAAATTATGCAGGTAAATATTTCGGGACTATGCCGCTGCTCACGCATCGATTGAACTATTGGCGAATGGCGGCTATGGGCAACGATCCGGACTTTGATTATCGTAATAGCCATGCAGAAAGCTGCCAGCGGAATTTTGCGTTCAGGACAATTTGTTCAGGCCACCCTTAAGCTGTCGCTTGCGACATGCGGCCCCGACCACCACCGCTTTGCTTTATTAATGAAAAACTCGCCAGGTTCTGTATAGTTTCATCATGCACACGCTTTCATCAATACGAGCCGGCAAATTGGCCGGCATCAAACGCCTCGATCTTTCCTGTGGCTTGACCGATTTCCCCTGCGAAATCTTCGAGCTTGCCGATACGCTGGAAATTCTGAACCTGTCCGGCAATGCTTTATCCGGCTTGCCCGATGACCTTCACAGGCTGCACAAGCTGCGCGTAATTTTTTGTTCCGATAACCGTTTCACTGTACTTCCTGAAGCGTTGGGCGCTTGCCCGCATCTTGAGATGGTGGGTTTTAAAGCCAATAAAATTCGGCACGTGTCTGCGGCAGCCTTGCCGCAAAATTTGCGCTGGCTGATTCTGACCGACAACCAGATTGGCGAATTGCCGGGCGAGCTTGGCTCTCGTACTCGCCTGCAGAAACTGATGCTGGCGGGCAATCAGTTGCAGGATTTGCCAGGCCAGATGGCAGCCTGCGCTCAACTTGAATTGCTGCGTATTGCAGCGAATCGCTTTACAAAAATACCCGACTGGTTGTTGTCGTTGCCTCGCCTTGCATGGCTGGGTTATGCCGGAAATCCATGCAGCAATGCCAATGAGGTTGCTGCAATGGCCAGGCAGCCGATCAAACACATCGATTGGTTTAGCCTCGAACTGCAGCAACCATTGGGTGAAGGGGCATCCGGTGTGATCTACCGCGCAAACCGGCAATTGGCGGACAACGTCTTGCCGGTGGCGGTCAAAGTATTCAAGGGCTCCATGACCAGCGATGGTTTACCGCGCAGCGAAAAGTCTGCCTGCATGGCTGCCGGTGAGCATCCCGGCCTTATTCCGGTTGCAGGGAAAATCAGCGGGCATCCTGAAAATAAACCCGGATTGGTGATGTCGCTGATCGATCCCGGCTTTGTCAGGCTTGCGGCTCCACCCAGCCTGGAATCCTGCACACGCGATATATATTCGACAGAAACACGATTCACCCCGGCGAGTGCGTTGAGCATCGCGCTGGGCATTGCTGCTGTAGCCAGGCACCTGCATGCGCAGGGTGTAATGCATGGCGACCTGTATGCGCACAACATATTGTGGAATAAACAGGATGATTGTTTGCTGGGCGATTTCGGGGCGGCATCTTTCGTTCCGCAACACGAAGCGGTTACCGCCACCAGAATGCAACAAATCGAAGTGCGTGCATTTGGATGTTTGCTTGAAGAGCTGCTGGATCGTTGCGACGCAACATTTGAAGCCAGCAGCGTCTTCGATGCGCTAAGTACCTTGCAGCGCAACTGTCTCCGGCCGGACGTCAATGCGCGATCTTTGTTCGATGAAATCTGGTCCTCATTAACGTCACTGGATGCATTAATGCACAATGGTTGAAGCGGAATTGAGGACGCGGTCTCGCTACGCGAGTTTCACGTTAAAGCCCCCTCAGCGAATTTCCCCCGCCAGTTCCGGATACCTATCCAGAATGCGAAACAGGTGATTTTATTGAAGCCTGCAAGATTGATTACAAACCATTGGAAAACCCCAAACTTTTACGCGATAATCTTCTTTTTTGAATGCGGCTATTTGGAGCGGAACGCAGAATGGGTGGAGCACAGCGCGGAACCCATCATACAGTTCATCAATCTCCGATAGGTTGCGCTGCTTTACCCGTCCTTTGAGGACACTGAATTTTTATTTAACGCAATTATTATGGAGAAACCATGGCAGCATTAAACGTCGCACAGAAAATCCTCCTGGCTAACGCAGCCGGGGGGGTGAAACAGCTCCCCGCAGAGGGACAACCGCTGGAAATCCAGTTTACCCACACCCTTTATCAGGACGCCACCGGCACTGCCGCCGCGCTCGCCTTCGAGAAGATGGGCGTGGATCGCGTGAAGACCACTTCGGTCATCGTCGTGGATCACAAAACTTTGCAAGTCGGCTACATCGATGGCGACGACCATCGTTACCTCGAGACCTTCAGCAAGAAATACGGCTGCTGGTTCTCGCGCGGCGGCAACGGCATTTGCCACAGCGTGTTTCTGGAGGACTTCGCGGCTCCCGGCAAGTCGGTGATCGGCTCAGATTCCCACACCACCAATGCCGGCGGCATGGGCATGCTGGCCATGGGGGCGGGCGGTACCGACGTGAGCTTTGCGATGGCAGGCACTTCCTACAAGATCGAAATGCCGAAAGTGGTGCAGGTGAACCTCACCGGCGCGCTGCACCCGGGCGTGCTCGCCAAGGACGTGATCCTGAACGTGCTCAAGGTCATCGGCATCAAGGGCAACAAGGCCATCTGCCTGGAATACACCGGACCGGGCCTGAAGAGCCTGAATGTCACCGACCGCGCCACCATCTGCAACATGGGCACCGAGGCCGGCGTCGCCTTCTCGATCTTCCCGTCTGACGATATCACCAAGGCTTACCTCGAAGGCCGCAAGCGCGCAAACGACTTCAAGCCGCTGGCCGCCGACGCGGGCGCAACGTATTCCCGCACTGTCGAGATCGACCTGTCGGCGCTGGAGCCTACCATTGCGCTCTATCCGCGCCTGAAGTCCATGGAGCCCGTCTCCAAGCATGCCGGAACACCGGTCGACACCGTGTTCATCGGCAGCTGCACCAACTCCAACTACGAGAACCTGGCACGTGTCGGCGAGCTGCTGCGCGGCAAGAAAGTCAAGGTCGATACCGCCATTGCGCCCGGCTCGCAGGCCATCGCCCGCCAACTGGCGGCGGCAGGCTATATGGAAGTTTTCTATGCCGCCGGTGTGCGCATCCTGGAAAACGCCTGCTCCGCGTGTATCGGCCAGGGTTTCAGCCCGCCCAGCAATGGCGTGATGCTGTCCACGGCCAACCGCAACTTCGAAGGACGTTCGGGGACCGAGAGTGCTTCCGTGCATCTGGTCAGCCCGGTCACTGCGATAGCCGGCGCGTTGACGGGCGTTATTACAGACCCGCGCACTCTGTTCAGCGGCGATCTCGCCTTCAAGCAGGTTCCGCCGGTGGTCGACATGGGCGCCTATACCGCGCCGCTGTCGCCTGCTGAAGCCGCCAAGGTGGTGATGCGCTACGGCCCGGACATCGCGCCGCTCCCGACGCTGGATCCATTGCCGGCCAAGCTGGCAGGCGAAGTCATGCTCAAGCTCGGCAACGAGATCACGACCGATCATATTCAGCCTGCCGGCAAGTACCTGTCGTTGCGTTCCAACGCGGACGAATACGCCAAGCAGGCTACCTTTGTCCAGGTGGACAAGACCTTCAGCGCACGCGCGGCGGCAGTGCGCGATGCGGGCGGCCATGGCTTCATCGTGGCCGGCGACGGCTACGGCATGGGCAGCTCGCGCGAGCACGCCGGTCTGTGTCCGCGCATCCTCGGAATTCGCGCCATCGTGGCCAAGGGTTTCGAGCGTATCCATCTGGCCAATCTCGCCAACTTCGGCATCCTCGGGCTGATCTTTGAAAACCCGGCTGATCTCGATCGCATCCAGCAAGGTGCCAAAGTGTCTCTCGATACTTCCGGTCTGGAAAGCGGCCAGCTCAAACTGGTGGTCGAGGGTCTCGGCGATATTCCTCTCAAGCTCGCTCAAGGGAAGGAAGATATCCCTATGATCCGTGCAGGCGGAGCGCTTTCGTTGTTCGCCAGCCAGATGAAGGCGGCTTAGCGATGTAGGGTGCAATAAGCGTAGCGCATTGCACCATGTGCATTTCATTCGGCGCAATGCCCGTTGGTTATTGCGCCCTACATTCTTAATTGATGAGGAAAAAATTATGACAACAGCAAAAATTATTTACACGATGGTCGATGAAGCGCCGGCACTGGCAACTTACTCCCTGCTTCCTATCGTCCAGGCATTCACCAAGGCAGCCGGCGTTGCCGTTGAAACGAGGGATATTTCCCTGGCGGGACGTATCCTTGCGAACTTCCCCGAAAACCTGACCGCGAGCCAGAAAATCGCTGATGAGCTGACCGAATTGGGCGAACTGACCCTGAAGCCGGAAGCCAATATCATCAAGCTGCCGAATGTCAGCGCATCGGCCCCGCAGTTGAAAGCGGCCATCAAGGAATTGCAGTCGCAAGGCTATAAAGTTCCGGACTATCCCGAAGATCCGAAGAACGATGCCGAGAAGGAAATCAAGGCACGCTACGGCAAGGTGCTCGGCAGCGCCGTCAACCCCGTGTTGCGCGAAGGCAATTCCGACCGCCGCGCGGCTTTGTCGGTGAAGAATTTCGCACGCAAGCATCCGCACCGGATGGGCAAATGGAGCTCCGACTCCAAGACCCATGTGGCACATATGACAGCCGGTGACTTTTACGGCAGCGAGAAATCGGTTACGGTCAGCGAAGCTGGCCCAGTGCGTATCGAGTTCGTCGGCGCGGATGGCAAGACCACGGTGCTGAAGGAAAAAACCACGCTGAAGGCAGGCGAGGTGATCGATGCGTCGGCCTTGAGCTGCCGCGCGCTGCGCAAGTTTTACGCAGAGCAGATCGCGGAAGCGAAGAAAGAACCAAACGTGCTGCTGTCTTTGCACCTCAAGGCCACGATGATGAAGATCTCCGATCCCATCATGTTCGGCCATGCCGTTACCGTTTACTTCAAGGAGGTGTTCGACAAGCACGCCGCGACCATCAAGGAATTGAACGTCAACGTCAACAACGGTTTCGGCGACCTGCTCGCGAAAATCGCCACGCTGCCTGACGCCAAGCGTAAAGAGATCGAAACCGATATCCAGGCTTGCTTCAAGTCGCAGCCGCAGCTGGCGATGGTCAATTCCGACAAGGGCATCACCAACCTGCACGTGCCCAGCGACGTGATCATCGACGCTTCGATGCCGCCGATGATCCGCGATGGCGGCAAGATGTGGGGCGCAGACGGCAAGGCATACGACACCAAGGCGATGATCCCTGACCGCAACTACGCCGGCGTTTTCCAGGCCGTTATCGAAGATTGCAAAAAGAACGGCGCCCTTGATCCGGTGACGATGGGCTCCGTGCCCAACGTCGGCCTGATGGCGCAGAAGGCCGAGGAATACGGCTCGCACGACAAGACCTTCGAGGCGGCCGGCAACGGCACGATTCGCGTCGTGGACGCTGCAGGCAAGACTCTGCTGGAGCAGAAAGTCGAGCAGGGCGACATTTTCCGCATGTGCCAGACCAAGGATGCGCCGATCCAGGACTGGGTCAAGCTGGCGGTCACCCGCGCGCGGCTCTCCAACACACCCGCCATCTTCTGGCTGGACAAGAACCGTGCGCACGACGCGCAGATCATCGCGAAGGTCGAGAAGTACCTCAAGGATCACGACACCAGCGGCCTGGATATCAAGATCATGGAGCCGGCGGCTGCCTGCCGTGTCTCGCTGGAGCGCATCCGGCAGGGCAAGGACACGATTTCTGTCACCGGCAACGTGTTGCGCGATTACCTGACCGACCTGTTCCCGATCCTCGAACTGAACACCAGCGCCAAGATGCTGTCGATCGTTCCGCTGATGAGCGGCGGCGGCCTGTTCGAAACCGGTGCGGGCGGCTCGGCGCCGAAGCATGTGCAGCAGTTCCAGGAAGAAGGCTATCTGCGCTGGGATTCGCTGGGTGAATTCCTTGCGCTCGGTGTGTCTCTGGAGCATCTGGCGCAGGTCTTCAAGAATCCGAAGGCGCAGGTACTGGCAGACACGCTCGATCAGGCCAATGCCAAGATCCTCGACAACAACCGCTCGCCCGCCCGCAAGGTCGGCGAACTGGACAACCGCGGCAGCCACTTCTACCTCGCGTTGTACTGGGCGCAGGCACTGGCCGCGCAGGACAAGGATGCCGATCTGAAGGCGAAGTTTGCACCGCTGGCGAAGACGCTGACCGACAACGAGGCGAAGATCAATGCCGAATTGATCGCAGCCCAAGGCAAGCCGGTGGACATGGGCGGCTACTACCACCCTGACTTCGACAAGACGTCGAAGGCCATGCGCCCCAGCGCAACCCTCAATGCGGCATTGGCATCAATTGGTTAAAAGAAAGACGGCCTGATTCCAGTAGCAGCGGAGCAGGCCGGGATGAAAAATTATCGCTGATGGTCAACAGGCCATCGGCGATTTTTTTATGGATGGTGCACCTTGCCAGCGCAACTTCTGAACGAGTGCCTCATCGCTCAATGAGACGAAAAACTGGTAGCATGATTACAACTGTCTGAAGACGAAAAATCGAGGGAACCTCACGATGTGCCTTGGCATTCCCATGCAAGTTGTCGAAGTCGATGGCGCGTTTGCCTGGTGCGAGGGGCGCGGCCGTCGCGAACGGCTCAATATCCTCTGGCTGGGAGAAACATCACCCGGTGACTGGGTGTATGCCGTGCTGGGGCAGGCGCGCGAAAAACTGACGGAACAACGAGTGGCCGAGATAAATCTTGCGCTCGATGGCCTTGCGGCGGCATTGCAAGGGGAGACCAATCTTGATGCTTATTTTCCCGATCTCACGCCGCCGCGATGATGCAGCACTTCGATACCGGCCGTGTGCGAGTGCAGCTCACGTGTGCTGATGGCAGGGTCAGCGCGGTGCGAGTCAGCAGTGCACGCCCGGACGTGGCCATGGTTTTGCGCGGCCGCATCGCGGATCAGGCAGTGCAACGACTCCCGTTGCTGTTTGCCCTGTGTGGTCAGGCACAGGCGCGCGCGGCTGCGCTGGCCCTGGCTGCCGCACGCGGGGAGGAATACGCGCCGCGACTCGATCCGGAAGTCCAACGCGAGGTGATGCGCGAACATCTTTGGCGCTGCCTGCTTGATTTGCCGCCACTGCTCGGAGAGGCCGCGTTGCAGCAGGAATTCGTCAGATCAGTGAAGATGGTCGCTGAAGGAAATCGCGCCGGGCTGCATGCGTTGCTGCACAGTCCCCGCACTGCAGCATTGCACCAGCGCTTGCATCAGCCAGAAGAATCACATCCCGTTTCATCCCGTTTGTTGCCGCGGCTTGATGCGGGAAGGTCGCTGGCAGAGTGGCCGCGTTTGAGTGCCAGATTCTGTCGCCTGCCCGATTGGCGTGGTATGCCAGCTTGCACCGGAGCCATCGCACGACGACAGCAAACAGACATGAAGACGACGTCCTTGTTTTCTGCTTGCTGGCGGGCACGCTGCGACGAACTGATGGAATGGGCGGCGGGTGATGTCCCGGTCGGCGCGGGCGGCACGGTGAGCGCGATACCGGTGACACCCGGCATCGGCCGCTCACTCGTGGAGACCGCCCGTGGCCTGTTGATGCATGAGATCGTGCTCGATGGGGAGCGTATCGCCGACTATTTTATCGTCGCGCCCACCGAATGGAATTTCCACCCACAGGGAGCGCTGGTCGATGAGTTGATGGGACAAGAAGCAGGGGATCGCGATGCGCTGCAACAGCATGTTACGCGTTCAGTGACTGCGCTTGATCCCTGCGTGCCCTGGGAACTGGAATGGGCATGAAGATACTGGTGCTTGGCATCGGCAACACGCTGCTTGCCGACGAAGGCGTGGGCATCGTCGCGATGCGCGAACTGGAAGCGCGGTTCAGCGCCCGCGCAGACATCGAATTCCTCGATGGCGGCACACTGTCCTTCACGCTGGCGGTGCCGATCAGCGAATGTACTGCCTTGCTGGTGATCGATGCCGCCGAGCTTGATGCCGCAGCCGGCACGGTGCGCAGCTTCGAGGGCGAGGAAATGGATCGTTTTCTTGGAGCCAATCGCAAGAGCAGCGTGCATGAAGTGGGTTTGCTCGACCTGATGTCGATCTCGCGCCTGACCGGACGCTGGCCGGAGCGACGCGCCTTGATCGGCATCCAGCCTGCTTTGGTGGATTGGGGAGAGACACTGACACCAGCGGTCGCAGCAGCACTGCCGGAAGTATGCGCCATCGCCGCCGGGATCATCGGACGTTTTACAATTCACCCAGATGCTGCAATGCATCATGGTATCTGATTAGCCACCACGTTCAGTTGCACATAAAAAGTGCCTCTTTCAAATCCCAAGTGGGTAATGCTTCATTCCGAGCAGCCGATACGGCATGATTGCACTTTCATTTTGTTAGTGAGAACGTCAAT
>MGWZ01000037.1 GCA_001801175.1 Gallionellales bacterium RIFCSPLOWO2_02_FULL_57_47 | reverse complement strand
ACCGAAACCGGCGTGCACCGGCTGGTGCGCAAATCGCCGTTCGATTCCGGCAACCGCCGCCATACCTCGTTCTCCAGCGTGTTCGTCTATCCCGAAGTGGACGAATCCATCGAAATCGAGATCAATCCGGCCGACCTGCGCGTGGACACCTACCGCGCCTCCGGTGCGGGCGGCCAGCATATCAACAAGACCGACTCCGCGGTGCGCATCACCCACCTGCCGACCAACATCGTGGTGCAGTGCCAAAGCGACCGCTCGCAACACAAGAACCGCGCCGAAGCGATGGCGATGCTGAAATCGCGCATGTACGAGGAAGAGCTGCGCAAACGCAATGCCGAGAAACAGGTGCTGGAAGACGGCAAATCCGACATCGGCTGGGGACACCAGATCCGCTCCTACGTGCTCGACCAGTCGCGCATCAAGGATCTGCGCACCAATTACGAAGTCGGCAATACCCAGGGCGTGCTGGACGGCGACCTGGACGATTTCATCTCGGCCAGCTTGAAGCAAGGGGTGTAAGCATGCCCGAGCGCGACGAAGTGGGTCATGCAGGCAAGCCGCATGGCGGCGGCTCGCAAAACTCGCTGGCTGAATTTTTCGCGCCGGGCATCATCCCCCAAGACGTTCCGCAGTTTTTTCCGCTGTTTGCCGCCAAGCCGCTGATCGGGGCGATGATCGCGCTGTTTCGTGGCGGCGACGAAGAGGTGCTGGTGCGCCTCGTTGTATTGCGCGAAATAGGGCTGCGGGCGGACGCGCCGGATTGGTCGCCGCGCGAACTGGAATCGCACTTCGCATTTTTCGCTTCTGCCAAACTCAATACCGTGCTCGGCCGTCTGCGCGAGCATGAGCTGCTGCTGTGGAACGCCGAACGCCGTGTCTATCGCCTGTCCAGTGCCGGACGCATGGTGCTGGCGGCGCTCTCCAACCTGTTGTCGTTCAGCGCCGAACAGGATGGCGAGCTGGGGTTTTATGCGGCGCAAATCGCGGCTGGCTCTGCGGTGGGAAAACTTTCCCCGGAAGCCATGGCGCACTTGCTGGCCCGGCTTGCGGAGCTGGAGGGAGAGTTCGAGCAGGCCGTCACCTCCGGCTCGGAATTCCGACTGCGTGCCGCGCAGAACAAGCTGGAATCGGTGCAGCAGTGGATGAACAAGGCCAACGAGGTGATGAAAAACCTCGGCGCTGCCGGTTTTCCGGATGACGCCACCTGGCGGCTGGCGCAGGAGATCGGCAATCGCCAGTCCCGCCTCGACCGCATGTCTTCGATTTTCCAGCGCGAACTCGCCGCCATTGCGCGGCAACAGGTGCATTTGTCGCAAGGCGGCCTGACTACCTCCGAACTGGCTTCATGGCTCAAGGAACGCTCGATTGACGAACTCGTCGCGCTGGCCGGCAACCAGCTCGCCATTTCGCCCGAAGCAACTTTCATCCTGCCCGATGTGATGATCGACAACACCGAAGAATTCATCGAGCGCGATCAACCCAGTCGGCGCACTTCATTGCTCCCGCCGCCAGCCGAAATTGAATATGCCCGCGATGTCCCTCTCGAATCGCCGCCGCAACTGGCCGAGCTCACCCTGATGCTGCAAGCCATGCAGGAAACCCTGGCGGCGGCCGATGCCGTGGTTGGCGGCAATTTCAGCGCGGCTTCCTATCGTCTGTCGCTGCTGACGTTTATCGGCGAGCAAAATGTGGATCCCGAGCTTGCGCCGCTGGCTGCGTTGCCGCTGGCAGTGCGCTGGGATTCCAGACGCAATGATTTAATCCCCGTGCATCGCAATGAAGTGGCTGCCATCAGCGCCGGTGAACTAATACTCTTGAAGGAGAAATCCGCATGAATCACGACCCCGCCGCACGCCTGATCGCGCGTCTGCTGGCCTTGCGCCACTTGCCGCGCGAGGATGCAGAGATACGCCGCTTGCTGGTTGACGGCAGTTTTCGCGACGAAGTGGAGCAGCGCCTGGCCTCTTGCGGAATGCGCCTGCTGGCGCAGCCTTTCGCCGCCCACGTCGGCATCGCCCTGCTGCGCGAAACCGAAAGTGCCGTGTTTGAGCAAAATGACACCTGGCAAGCCAGCAATATCGGGTTGCCCAAGGATGCCGTGGCGCTGCTGGTAATCCTGTGGGCGCTGATCATCCTGCCCAAGCGCGAACGCCAGTTATCCGGCGAGGCCGCGCAACAGGAATCACAAAGTGAAATGTTCGAGGCCGCCAGACTCACGCCGCTGGCGCACGAAGCTTCGCGCGGCATTGCAGAAGCCGTGCTGCAGGAAGATTATGGCAAGCTGCTGGGCGGCAAGGCGCGCATTCAATTTGCGCTGCCGCAGCTGTCGCGCCTCGGTTTCATCGAGCGCCGCAACAAAATCATCCACGAGGGCCCGCTGCTCGACCTCGCCTTCGACTACGCCGAAATGGCGCCGCGCATTTTGCAGGGCGCGCTGGCGGACCTGCTGAAACAACGCGGCATACTTGCTGATGTCGCAACGGCCGATACTGCTACGGAGGCCAACTGATGTTTCGCCTGCTCGAACTGGAAACTGTCCACTGGGATTACTGGCAGCGTTTCAAACTGCCGCTGGATGCATCCATCATTACCATCGTCGGCCCCAACGGTTCCGGCAAGACCACGCTGCTCGATGCGCTGCGCACGCTGCTCGCGCTGGAATGCTCGAAGAAGCGCGACTACAAACGCTATGTACGGCGCAATGGCGAAGACTTCTGCTGGCTGCGCGGGGTGGTGGACAACCAGCGTCCGGTCGGCAGCGACAAACGACCCTTCAGCATCCCTTACCAAAATGACCGCATCACGCTGGCCTGCCGCATCGACAAAAAAGGCGGCGATTGGGTGCGCAAATACTGGGTCGCAGAAGGTGAAGTCGCGCTGGAAGACATTGAACAGCAGGGGCAGGAATTCGGCGTGCGCGACTACCAGCGGCTGTTGCACAGCGCCGGGCTGTCGCCCGCTATCGCCCGCGTGCTATCGCTGGAACAGGGGCAGACCGACAAGCTGTGCGAACTGTCGTCCAGGGAATTGCTCGACCTGGTATTTCAGGTGTTCGGCGACAAGGAAGTGCTGGAACGCTACCAGGAAGCGCGCCACCACCAGGAGCACACCTCACGCGAACTGGATGCCGTGCAAAGCCAGCTGGAAGCACTGGGCAACAGCCTGGAAAAACACGAGCTCAAGGTGAACCGCTACCTCGAATGGCACAGGCTGAACGAGGAGCGCACGCAACTGGTGTCGGAAACGCGCCCGCGCCTGGAGCATTATTTGCTGCAAAAGGAAACCGAGAATGCCGGACGAACCTTGCATGCCTTGCGCCGCGACTGGCGCGCAAAATGCGCTGAAAAACAGGCATTGGCTCTTGACCTGCAAGTTCAGCAGCAGACGATGCAAGCGGCGCAGTTGCGCAAGCAGGCCGCGCACGACAACGAGCAGGCGCAACAGCGCGCGCTGAACGAACTGAACCGCGAACTGGGCAACTGGGAGGCTGTTGTCAAACAGCAAGACCGCCTGCTGCGACAAGCTGCAGACAGCTCGGATGGAAAAGTGGCGGATGCGCGCGAACTGGAACGCCTGGAAACAGAACGGGCAAACTTGCTGGTGAAAATTGCCGTACTGGAACAACAGCAGCGGCAACTGGATGAGATGCTGGAAAATCTCGCCGCAGGACGGCGCGCCGATCCCGCCGATGTCGCGGCATTCCGGCAAGCCTTGAGCAGTGCCGGTATCGCCCACGACCTGCTCACCGATCTGGTGGAAATTGCCGATCCATCCTGGCAGGCGGCGGTGGAAGCCGTGCTCGCCCCGTTTGCGCATATCGTGTTGCTGGCCAGAGACAAGGATGCCGAAGCTGCGATGGCGCTGGGAGAAAAGTTGCGCTACCGCCACTTCATCGTGCCGGAGCGCACCCAGCCCGGCCTGGCGCCGCAAGGTTCCTTGCTGGAAGTGGTGCGCTTCACCCAGCAGGTGCCGGAATGGCTGCTGCGTTTGCTAGAACGCATCCGCCGCGTGGAAGACGCCAGCGCTGGCGCCAGGCTGCCGCGCGGCGAGGACTGGATTACCCGCCAGGGCTATTTGCGCGAACGGCGCGGCGGACGTTTTGCCGCACCGGAACAGGCACGTTTCGGCAAGGCGCGACTGGAGTCGCTGCGCCAGCAACGTGCCGCGCTGAAAAAGGCACTGGCGCCGCTGCACCAGCAACGCAGTGATTTGACCGGCAGCATCCGCAACCTGCAGGCGCTGCTTGCCGGAGAGGACGCCAGCGCGCAACTGGCCGCTCGCGCTGCCGAGTTTGCCGAAGCGCGGCAACACTATAATGCGCTGGTCATCAGGCGGCGCGACAACGGCGTGTTGCCTGCGCAGCAGGCCCGCGAACAGGCAGATGACGCGGCCAACGCGGCACAAATAGAATTGGGCGTGCTGCAGCGAAAATTGGCGCAACTGGAAAAAGAGATCGCCGACAAGCAAAACCTTGCCGCACGCGAAGAGCAGATACGCCGCATGCAAAAACTGCGTGATAACCGCCGCAAAATGCCCGCCGCCTGGCTGGATGCGGAAGCCAATCAAAAGCTGGCGGAAGCGTGGCGCGACACCACCAACATCGATCGCGAAGTGAAAAAAATCGAGGAACGTTTTGCCGAGGAATCGTGGGAAACCGATGCCAGCGTGATCGCGCTGCGCGATAAAATCCGCGACGACTACGCGCGCCAGGAAAACGACCTGTCCCATCGCCGCCGCGACAACGAGATGGCGCGCAGCCAGACCGATGCGGCACGCGAGCAATATATCGCCGTGCTGCGCTACACCGTCACCCGTTACGTGAAGAACCTCAAGGCGCTGGGCGACATGGCGGGCATCAAGGTGGAGCACGAACCCGTCTTGCTCGCCGGAGATGATGTCACGCTGGCGCAGGCGGGACTGGCGGTGCGCTTCGACTTTGACGAAAAGGGCTTCATGGGCATGAACGACGGCGACGCTTCCGGCGGCCAGCAGGTGATGAAATCGCTGATCCTGCTGGTCGGACTGATGATGGAGGAATCGCGCCCCGGCGGGTTCGTGTTCATCGACGAGCCGTTCGCCCACCTCGACATCGTCAACATCGAGCGCGTCGCGTCTTTCCTCAAAGCCACCCGCGCGCAATACCTGCTCACCACGCCGGTCACCCACAACGTCAACGTTTACGATCCCTCGATGCTGACGCTGGTGACGTTCAAGAAACGCGCCGGTGAAACCTGGGCGCCGCGTATCGTGGTGATGACGCGCGAACCGCATGAGCACGCCTGATTCGATTCAGGTCGAACCGCTCGACGAACGCGCGCTGACCAAGCGGCGCAAACGCTTCCGGCTTGAATCCGCAAGCCATCTGGAACCGATTCCCGTCGAGTGGCGTGAACTTCTGACACGCTGGGTAAAGCGCGGCGGCAAAAGCCGCTGGGAAACGCTGCTGAAAGACGCGGGCACTGCCAGCCTGCAACTCGCCGAAGCGCTGCGCGAATGGCTGTTGCGTCAGGGTTGGGCGATCGTCATCGAAGAACGCAAGCATGGCGACTGGTGGCCGCAATCAATTGAACTGCGCAATCTGCCGCAACTCCGCGCCGCCCTCGGCATCAGTGACAAGGAAGAGGATGCGCAGCGCTGGCATGCATTGCGCGAGACGCTGAGTGCCTGCTGTGACGACAGCCTCGTTCCCGCACTCCTCGCGCTGGACGAACTGCCGGTACAACGCGCGCTCGCCAGACACGACTTGATTGAAGCCTTGCAGCGCTGGCAGGATGCACAGCGAAGCGGGACACGACGCGATTTTGCGTTGTTTGCGCGCGCCGACACCAAAGGCTTGAGCGAAGCCGAATGGAACTGGCTGGAACAGACGCTGGACCTGGCGGAATTCCGCATCGAGCGCCACACCCCGTTGCTGCTGCTTTCCGCCCCGCTGACATTGACCATGCCGCATGGAAAATTCGACCTGGCCAGCTGCGCCGACTTCGCCGCGCTTACTCCTGCCACGCTGCAATCCGCGGCCAGCGCATCCGGCACGATCAGCCGTTGGCAATTGGTGGAGAACCGCACCAGTTTCGAGCGTGTCGCTCGTCAGCGTGAGCATGACGCGGGCGTGATCTGGTTACCGGGCTTTCCGCCAGGTTGGTGGCGCAACGCGGTTGGACAATTGCTCGACCTTGCTCCCGCCCCTGCGCACATCGCCTGCGATCCCGATCCGGCTGGTATTGCCATCGCGCTAAAAGCCGCAGAACTTTGGCTCCAACGCGACCTCGCGTGGCTGCCGTGGAAAATGTCGGCGACCGATCTCGCTGCGTTGCGTGTGCGCAAACCACTGATCGAGGTAGACAGACTCCAGCTTGCTGCGTTGAGGCAAGCAACAGCGCTGCCCGCCCCGCTCGCCGAACTGGCGGAGTGGATGCTGGAGCACGGCGAAAAGGGCGAACAGGAGGGTTATCTATGAAGCCGTGTGGCAGTTCGTTGACAACAGCCGAGGGGACAGACTGAATGAGCCTGAAGCGATTGATCAGGCACAGCACGCCCTTTCAGTGAAGCAAGTCCGGCAAGTTGCCGGATTTTACACACCCAGTAAGTATCCCCCGGCAAAGCCGGGGGCTTTAATTTGTGAGCCGCTCAAAGCGGCTTAACGGGGTCGCTTACGCGGCCCCTACTCTTGTGGCCACCTTTCGGTGGCCGGTCAGCGCCATAAATTCATCTGCTCTAGGCGCTTATCCTCATCCTCTTGGTGGCGAATGTACTGCCGGATCG
>MGWZ01000036.1 GCA_001801175.1 Gallionellales bacterium RIFCSPLOWO2_02_FULL_57_47 | reverse complement strand
CATTACCGTTAACCTGATCAACCCGATCGCGATGGAAGAAGGGTTGCGCTTCGCGATTCGCGAAGGCGGCCGCACTGTCGGTGCAGGTGTGGTTGCAAAGATTATTGAGTAAGACTACAATGCGCGCCCTCGCGGGTCCGAGTCACAGGTTTGGGCCGCGCGATTTTGTTCTTTAAACCAGCGGCATTGCCGCGTAAATGCAAGAGAAGATTATGCAAAGTCAAAAAATTCGCATTCGCCTCAAGGCGTTTGACTATCGTTTGATCGACCAATCGGCCGCGCGAATTGTTGAAACAGCAAAGCGCACCGGTGCGGTGGTAAATGGCCCGGTGCCTCTGCCAACCAAGATTGAACGTTTCGATGTGCTGCGTTCACCGCACGTCAACAAAACTTCGCGCGATCAGTTTGAGATTCGCACCCACTTGCGTTTGATGGATATCGTCGATCCTACCGACAAGACCGTAGATGCGCTGATGAAGCTGGACTTGCCAGCCGGCGTAGATGTGGAAATCAAGTTGCAGTAATTGTAGTGCCAGTATTGGTTTCATCAGTATTATAAAAAATCGGCTGACCAATTGTAGTTAGCCCCTTAACAAGAGGAAATAAAAATGAGCTTAGGACTTGTCGGTCGCAAGATTGGCATGACCCGCGTATTTACCGATGACGGTTCTTCGTTGCCGGTGACTGTGCTGGAAGTGTTCAATAATCGTGTCACTCAGGTTAAATCCGTAGATACCGATGGCTATACTGCTGTGCAATTGGCACACGGTGTGCGCCGTCCCGGACGCGTCAGCAAAGCTGCCGCCGGACATTACGCCAAGGCGGGTGTGGAAGCGGGGAGTGCACTGAAAGAATTCACCGTATCCCCTGAACAGCTGGCGGGCCTGCAAGCAGGCTCTATCGTCAGCGTAGAAATTTTCCAGGTGGGGCAGCTCGTTGATGTGACGGGTACATCCAAAGGTAAAGGTTACGCCGGCACTATCAAGCGTCACCATTTCAAATCGGGCCGAGCATCGCACGGCAACTCCAAGTCGCATAACGTGCCTGGCTCTATCGGTATGGCGCAAGATCCTGGTCGCGTGTTTCCCGGTAAGCGTATGACCGGCCATCTGGGCGACGTGCAAAGAACTGTGCAAAATTTACAGGTCGTGCGTATTGATGTTGCCCGCCAATTGCTGCTGGTAAAAGGCGCTGTTCCAGGTTGCACAAACAGCAGCATTATCGTGCGTCCCGCAGTGAAGGCAGGTGCGTAATGGAACTCAAAGTCATTAACGATAAAGGTCAGGCGACTGCGAATCTGAGCGCGTCCGATGAGCTGTTCGGCCGCGAATACAACGAAGACCTGGTGCATCAGTTGGTTACCGCTTATCAGGCGAATGCGCGTGCCGGTAACAGCAAGCAAAAGGGCCGTAGTGAAATCGCCAAAAGTACGCGTAAACCATTTGCCCAAAAGGGTACCGGTCGTGCGCGTGCCGGTATGGCGTCCAGCCCGTTGTGGCGCGGCGGCGGCAAGATTTTCCCGAACACTGGTGAAGAAAATTACACCCAAAAAATCAATCGCAAGATGTATCGCGCGGGCTTTGCTTCGATCCTGTCGAAGCTGGTCAGCGAGAATCGCCTGATGGTGGTGGACAGTCTGACAGTTGATTCGCCAAAAACAAAGTTGTTGGCGCAGAAGATCAAGGGCCTGGGTGTGGATACCAATCGCTTTCGCTTGTTGATCATTACCGACAACATTGATGAAAATTTATATCTGTCTTCCCGCAATCTGCCTAACGTGCTGGTGCTTGAAGCCAATCAAGCTGACCCGGTCAGCCTGGTGCGTTTCCCAAACGTTTTGGTGACGCGCAATGCGGTGGCTAAAATTGAGGAGATGTTCGCATGAGTACCCAACAATTCAGCCAGGAACGCTTGATGAAGGTGTTGCTTGCTCCGCAAATCTCCGAAAAGGCGACTTATGTTGCTGAAAAAAACGATCAAGTGATTTTTCGTGTCGCAACTGACGCTACCAAGCCTGAAATCAAGGCTGCCGTTGAAATGATGTTCAAGGTAAACGTTAACAGCGTGCAAGTGTCATGCGTCAAGGGCAAGGTCAAGCGCAGTGGTCGTATTATCGGTCGTCGCAACGACTGGAAAAAGGCATATGTGTGCCTGGCTGCCGGTCAGGAAATCAATTTTGCTACAAGTGAGCAAGGATAACCATCATGGCATTGATTAAACTAAAACCAACAACACCGGGTCAACGTGCCGTAGTGCGCGTTGTCAATCCTGATCTGCATAAGGGTAAGCCAGTCGCAGCGCTGCTGGAGAAGCAAACCAGAACCGCAGGCCGCAACAATAACGGACACATTACCACGCGTCATATGGGTGGTGGTCATAAACAGCATTACCGTCTGGTTGACTTTAAGCGTGACAAGGATGGTATTCCCGCGACTGTAGAACGTCTGGAATATGATCCGAACCGCAGCGCTAACCTGGCTTTATTGTGTTATGCCGATGGCGAGCGTCGTTACATCATTGCGCCTAAAGGTGTTGCGGTCGGTGCATCCCTGGTGAGCGGTTCGGAAGCACCGATCAAGCCGGGTAATGCATTGCCATTGCGTAACGTTCCGGTCGGTTCGACCATACACTGCATCGAAATGTTGCCAGGCAAAGGTGCGCAGTTGGCGCGTTCTGCCGGCACTTCAGTGCAGTTGCTGGCGCGTGAAGGCAGCTACGCGCAATTGCGTTTGCGCTCCGGCGAAATTCGCAAGGTGCACATTGATTGCAAAGCGACTCTGGGCGAAGTGGGTAATTCCGAGCACAGTCTGCGTTCTATCGGCAAGGCCGGTGCGATGCGTTGGCGCGGTGTCCGCCCAACCGTTCGCGGCGTGGTGATGAACCCGGTAGATCACCCGCACGGTGGTGGTGAAGGCAAGACAGCCGCAGGCCGCCATCCAGTCAGTCCATGGGGTGTGCCTGCCAAGGGTTTCCGCACACGCCGCAACAAGCGCACCAGCGGCATGATTGTGCGCCGTCGCTTTCAGGTTTAAGGGGTAGAAAAATATGGCACGTTCGATTAAAAAAGGTCCATTTGTTGACGCGCATTTGCTCAAGAAGATTGAGACGGTGCGTGCGACTAGCGATAAGCGCCCGGTGAAAACCTGGTCGCGCCGTTCTACTGTGTTGCCCGAGTTCGTTGGTCTGACAATTGCGGTGCACAACGGCAAGCAGCATATTCCAGTGTATATATCCGAAAACATGGTGGGCCATAAGTTGGGTGAGTTTTCCCTGACGCGCACCTTCAAGGGTCATGCTGCTGATAAAAAAGCAGTGGTCAAGAAATAGGGGGAAATATGACAACAACTATTGCAGTTGCAAAAAAAATTCATCTTTCCGCGCAAAAAGGCCGCTTGGTGGCTGATCAGATTCGCGGTTTGCCGGTTGCGCAAGCGCTTAACATTTTGAACTTCAGTCCGAAAAAGGCTGCTGTCATCATTAAGAAAGCTCTCGAGTCTGCGATTGCGAATGCTGAGCATAACGACGGAGCTGATATCGATGAATTGAAGGTAAAAGCTATTTACGTTGATAAGGCAGCATCCGGGAGAGGCTTTATCGCCAAAGCCAAAGGGCAGGGCAATCGTTTGGAAAAGCAAACTTGCCACATAACGGTCAGCGTCGGGAGCTAAAGGTAGATTATGGGACAGAAAATTCATCCAACCGGTTTCCGGTTGTGCGTTCGTAAAAACTGGGATTCCAAGTGGTACGCAAACAGCAAAAATTTCTCTGACTTGCTACTCAAGGATATTGAAGTTAGAGCTTTCCTGAAGAAGAAACTGGCATCCGCCGGCGTATCCAAGGTAATTATTGAGCGTCCGGCCAAGAACGCCAAAGTGACAATTTACACCGCGCGTCCAGGCATGGTGATCGGCAAGAAAGGTGAGGACATTGAGTCGTTGCGTGCCGAATTGCGCAAGCGCATGGGTTTGCAATCTGTCGATGTTGCCATTGAAGAAGTGCGCAAGCCGGAAATCGATGCGCAATTGATCGCTGACAGCATCACCGCGCAACTGGAAAAGCGCATCATGTTCCGCCGCGCGATGAAGCGCGCAATGCAGAACGCGATGCGCCTCGGAGCGCAAGGTATCAAGATCATGAGTGCGGGCCGTTTGAACGGCATTGAAATCGCTCGTACCGAGTGGTATCGCGAAGGTCGTGTGCCATTGCATACGTTACGTGCCGATATTGACTATGGCACCTCCGAAGCAAAAACCACTTATGGCATCATCGGTGTAAAGGTTTGGGTGTTCAAGGGCGAGGTCACGGATCAGGAGTTTGTTGCACCAATCGCCGCTGAACCGGAAAAGAAAGCAAGAAAGTCGGGAGCAAAGTATGCTACAGCCAGCTAGAAGAAAGTATCGCAAGGAGCAAAAAGGCCGCAATACCGGTATTGCCACCCGTGGCAACAAGGTAAGTTTCGGCGAATTTGGCCTGAAAGCGGTTGCACGGGGTCGTTTGACGGCACGTCAAATCGAAGCCGCGCGTCGTGCGATGACCCGCCACATTAAGCGCGGAGGACGTATCTGGATTCGTATTTTCCCGGATAAACCGATTTCCAAAAAACCGGCCGAAGTTCGTATGGGTAATGGAAAAGGGAACCCCGAGTTCTACGTCGCCGAGATTCAGCCCGGCAAGATGTTGTACGAAATGGATGGTGTGGATGAAACGCTGGCGCGCGAAGCATTCCGTTTGGCTTCGGCAAAATTACCACTGGCCACGACATTTGTTATTAGACAGGTAGGTACATAACATGAAAGCTAGTGAACTTAAAGCCAAGTCCGTGGCTGATCTGCATAATGAATTGTTGTCTTTAACCAAAGCTCAGTTTGGGATGCGTATGCAACATGCAACACAGCAAATGACCAATACCAGTGAATTTCGCAAGGTGCGCCGTGATGTGGCACGCATCAAGACTGTGTTGACAGAAAAGGGTACACAGAAATGAGCGATGCTAAAGTGATGAGCGGTTCCACAATGAAGCGTACCCTGACCGGTACTGTGGTAAGCGACAAGATGGACAAAACCGTAACGGTTCTGGTCGAGCGCAAAGTAAAACACCCGTTGCTGGGCAAGATTATTCGAGTTTCAAAAAAATATCACGCCCACGATGAGACCAATGAGTGTCATGCAGGCGACGTGGTAACCATCGAAGAGTGCCGACCGATTGCAAAAACCAAGAGTTGGCGCGTTGCCAAGCTGGTTGAAAAGGCTGCTGCAATATAATTTAGCTTGCGTCTATTCCAAATTTGCATATAATAAGCGGCTTCGTTTCATCGCCGCATGCGGCGACCTAACCCGAACGGGTTCCAAAACTGGCCGCCGTGAGCGGAAAAAGTTGGAGATTAAATAATGATACAAATGCAATCTGTTTTAAATGTTGCTGACAACACCGGCGCGCGTTCCGTGATGTGCATCAAGGTGTTGGGCGGGTCCAGGCGCCGTTACGCTTCAGTCGGTGATGTCATCAAGGTTAGCATCAGGGATGCAGCTCCGCGTGGCCGCGTAAAGAAGGGTGAAGTTTACAATGCCGTGGTTGTTCGTACCGCCAAGGGTGTGCGTCGCAGTGACGGGTCTTTGGTCAAGTTCGACGGCAACGCTGCCGTGCTGCTCAATGCCAAGCTGGAGCCTATCGGCACGCGCATCTTCGGGCCGGTGACACGCGAGTTGCGTACCGAGAAGTTCATGAAGATCGTCTCGCTGGCACCTGAAGTGCTGTAAGCGGCTATAGATCTATTCGAGGAAAATCATGCGCAAGATCAAGAAAAACGATGACGTTATCGTAATCGCAGGTAAAGACAAAGGAAATCGCGGCAATGTGCTGCAAGTTCTGGGAGATCACTTGCTGGTTGGCGGCATCAATAAAGTCAAGAAACATCAGAAGCCTAACCCGGTAAAGGGGTTGACTGGCGGGATCGTGGAAATGGAATTGCCGATTCATATTTCGAATGTGGCGATCTACAACGCGGCTGCCAAAAAAGGCGATCGGGTCGGTATTAAAACGCTGGAAGACGGGCGCAATGTGCGCGTGTTTAAGTCCAGCGGCGAAATGATTGACGCTTAAGGGGTAAGAGAGCATGGCTCGTTTGTATGAATTTTATAAAGACAAGGTCACCAAGGACCTGAT
The DNA here is from genome assembly GCA_001801175.1 of Gallionellales bacterium RIFCSPLOWO2_02_FULL_57_47. Classification (GTDB taxonomy): domain Bacteria; phylum Pseudomonadota; class Gammaproteobacteria; order Burkholderiales; family Gallionellaceae; genus Gallionella. Next base: position 19,538 of record MGWZ01000036.1, on the reverse strand, counting down.
GAAGCAGTTCGGCTATAAGTCCGTCATGGAAGTGCCGCGCATCGAGAAGATCACCCTGAACATGGGTGTGGGCGAGGCAGTGGCAGACAAGAAAGTGATGGAATTTGCGGTTGGCGATATGCAAAAGATTGCCGGACAGAAGCCGGTTGTCACGGTGTCCAAGAAGTCGATTGCCGGTTTCAAGATTCGCGAAGGCTATCCGGTTGGCTGCAAGGTGACGTTGCGCAAGCTGCGGATGTATGAATTCCTGGATCGCCTGATTTCTGTCGCGATTCCGCGTATCCGTGATTTCCGCGGCATTTCCGGCAAGTCTTTCGATGGACGCGGCAACTACAACATGGGCGTGAAAGAGCAAATCATTTTTCCGGAAATCGAGTATGAAAAGATTGATGCGTTGCGTGGCATGAACATTACGATCACCACCTCCGCGAAGACTGACGAAGAAGCCAAGGCTCTTCTGTTGGCATTCAAACTCCCATTAAAGAAATGAGGGAATACAAATGGCTAAGATGGCAGTGATTAACCGCGAGCAAAAACGCCGTGACACCGTAAAGAAGTTTGCGGCAAAACGTGCGGATTTGCTGGCAGCGATCTCCAATATGAAGCTTGGCGAGGAAGAACGTGCTGCTGCACGACTGAAGCTGCAAGCGCTTCCGCGTGACTCCAGTCCGGTTCGCCTGCGCAACCGTTGCGCATTAACGGGCCGTCCGCGCGGCACATACAGAAAATTTGGTTTGGGGCGTATCAAGGTGCGTGAATTCGCAATGCGCGGTGAAATACCCGGTATCGTTAAGGCAAGCTGGTAGGAGAAATTATATGAGTATGAGTGATCCAATCTCCGACATGTTGACGCGCATTCGCAATGCGCAGCTTGCGGAAAAAACCACAGTGGCAATGCCTTCCTCGAAGCTGAAGGTGGCGATTGCAGAAGTATTGAAAGACGAGGGCTATGTGGATGGCTTCAGTGTCGTCAATGGCGACGGCGGTAAGGCTACGCTGGAAATCGGCCTGAAGTATTACAGTGGTCGTCCGGTAATCGAAAAGATTCAGCGTATCAGTCGCCCCGGTCTGCGTATCTACAAGGGTTCCGATGATATTCCCAAGGTGATGAACGGCCTGGGTATCGCCATCGTTTCCACATCCAAGGGTTTGATGACCGACCGTAAAGCGCGCGCCAATGGTATTGGCGGTGAAGTGCTGTGCGTAGTCGCGTAGTGAGGTAAGTATGTCTAGAGTTGCCAAGAATCCTGTCGTAGTGCCGAGCGGTGTAGAAATTGCGCTGGCTGCGAGTGAAATTTCGGTAAAGGGCCCTTTGGGTACCCTTAAGCAAACTTTGTCGGGTGATGTGAGCGTAGTGCGCGAGGGCGACAGCCTGTTGTGTAAAGCACAGAACGACTCCACGCAAGCCGATGCGATGTCTGGCACGATTCGCGCCTTGCTGGCAAATATGGTGCTGGGTGTGAGCAAAGGTTTTGAGCGTAAGCTGACTTTGGTCGGGGTGGGTTATCGTGCACAAGCTGCTGGTGACACTTTGAATTTGACGCTTGGTTATTCTCACCCGGTTTCCTACAAGATGCCTGTAGGTGTGAAGGTAGAAACTCCAACGCAAACTGAAATTGTGTTGAAGGGTGCCGATAAGCAACGTGTCGGACAAGTTGCTGCTGAAATTCGTGCCTTCCGCGAACCTGAGCCATACAAAGGCAAGGGTGTGCGCTATAGCGATGAAGTGGTGATTCTGAAAGAAACCAAGAAGAAATAATTGAGGTTGATATGTTGATCAAAAAAGAAGCGCGTCTGCGCAGGTCCCGCAAAACCCGGGCACGCATTGCCGAGAAGAAAACAGTACGCCTGGCAATACACCGCACGAATTTGCACATTTATGCGCAGGTGCTTTCCGCTTGCGGCACCAAGGTATTGGCTAGCGCGTCCAGCATTGAGGCTGAGGTGCGCAAGGATTTGGCGAACGGAGGCAACAAGGCTGCTGCGGCTGTGGTGGGCAAGCGTATTGCTGAAAAAGCCAAGAGCGCGGGAATTAGTCAGGTTGCATTTGATCGTTCCGGCAACCGTTATCATGGTCGTGTTAAAGCGTTGGCTGAAGCTGCGCGAGAACATGGTCTGCAGTTCTAATTGGAGTTGAGTGATGGCTAAGCCGCAAGGAAAAATGCAGCAACAAGCAGAGCGTGATGACGGTCTGATCGAAAAAATGATTTCTGTGAACCGGGTCACCAAGGTGGTTAAGGGTGGACGTATCATGGGTTTCGCCGCTTTGACCGTGGTAGGTGATGGTGATGGTCGCGTGGCAATGGGCAAAGGAAAATCCAAGGAAGTTCCGGTTGCCGTGCAAAAGGCAATGGATGAAGCGCGCCGCAATCTGGCCAAGATAAGCCTGAAAAATGGCACATTGCACCACACGGTGGTTGGCAAGCATGGCGCGGCTAAGGTGTTGATGCAGCCAGCATCGGAGGGTACCGGCATTATAGCGGGTGGTGCGATGCGCGCAGTGTTCGAGGCTGTTGGCGTGCGCGATGTGCTGGCCAAGTGTCTCGGTTCGAGCAACCCATACAACGTGGTGCGAGCCACGCTGAACGGCCTGAAAGCAATGAATTCTCCGTCCGAGATAGCCGCCAAGCGCGGCAAGAACATCGAAGAAATATTGGGGTAAGACATGACAAAAGAAAAAAAGACTTTAAAGGTGACGCAGATCAAAAGTTTGATCGGCACCAAACAATCGCATCGCGATACCATTCGCGGCTTGGGTTTGCGTCGTATCAATCACACCGTGCAGCTTGAGGATACACCTTGTGTTCGCGGCATGATCAACAAAGTATTTTATATGGTTAAGTGCGAGGCATAACTAATGCAACTCAATAATATTCAGCCTGCACAAGGTGCCAAGCACGCCAAGCGTCGCGTTGGCCGCGGCATCGGTTCCGGTTTGGGCAAGACCGCCGGGCGCGGTCACAAGGGACAAAAATCCCGCTCCGGCGGTTTTCACAAGGTTGGTTTTGAAGGCGGTCAAATGCCGTTGCAGCGTCGTTTGCCAAAGCGCGGTTTTGTCTCGCTGACACGTTGTGATACAGCGCAAGTGCGTTTGTCCGATCTGCAAAAGATGCCGGTCGATAGCATCGATCTGTTGGCGCTCAAACAGGCAGGCGTTATTTCTGCCGTCGCATTGTCTGCGAAAGTCATTCTTTGCGGTGAAATTTCCCGTGCAGTTAAGTTGCAGGGGCTGCTCGTAACCAAAGGTGCACGCGCAGCGATTGAAGCCGCTGGCGGCAGCGTCGCTGAGTAGGTTATACGTGAGCACAGTTACCAAGGGTGTAAGCAAAGGAAAGTACGGCGATTTAAGCCAGCGTCTCTGGTTTTTGCTGGGTGCTTTGGTCGTGTTCCGCATCGGTGCGCATATTCCGGTGCCGGGTATTGACCCTACAGTCTTGGCGGATTTGTTCAAGTCGCAAAAAAATGGCATTCTGGGCATGTTCAACATGTTTTCAGGCGGCGCGTTGTCTCGCTTCACCATTTTTGCGCTGGGTATCATGCCGTACATCTCAGCATCGATCATCATGCAGCTGGGCGCGATAGCGGTTCCGCATCTTGAACAATTGAAGAAAGAAGGCGAAGCAGGTCGCCGCAAGATAACGCAGTACACCCGTTATGGGACTTTGGCCTTGGCATTGTTCCAGGCATTTGGCATATCGGTGGCATTGCAGTCCCAACCGGGTTTGGTGCCAAATCCTGGCATGACGTTCCAGTTGACCTCGGTAATTACCCTGGTGACCGGCACGATGTTCTTGATGTGGTTGGGTGAGCAAATTACCGAGCGCGGCTTGGGTAACGGTATTTCACTGATTATCTTTGCCGGGATCGCGGCGGGTTTGCCCAGCGCGATTGGCAGCACATTGGAGTTGGCACGCACTGGGGCTTTCTCCATTCCGCTGGTGTTGCTGCTGTTTTTTGGCGCAATTGCCGTGACTGCTTTGGTGGTGTTTGTAGAGCGCGGCCAGCGTAAAATTCTGGTGAATTACGCCAAGCGACAGGTGGGTAACAAGGTTTATGGCGGACAAAGTTCGCACCTGCCGTTGAAAATAAATATGGCTGGTGTGATCCCTCCGATTTTTGCATCCAGCATCATTCTATTCCCAGCGACTATTGCGGGCTGGTTTGGAAGCGGGCAGGGCATGGGCTGGCTGAAGGATATCAGCGACATGCTTTCTCCAGGGCAACCGATATATGTGTTGGTGTACGCCGCAGCGATTGTGTTTTTCTGTTTCTTTTATACGGCGCTGGTGTTCAGCCCGAAAGAAACGGCGGATAACCTGAAGAAGAGCGGTGCTTTTTTGCCAGGGATTCGTCCCGGTGAGCAAACTGCGAGCTACGTTGAAAAGATTATGTTGCGGTTGACGATGGTGGGCGCGGTGTACATTACACTGGTTTGTTTGTTACCGGAATTTTTGGTGGTGAAGTGGAATGTGCCGTTTTATTTTGGAGGCACTTCACTGTTAATTCTGGTGGTGGTAACGATGGATTTTATGTCGCAGGTGCAGTCCTACTTGATGACACACCAGTATGAAGGCTTGCTGAAGAAGGCTAATTTCAAAGGCGGGTTAACACGCTAATGTCCAAAGAAGACGTGATTCAGATGCAGGGTGAGGTTGAGGAATCGTTGCCCAACGCAACGTTCCGGATCAAGCTGGAAAATGGGCATGTGGTATTGGGCCATATTTCTGGGAAAATGCGGATGCACTATATTCGTATTCTTCCTGGCGACAAGGTAAACGTAGAGTTGACACCATATGATTTGAGCAAGGCGCGGATTGTGTTCCGCGCGAAATAGTGGAGCGAGTAAGGAGAAAAAATGAGAGTCCAGGCATCGGTAAAGAAGATTTGTCGTAATTGCAAAATTGTTATTCGCAAACGCGTGGTGCGAGTAATTTGCACGGAGCCACGTCATAAGCAACGCCAGGGTTAATTTAGCCAGGTGCTGATTGAGGAAGACTTGCTTTGAATGTTATAATTTTTATTTTAAAAGATAGGATAGCTGCATGGCACGTATAGCAGGGGTCAATATCCCAAACCATCAACATGCTGTGATTGCATTGACTGCAATCTACGGGATCGGACGTACACGCTCGCAACATATTTGTGCGGCGGCTGGTGTGAATGCCGCCACCAAGATGAAAGATTTGACCGACGCAGAAGTTGAAAAACTGCGCGAACAAGTCGCCAAAATTACGGTGGAGGGTGATCTGCGTCGTGAAGTGACCATGAGCATCAAACGCCTGATGGACTTGGGATGCTATCGCGGTGTGCGTCATCGTCGCGGTTTGCCATGCCGTGGACAGCGCACTCGAACAAACGCGCGTACCCGCAAGGGACCACGCAAGGCGATTGCCGGAGCCAAGAAGTAAGTTTGCTATAACGCATTAGAGGATTAGAGTATGGCCAAGCCAAGCACGAAAGTACGCAAAAAAGTCAAAAAGAATGTGGCAGAAGGTATCGCGCACGTTCACGCGTCTTTTAACAATACCATCGTTACGATTACCGACCGCCAGGGTAACACTCTGGCATGGTCCACCAGTGGAGCTAATGGTTTTAAGGGTTCGCGTAAAAGCACTCCATTTGCAGCGCAGGTTGCGGCTGAAACGGTCGGTAAGTCTGCCGCCGAATGCGGTGTCAAGAATCTTGAAGTGCGCATCAAAGGGCCCGGTCCTGGCCGTGAATCCGCAGTGCGCGCATTGAACGCGGCTGGTTTTAAGATCACCAGCATTTCCGATATTACACCGGTACCGCACAACGGCTGCCGCCCGCCTAAAAAGCGTCGTATCTAATTTTTTGGGAGTCGATTTTGGCTAGAAATCTTGATGCAAAGTGCCGTCAGTGCCGCCGTGAAGGCGAAAAGCTGTTTCTGAAGGGCGAAAAATGTTTTACCGATAAATGTGCTGTGGAACGCAGAGCGTATCCGCCCGGCCAGCACGGCCAAAAGAAAAATACTCGCTTGTCGGAGTACGGTGGACAGTTGCGTGAAAAGCAAAAAGTGCGTCGTATCTATGGCGTGCTGGAAAAGCAATTCCGTCTGACATACAAACAGGCGGAAAGCCAGCGCGGTATTACCGGCGAGAGTTTGTTGCAGATTCTGGAATCACGTTTGGACAATGTTTCCTACCGCATGGGTTTCGGCGCATCGCGTGCCGAAGCGCGTCAAGTTGTGCGGCATAACGGTTTGCTGGTGAACGGCAAGCGTGTGAATATTCCTTCATATCAAGTGCGTCCCGGCGACGTGGTTGAAGTGGCCGAAAAATCCAAGGCGCAATTGCGTATCAAGGCAGCGCTGACTGCGGCCGAGCAACGCGGGTTCCCTGAATGGATCGAAATGGATACCAAAGCACTCAAGGGAACATACAAAGCCAAGCCACAACGTGCCGAACTACCTGCAACCATCAACGAGCATCTTGTAGTTGAGTTGTATTCCAAGTAATCCACGCGGAGTAGCGTATGCCTAAGAATGAATTTTTGAAACCCCGCATTATTGATGTACAAAAGATATCCGACACCCAAGCCAAGGTGGTGATGGAGCCTTTCGAGCGCGGTTACGGCCACACGTTGGGCAATGCATTGCGTCGCATCCTGCTGTCCTCCATGCCTGGTGCTGCGCCGACTGAGGTAAAAATTGCTGGCGTGCTGCATGAGTATGCGACCATTGATGGCGTTCAGGAAGATGTCGTGGATATTTTGCTGAACCTCAAAGGTGTGGTACTTCGTTTGCATAATACTCCAGAGGTGGTGCTGACCCTTAAAAAGGAGGGCCAAGGTGTTGTGACAGCGGCTGATATCAGCGGCAATGCAGATGTCGAGGTGATAAATCCTGATCACGTGATCGCGCATCTGACTGCCGGCGGCAAGCTGGATATGCAGATCAAGGTTGAACAGGGTCGCGGCTATGTGTCGGCGATTTCGAGAATTGCCCCGAATGAAACTCGTTCGATCGGTCATATTGCACTGGACGCATCATTTAGCCCAGTCAATCGTGTCAGCTACGCAGTGGAGAGTGCGCGTGTTGAACAGCGCACCGATCTAGACAAGCTGGTGATGCACATTGAAACCAACGGAGCAGTTGATCCTGAACAGGCGATTCGCAACGCGGCGCGTATTCTGGTGGATCAATTCTCGGTGTTCGCTGCGCTAGAGGGAACCGAGCCTGTCGTTGAAAAGGTTCAAGCACCCAAGGTTGACCCGATTCTGTTGCGCCCGGTGGATGATCTGGAGCTGACCCCTCGCTCTTCCAACTGCCTCAAGGCACAGAGTATTCACTATATTGGCGATCTGATCCAGTACACCGAAAACGATCTGCTGCGCACCCCTAACCTGGGACGCAAGTCATTGAACGAAATCAAGCAGGTTCTTGCCGAGCACAACTTGTCGCTGGGGATGAAGCTGGAAAACTGGCCTGTCGCTGCTGTTTAACGCATCGCGACAACACAAAAAAGTACGCTTTAAGCAGCGAACAATAGAAGTCCAAGAAAATCAGAAGTAAGAGAGGCAAATCATGCGTCACCGTTTAGGATTAAGAAAACTCAACCGCACCAGCAGCCACCGCTTGGCGATGTTCCGCAACATGACCGTGTCGCTGTTGCGCCATGAACTCATCAAGACTACCCTGCCCAAAGCAAAGGAACTGCGCCGCGTTGCAGAGCCTATCCTGACACTGGGCAAGACACCGAGTCTGGCAAACCGTCGTCTGGCATTTGCCCGTTTGCGTGATCGTGAAATGGTCACCAAACTGTTCGACGAACTCGGCCCACGCTACGCAGCACGCAACGGCGGTTATTTGCGCATCCTCAAGTTCGGTTTCCGTCAGGGCGACAACGCTCCGATGGCACTGATTGAACTGATGGATCGTCCCGCAGAAGCCACAGCGGTTGATGTCGAGTAACAGCTGTGATGCTTCAAAGTTGAACAAAAGCCGGATTTGTCCGGCTTTTTTCATTTTTGACAGATCGTCGCGCGTGTGTAAGTGAGTCCAACCACGCTCGCTAGGCATGCAATGTGTAGTTGATCCAGCCGGAAGGAAACCCGCCATGCCCCATGTAAGCCTCAATCCTGCCGTTAATCAGGTGATTCAGAGCTACTCAAGCTGGGATGCTCGACGGTTGGAGCAAGCACTGGAAAATGCTCGCAACGCGCAGCAAGCCTGGGCGCAATCACCTTTCGACATCCGCGCCAAAGTGCTGCGTGAGGTGGCAATTCAGTTGCGTGCACACCGAGACCGATACGCGACCCTCATCACCCTGGAAATGGGCAAACTGCTGCGCGAAGCGCGCGCCGAAGTCGAAAAGTGCGCCGGTGTCTGTGATTACTATGCGCAACATACAGAAGTTCTCCTGCGTCCAGAGGCGGTGGAAACGGATGCCGGCAAAAGCTATATCGCGTATTACCCGCTCGGCGTGGTGCTCGCCGTCATGCCGTGGAATTTTCCGTTCTGGCAGGTATTTCGCGCCGCCGTTCCGGCCCTGATGGCGGGCAACGCGCTGTTGCTGAAACATGCGCCGAATGTGCCGCAGTGCGCGCTCGCAATTGAAGCCATCTTTCGCGAATCCGGTTTGCCTGAAGGTCTGTTTACCTCACTGATGATTGAGGTAGACCAGGCTGCCTTTGCTATCGCCAGCCCGCAGGTGCATGCCGTCACGCTCACCGGATCGGAAGCCGCCGGGCGCAAGGTAGCGGCGCTCGCCGGACAGCATCTGAAAAAATGCGTGCTGGAACTGGGCGGCTCAGATCCGTTCATCGTGCTGCACGACGCGGATCTGGAATTGGCCGTCAATATGGCGGTGGCCTCGCGCTTTCTCAATTGCGGGCAATCGTGCATTGCCGCCAAGCGCTTCATCGTCGTGCCGCAGATTGCCGAGGAATTCCTGAGCAGGTTGACGACCAAGGTGGCGGCGCTCAGGCTCGGCGAACCGATGGATGATGCGACGCAGATTGGCCCGATGGCACGCCTCGATCTGCGCGAAGCTTTGCATCGGCAAGTCACCGATTCCATCGCGCAGGGCGCGGTTGCGGTGACGGGGTGCAAACCGGTCGAGAGGGAAGGATTTTATTACCAGCCATCAATCCTGGACCAGGTAACCGCCAAAGCCTGCGCCTACCACGATGAGCTGTTCGGACCGGTGGCAATCGTAATCCGCGCCGCGAACGAAACGGATGCGTTGCGTATCGCAAACGAAAACCGCTTCGGCCTTGGCTCCTCGATCTGGAGTAGCGATGTGGCGCGCGCCGAGCAACTGGCGGCGCGCATCGAGGCCGGCTGCACGTTCATCAACGGGATGGTCAAATCCGATCCGCGCTTGCCGTTCGGCGGCGTGAAAGCCTCCGGCTACGGGCGCGAGTTGTCAAAGCTGGGGATACATGAATTCGTGAACGCGAAGACGGTGTGGATTAGGTAGCGCCGCTAGAGCGCTACGCATTCTTCAGCGCGCCCATTTGCCTGTCATGGAGGCGCGACAAGGTCAGCATCGCAGTTGCTGCGCCGATCAGGGCATAGAACATGTCCGACTGCGTATCCCATATATCACCCTGAGTGCCGAGAAACTCATACGCGCCTTGACCCAGCAACAGCGCTGTCCACCATTCGACCAGCTCATAGAAGGAGCTGACCATCATGACGACGCATATTGATAAAAATTCGGTCATCCGGCGGCTGGACAGATAACCGCCGCGTACCAGAATTTCGCGAGCCACGATAAACGGCACAAATCCCTGGGCGAAGTGGCCGATCTTGTCATAGGGATTGCGACTGAGTGAAAATATGTCCTGTATCCAGAAACCAAGCGGCACTCGCGCATAGGTGTAGCTGCCACCCAAGATCAAAATCAGGGCGTGAACGAAAATCAAAACGTACAGCAAAGTGGTAAGCGGAAAGCGGTGGTAGGTTGTCACCATTATGGGCAGGGCGATCAAAACCGGTGAGACTTCAAGTAACCATGTCGGGCGGTCAAAAGGACGAATGGCTGAGATCAGCAGAATGACTACCAGCAGCAAGCCCGCAGCGATCAGCGAATTTTGACGTTGCATGATTATCCATCCTTAAAAGAGTTGCTTCATACCCGGACCGTATATTAGCCATAACAATCAGGTTTTGAAACAGCGGTCTTTACATCATCGAACCTTATTGCGCAACAGGCCATCGGCAAGCATGTTCTAGTCCTGCCGCAGCAGTCCGGCCTTACGCGGCGTAGCATTATGCCGCATTGAAATCATTCATCAACCTTGCCCCGCAACGCCTTTAACTGCCCTCGTTGAGTTTTGCTTTCCATGCGCTTTTTTACAGAACTTTTCGTCGGCTTCGTTGCGGTTCGTTTTTTGGGCGAGATGCCTGCGCTTTGGATCAAAGCCTGAAGCCTGGCAAGGGCATCTTCGCGGTTCTTCTCCTGGCTGCGATAGCGCTGCGCCTTGATGATGATCACCCCGTCACCGGAGATACGCCTGTCCGCAAGCTGACTTAGCTTTTCCTTGTAGTCATCCGGCAAAGACGATGCATTGATGTCAAAGCGCAGATGTATCGCGGTCGAGACCTTGTTGACGTTCTGCCCGCCCGCACCCTGAGCACGGATCGCATGCAATTCGATCTCGGTGTCGGGGATGGCAATGTGGTTGGATATTTTCAACATCAATCGCGAGGTGCCTTTAATTGGTTTATAGAAGTCATCTGGCGCAATGCGCTGCGCTTATTGACGCCCTTCGGCTTACGCGAGTTGCGAAATACGCAGGCCGGCAAAGCCGCTGGTTATGCGCAGGAATGACAGGCTTAATGCCTTTCCAGTGCCTGCTTTAAATACTTCCCGGTTGCGCTGTCCGGGTTGGCGGCAATATCTATGGGTGAGCCTTCTGCAATGATGCGGCCGCCGCCGTCGCCTCCTTCGGGGCCGAGATCGATAACCCAGTCGGCGGTTTTGATCACATCTAGGTTGTGTTCGATCACCACCACGGTGTTGCCCTGATCGCGCAGTTTGTGGATCACCTTCAGCAGCAGGGCGATGTCATGGAAGTGCAGGCCGGTGGTAGGTTCGTCGAGAACGTACAGCGTGCGACCGGTGTCGCGCTTGGACAACTCCAGCGACAGTTTGACGCGTTGCGCCTCGCCGCCGGACAGCGTGGTGGCGGACTGTCCCAGCGTGATATAGCCCAGGCCGACATCAAGCAGGGTTTGCAGTTTGCGTGCGATGACAGGCACAGGTTTGAAGAACTCATGCGCCTGCTCCACGGTCATCTGCAAGATCTGGTGGACGTTTTTGCCCTTGTACTGAATTTCCAGCGTCTCGCGGTTGTAGCGCTGGCTGTGGCACACGTCGCACGGCACATACACGTCCGGCAGAAAATGCATCTCGACCTTGATTACGCCGTCGCCCTGGCAGGATTCGCAGCGTCCGCCCTTGACGTTGAACGAGAAGCGGCCAGGCCCGTAACCGCGTTCGCGCGCCGACGGCACACCGGCGAACAACTCGCGGATCGGCGTGAACAGGCCGGTATAGGTGGCGGGGTTGGAACGCGGCGTGCGTCCGATCGGCGACTGGTCGACGTTGATTACCTTGTCGAAAAACTCCAGCCCGCTGATTTCGGCAAACGGCGCGGGCTCGGTGCTGCTGCCATACAGATGCTGTGCCACCGCGGGGTAAAGCGTGTCGTTGATCAGCGTGGACTTGCCGGAACCTGACACGCCGGTGACGCACACCAGCAGCCCGACTGGCAGATTCAGGGTGATGCCCTTCAGGTTGTTGCCGCTCGCCCCGACGATGTGCAGCATGCGTTCCTCGTTGGGAAGCAGATGTATTTTCGGCATGGCGATGCTGCGGCGGCCGGTCAGATAATCGCCGGTAAGCGATTGCTTACTGGCGCAGATTTCATCCGGCGTGCCTTGAGCAACAACCAGGCCGCCGTGTTCGCCAGCGCCCGGCCCCATGTCCACTACATGGTCGGCGGCGCGGATCGCTTCTTCGTCGTGCTCGACCACGATCACGCTGTTGCCCATGTCGCGCAGCTTCCTCAGTGTTTGCAGCAGGCGGTCATTGTCGCGTTGATGCAGGCCGATGGACGGCTCGTCCAGCACATACATCACGCCGGTCAGGCCGGAGCCAATCTGCGACGCAAGGCGGATGCGCTGTGCCTCGCCGCCGGACAGTGTTTCAGCAGACCGTTCCAGCGACAGGTAATCCAGCCCGACGTTGTTCAGGAAGGTCAGGCGGCTGGCAATCTCCTGGATAATTTTTTCCGCAATTGCCTGCTTGTAGCCAGGCAGCGTCAGGCCCTGGAAGAAAGTAAGCGTCTGCTTCAAAGGCAACGCGCTGATCTCGTACAGATTCTTGTCCGCGACGCGCACATGGCGTGCTTCAAGACGCAGGCGCGTCCCTTTGCACTCCGGGCAGGTGCAGGTGTTGAGATATTTCGCCAGTTCCTCGCGCACGGTGGGCGAATCGGTCTCCCGGTAGCGGCGTTCCAGATTGTTGACGATGCCCTCGAAGGCATGTTCGTTCAGCGTCGGCTTGCCGCGCTCATTCAGGTATTTAAACGGAATTTCTTCCTTGCCGCTGCCGTACAGGATGATGTTCTGGATTTTTTCCGGCAGACTTTCGAAAGACTGCTCCAGATCGAAGTCGTAGTGCTTCGCAAGGCTGGCGAGCAACTGGTGATAGAACTGGTTGCGCCTGTCCCAGCCCTTGATCGCGCCGGAGCTCAACGAGAGCTGCGGAAAGGCGACGATACGTTTGGGGTCGAAAAAACTGATGTTGCCAAGACCATCACACTTGGGGCACGCGCCCATCGGATTGTTGAACGAGAATAAACGCGGTTCCAGTTCCGGCAGCGAATAGTTGCAGATCGGGCAGGCAAATTTTGCGGAAAACATGTGCGCCTTATCGCTGTCCATTTCCATCGCCACCGCGCGTCCATCGGCATGGCGCAACGCAGTCTCGAAAGATTCCGCCAGCCGCTGTTTGGCATCTGCACCGACTTTCAATCGATCTACCACGATCTCCACGGTATGCTTCTTGGTTTTCTGCAACGCGGGCAAGGCGTCCATTTCATAAACCTTGCCGTTGACGCGCAGCCGCGTAAAACCCTGTGCGCGCAGTTCGTCGAACAAATCCAGCTGCTCGCCCTTGCGCTCCACCACCAGCGGCGACAGGATCATGATCTTCGTGCCTTCCGGCAGTTGCAGCACATGGTCCACCATCTGCCCCACAGACTGCGCCTGCAACACCAGATCATGCCGAGGGCAATAAGGATCGCCGGCGCGCGCGAACAGCAGGCGCAGGTAATCGTGGATCTCGGTGACGGTGCCAACCGTGGAACGCGGGTTATGCGAAGTGGCCTTCTGCTCGATGGCGATGGCGGGAGAAAGCCCCTCGATCAAGTCCACGTCCGGCTTTTCCATCAACTGCAAAAACTGCCGCGCATAGGCGGACAGCGATTCCACATAGCGTCGCTGCCCCTCGGCATACAGCGTGTCGAAGGCGAGCGAGGACTTACCCGATCCGGACAGCCCAGTGATCACCACCAGCTTGTGGCGCGGCAGATCGAGGCTGATGTTTTTTAAATTGTGGGTGCGGGCACCGCGTATCCGTATCTGTTCCATGCAAACCAACTTGAGTGAGGCGACCGGACAGTTTACGCGATTTTGCATGCTTTCCCAACCCACAGTTCACCCACAGTTCACTCCATTGCTGAGGTGTACCTGTCGGCAAGCGTGGCGACCTGCTAAAATGCACTACTTTTTGCACCTTTCCAGAATCATCCATGCCTGTTTCAAACACCATGACAGCGGCGGAACGCCGGGCCAGCTTGGGCTTGGCGAGTATTTACGGCTTGCGTATGCTGGGGCTGTTCATCATCCTGCCGGTGTTTGCGCTGTATGCCGAACAACTGCCCGGCGGCGAAAGTCATCTGCTGATGGGCATTGCGCTCGGCGCATACGGCCTGACCCAGGCAATTCTGCAACTCCCTGCCGGCTGGATGTCCGACCGCTACGGGCGCAAGCCGGTCATTTATGGCGGCTTGCTGGTGTTTGCGCTGGGCAGCTTTATTGCCGCATCGGCTGACAACATCTATTGGGTTATTGTCGGTCGTGCCATTCAGGGTGCGGGCGCGATCAATGCCGCAGTGATGGCGCTTACCGCCGACCTTACCCGTGAAGAAGTGCGTACCAAGGCGATGGCATTGATCGGCATGACCATCGGCGTTACGTTCTCCCTGTCACTGATTTTGTCACCGTTGCTCCACGGTCTGCTTGGTGGGGTACCCGGCATTTTTGCCATGACTGGGGTACTGGCCTTGCTGGCCTTGCTGATGGTCCGTTTCATGATTCCCGATCCGGCAATTACGCGTTTTCACAGTGACACCGAAGCGAGCAGCAAACGCTTTGGAGAAGTGCTGCGCAACAAGGATTTGCTGCGCCTCGACTTCGGCATCTTCACGGTGCATGCGGTACTGATGTCGGTATTCATGCAAGTGCCGTTCCTGCTGCAGGCCGACGGACTGGAAGTTGCGCAACACTGGAAAATTTATCTGCTGGTGATGTTTGCAGGCTTTGTGCTGATGCTGCCGCTTATCTTTATCTCGGAAAAGAAGGGCAAGGTGAAGCAGGTGTTCGTGCTGGCAATCGCGATGGCGGCGATTGCGCAAATCATGCTGCTGTTTGCGCAACACAGCCTGTGGGGCATAACCGCCGCGTTGCTGGTATTCTTTACCGCGTTCAACGTGCTGGAAGCCAAGCTGCCCTCGCTGATCAGCATCATTGCGCCGCTGGAAGCCAGAGGCACAGCAATGGGCGTATACAGCAGCGTACAGTTCCTTGGCGCTTTTTTCGGCGCATCAGTGGGCGGCGCGTTGATGCAGTTTGTCGGCGGCAATGCAGTGTTTGTGTTTGGCATTGTGCTGCTGCTGCTGTGGCTGGCGGTAGCATCCGGCATGCAGTCCCCTGCGGCAGTGCGCACCAGACTGTATCATTTGGCAGAAATGGATGATGCCGCTGCGGTAGAATTGCGCCAGCGTCTCGCGCAACTCTCCGGGGTACGCGAAGTGATGGTGGTCGCAGCAGAGCGCATGGCCTGCCTCAAGGTGGACAGGCATGGGTTTGACGAAGCGGCGGTGGAGCAACTCGTGATGAAAGGAGTATGACATGTCGGTGAACAAAGCGATTCTGATAGGACATCTCGGTAAAGACCCTGAGGTGAGATATATGCCCAGCGGTGAAGCGGTCGCTAATGTGACGTTGGCGACATCTGAAACATGGAAAGACAAAAACGGTGAGAAGCAGGAAAAAACCGAGTGGCATAACATTGTTTTTTTCAAGCGGCTTGCGGAGATCGCCGGGGAATACCTGAAGAAAGGCTCGCAAATATATGTCGAGGGAAGAATTACAACCGAGAAGTGGCAGGACAAGGAAGGCAAGGATCGCTACACCACCAAGATTGTGGCCAGCGAAATGAAAATGCTGGACAGGAAGTCGTCCGGCGGCGGCAGCTTCGAAGTGGTGGAGAACAAGCCTGCCGCATCCTCATCCTCATCCGGAAGCGCCGCAGCTCCGGCAAAATCGGCGCCTACGGCCCCATCGACAGGCTCAGGGCAGGGGCGCAACTTCGATAATTTTGATGACGATATTCCGTTCTGAGAATGACTTGGGGCATCAATGAGCGCAGACGTTGGTTTGTCGGCTGGGATTCACGTCCTGCCCGTTGCTTATGACCTGAAAGTTGTTTTTTTCGACTGTGCATGACTCAAAAAAGGGGAAAAATAAAATGAAAGAGTTAACTTGGTCTAGTCTGGAAAATCTCGCATTGCCCGTTAAGGCACTCTTTACCGGTTACCTTCTCGTCATTGGCCTGGGCTTGCTGATGGCAGGCGGGCAAATCATGCTGACTCACGGAATGGCGGACGGCAAATTCGGGTTGTCGATAGATGATCTGGTGTACAGCTATTTCGGAGATCGTGAAGGTTCAAAGCTAGAAGCCAAACTAAACGGATCAATGAAAGATAACGCACCTCCCGAGGCAAGGCTGGTAATGATCAAATGGGCTCGTGCAGAGGCACCCGAAGCCGAGTGGGAGACGAAGATCAAGCCGCTTACCGATCAGTATTGTGTTGCCTGTCATGCAAACATGCCCGGCTTAACCAATATTGGTGAAAAGGACCTGATGATCAAGGTGGCAGCGATTGATAAAGGGGCAAGCTTAACCACCCTGACCAGGGTGTCGCATATACATCTATTCGGCATTGCATTCATTTTCTTTTTTATTGGCCTGATCTTCAGTTTTGCCACGGGCTTTAATCCAATCGTCAAGGCATTGTTAATCTTTACGCCATTCTTGTTCCTGATAATTGATATTGCGGCCTGGTGGCTTTCCAAGATACACCCGGGCTTCGCCTGGCTGGTGATGATCGGTGGGACGGGCTACAGCATTGCTTCGACAGTGATGATTTTCTCGTCCCTCTACCAGATATGCATCAAGCCATTCAGGACAACAAAAGCCTGATCTTCATGGCTGTCATTCAATAAACTGTTGTCATGCTGATTCCGGGTATGGCAACAGATTTTTTTATGGCCGCTGCCGCTATCGTTGGCAGCGATGCCGTGTTGACCGGTGAGGCCGCCGCTTTGTATTGTGCAGACAAGCGCGGGCGCTATTTCGGCAATGCGCTGGCGGCGGTGTTCCCATCAGACACGCAGCAGGTCGCGGATATCGTGAAGCTGTGCGCCGCGAACCGGATTGCCATCGTGCCGCAGGGGGGGAACACCAGTTTGTGCGGCGCGTCGGTGCCCCTGACCGAAGGCCGGCAGATCGTGCTGAACCTGTCGCGCATGAAGCGCATTCGCGCAATTGACCCGGTGAATTACACGATGACCGTCGAGGCGGGTTGCATCCTGGCCAGTGTGCGCGAGGCGGCGGAGCAGCATGACCGCCTGTTCCCGCTCGAACTGACAGCGACCCTGAGCCATTGCGAGATCGGCGGCAACCTTTCCACCAATGCCGGTGGCAACGGCGTGTTGCGCTACGGTAATGCGCGCGACCTGGTGCTGGGGCTGGAAGTGGTGCTGCCGGACGGGCGCATCTGGAACGGCTTGCGCAGCCTGCGCAAGGACAACTCCGGCTATGATCTGAAGCATCTGTTCATCGGCGCGGAAGGCACGCTGGGCATCATCACTGCCGCCGTGCTGAAGCTGTTTCCGCGTCCACAATCCAGCGCCACCGCCATTGTGGCAATCACCGACCCCGCAATCGCCGTGCGCCTGCTGGCGCATATCCGCGCCATCTGCGGCGACACCCTGAGCGCTTTCGAGCTCGTTTCGCGCAGCAGCCTGGATATTGTGCTCAGGCATGTTCCCGGAACCGCCGAACCGTTTGGCAGGCACTACGAATATTATTTGCTGATTCAGGCTAGCGATGTGCTGCAACGTCCGCTTGACGATGCGCTGCGCAGTGCGATACAAGGTTTCGGTGCAGGCATTTTTGAGTTTGACGTCACCACCGATGCCGAGGCGGCGGAAAACTGGTGGAAGCTGCGCAAGAACATCAGCGATGCGCAAAAACGCGACGGCATCAGCATCAAGCATGACATCTCCGTGCCGGTCAGCCGGGTGGCGGAATTCATCGCGCGCGCCGATGCCGCAATGCATGCCGCATATCCCGGCGTGCGCATCGTGACGTTCGGACACCTGGGCGACGGCAACATCCACTACAACGTCTCAATGCCGGATGCTGCACAGAACGAGAAATTCATCGCGCAACAGGAAGGCGCGGTGAACAAACTGGTTTATCAAGTGGTGCGCGAACTGGGCGGCAGCATCAGCGCCGAGCACGGCATCGGGCAGCTCAAGCGCGAAACCATCCGCGAATACAAAGACCCGCTGGAACTGGAACTGATGCGCAGCATCAAGCAGGTTTTTGATCCGCACGGGTTGATGAATCCCGGCAAGGTGCTGTAGGAGCGGGCCATGCCCGCGAACAAAAAACAATCGCGGGCCGCATCGACAGGCTCAGGACAGGCATGGCCCGCTCCTACAGGGATAGATAGCGTTTCAATACCAGTATCTGTTACGCAACGCAATGCAAAAAGGAGACACACATGGCAGCTCAACCTGAAATAACCAACATGGCTTTATTCTGCGATTTCGAGAACGTGGCATTGGGCGTGCGCGATGCGAAATACGCGCAGTTCGACATCAAGAAAGTGCTGGAGCGCCTGCTGCTGAAAGGCAGCATCGTCGTCAAGAAGGCATATTGCGACTGGGACCGCTACAAGGAATTCAAGGCGACGATGCACGAAGCCGCGTTTGAATTAATTGAAATTCCGCACGTGCGCCAGTCGGGCAAGAACTCCGCAGACATCCGCATGGTCGTGGACGCACTCGACCTCTGCTATACCAAAGCCCATGTGGACACCTTCGTCATCATCAGCGGCGACTCGGATTTCTCGCCGCTGGTCTCCAAGCTGCGCGAAAACAACAAGTACGTGATCGGGATAGGCGTGAAGGACTCAACCTCCGACCTGCTGAGCGCCAATTGCGACGAGTTCATTTTTTACGACGACCTGGTGCGCGCTCAGGAAGCGAAAAAGAAACAGGCCGCCAAGAAGGCTCCTGCCAAGCCCGCCGCCGGTGCTGCGAAATCCGCCGAAGCGAAGAGCGAAGACGACAAGCATCAGGAAGCGCTCGACTTCATCGTCGAGACTGTTGAGGCATTGATCGCAGAACGCGGTTCCGATGAAAAAATCTGGGGCTCGATGGTCAAGACCACCATGCAGCGCCGCAGGCCGGGGTTCACCGAGTCATCCTATGGTTACCGCTCGTTTAAGGAATTGGTGGAAGACGCGCAAAAACACAAACTGCTGCTGGTGGTGCGCGACGAGAAGTCAGGGCAGTACACGATACAGTTGCCAGCGGCGGATTAACTAGAAAATCTTGCGGAGTGTGCGTCAGGCTGGCTGGGATTGGAAAGAAAGGAAATAACCATGCGTTACCCGATTGTGATTCACAAAGACAAAAGCAGCGATTACGGCATAACCGTTCCCGATTTGCCTGGCTGCTTCTCGGCTGGCGAGACATTGGATGAAGCGCTGGAGATGGCGCATGAAGCTGTGGAGTGCCACATCGAAGGATTGTTGCTGGCGGGTGAGCCACTACCTGCGGTGCGCCCAATCGAGCATCACCAAAGCAACCCAGAATATGCAGGCGGTGTCTGGGCACTAGTCGAGCTTGACTTGATTCGGCTTGAGGACACGACCGAGCGCGTGAACATCACAATTTCGCGCAGAGTGCTCACCCTGATTGATGAAGCTGCCAAACGCGCGGGTGAATCGCGATCTGGTTTCTTGGCGAGAGCGGGAATCGAAGCGGCGCAACATGCGGGGCGCACGGGCTGATGAAGTAGTTCGCCAGAAATAAATTCGAACCTGGCCGTTCGCAGTAACAGCAGTAAATCTAGCGGGTTGAAGTCCCGTCCGAGGAGTTGTCCGTGCGCCCCGGTAGCATGAGGAAGCGGCGTCGCGGTAAC
>MGWZ01000035.1 GCA_001801175.1 Gallionellales bacterium RIFCSPLOWO2_02_FULL_57_47 | reverse complement strand
TGTCCACATAGCCCCGCTTCACCGGGTTGGCGTGGATGTAATCCAGCTTTTCACGCATCATCCCCTCGCTGAAAATCAGTTCGGCATGAGAACCTTCCTGCCAGAATTGAAACTCCCGATCCGGCTTATGCGCCCGTTTGGCGAAACGCAAACGCGCCAACAGAGGTTCGACCGAGTGCGCTTCAAGGTGGTCGATGATCCGGCGTGCGGTAAAGGATTTGAACTGGCTCATACACAAATCCAGGCGCTTGGCATGGGCGACAAAGTGCAAATGGTTTTCCAGAATCACATAACCATAAAGCTTCATTACCTCGTGCTCGCGCAGGTACGACCAGCTATCGAGCACGATTTGTACGGCATCCGGGCGCGTGAATACCGGCAGCCACTCCATGACCGTGCAGGTCAGAAAGTGCGGTGCGGCTGGCTCGGTGATGACGTAGCGGCTACGGCCCATGATGGTTGCCTCCTTGTGAAGTGACGCGGAGCGTCACTGGCTGCATTCCCACGCAGGAGCGTGGAAACGATTGTTGTTCTCTCCCATCGTTTCATCGTTCCCACACTCCGCCAACCCCCATCGTTCCCACGCTCCGCGTGGTAACGCATCGACGGACGCTCCGCGTCCCGTGCCGCAGGAGCGGCACAAGCTGCATTCCCACGCAGGAGCGTGGGAACGATGATCAGGATGCGCCCGTCATCATGTTTTCTCCACCAGCGCGATCTCCTCCTCGGTCAGGCCGTACAGCGCGTACACCAACTGGTCTATCTGCTTGTCGGTCGCGTCGATCTGGCGTTGCAGCAGGGTGGTGTCCTGCGGGGTTTTCGCGGCGGCGAGCTGCTGGTGCAGGGCGAGCATTTTTTCGACCAGTTTCACTATGTCGTCATGAGCGGCACGGTCGTTTTTATCCTTTGGGTTGATTACCCGAATCGGCACTTTTTCCATGTACTGGTAGATGAGCCGATAGCGATACTCTCCTGCACGCACACCGAACGGAATGCTGATATGGCTGATGGCGAACCAGAACAAGCGGCTGTTGAGAATGCCGAGAAGATAGCGGTCGTCAGTGCCGAGACAATAGGCCGTGTTGGCGATGTAGGTGCCCGACGTGTCCAACGTAAAGCGCGGCGCTTTGCAAATATCCGGGAAAATCAGCTTGGGTAATTCCAGATAGGCGTAATAGTCGCAAGGGCGAAGCTCCCACCAGAACTCGCCCTGATCTTGACGTTTTCGTAGCGCATCGGCAAATGGTAAAAGATGTTGCGACAACGCGGGGTAGCTGCCTGAGAACCATTCCCAAGCTTGTTTTTCCGTCGCACTGCCCAACCCGGACTGTTTCCGCGTCCAGCTATTGGGTAAAACGATGAGAAAACGTCCATCGTCTTCATAATGGTAGCGGCGAATGTTCTGCCCACCAAGGAACGGCTTAATTGTTTTTTTGCTGGCAGGCGAAGATTTAACGATGTCAGCTCGTTGTTCCACAGTCAGTTCGAACGCCTCATTGAGCCCCGTCTTGATGCCATAGAAAATTTTCTTTTCGACGTATTTTCCTAACGGTGTTCCGGCTTTCGTGATTTTGGCAAATAGCGCAGCTTCATCATCCGACTTGAGCGACCAAGCCTCTTCGTTGAATCTCGTGTTCGGCACGGTGTAGCAATGAGCGCGGACGTAATCGTCGAGTATAAGATTTTCGAGTGTAGTGACACGGACAACTTCGATATTTTTAGGCTGCGTGCTTTTCTGCAGCAGGGGAATACAGACGTAGGTGTCCTTGGCATTGGCGAAGACCGGCAGGCCGCCGAAATCGACCAGCCGCAGCACCGCCGCGTGTTTCGTCAACGTCTGGCGCAATGAGCGACCGTAGGTTGTGCGCAAAAAGCTGCTGGACACGATGATGCTGAACAGACCGCCACTCTTCAACAGCTTGACGCCCTTTTCCATGAAGTAGGCATACAGATCGGCAACCCCATCGAACGCCTCATAGTGCGACTGAAAATAGCCTTTGAAATCGCCCAAGGTTTCCTGCCTCACATACGGCGGGTTCCCGATCACTACATCGAACCCGCCTGCCTTGAAAACCTGCGGGAACGCAGCCTGCCAGTCGAACACGTTGATGCGCTGCGCGGCCTCGTCGTCCAGATCGAGCTGGCTGTCGTAAAAATCCGGACCGATCAGCGAATTGCCGCACTGGATGTTGCGCTCCAGGTCGGGCAGTACGCGCTCGTGGAACAGTTTCATCTGGCTGGTGAGCGTCTGGTCGGATTCGCCTTCCAGTACCTTGAGCAGCAGCGACAGCTTGGTGACTTCCACCGCCTGTGCGTCGATGTCCACGCCGTAGATGTGTTCGAGCAGGATGCGTTTCTTCTCCGTCGTGGTGAGCCGCCATTCGCCCGATGTGCTGTGGCGCAGGCGCGCGTTTTTGCCTTTGCTGTGTTTCTCTGCGCCTTCTTCGATATAGCGCGCCAGATACCAGTCGAGCAGGTATTGGTATGCGCCGATCAGGAACGATCCAGACCCGCACGCCGGGTCGAGGATGGCGATGCCCGCCGCCTGCTTGCTGGTCTTGTCTTGCAGCAGTTTGCCGACGGTGTGTTCGACGATGTATTTCACGATGTAGGCGGGGGTGTAGAACACGCCGCCTGCCTTTTTCACTTCAGGCTTGTCCTCCACCACGGCGCGGTTGCCCGCAGTCAGGCGGATAACCTTGCCGAGGAATTGTTCATACACGCTGCCGAGGATGTCCGCGCCGAGCACGGAAAATTCGTAGGGGCAATCGGGGTAATACAGGTTCCTGAAAATCTCCTTGAGCGGTTTGTCGTCGATCTCCAGGTTCAGCGTGAGTTCGTCGGGCGCTTCGGCGCGGCCTTTTTCGCGCTTGAAGTGGAACAGCCCGGAGTTGTAGCGTTCGTCCGCATCGCGGAACAACTCGCGCAGGCGGCCATAAACGTTGACTCCGTTCTGCAAGGCCATCAGCCGGCCATAAGGCTCGATGCCGCGGTCTTCGCAGATGCGCAGGAAGATGATGCGGTCTATGGTTTGCTGCACCGCGAAGTTGAGTTCGCGTTGGCTTAAACCGCCCTGGGTTTCCGTAGGAGCGGGCCCTGCCCGCGAATCGCGCCCAGGGGGCGCTCCTACAAGGGCAGAATTTCTGAGGGCGATGTTGCGCGCCAGCAGGTCGCGCCAGCCTTCGATCTCTTCCAGAAACGCGCTGTCCACTTCGGTGGTGCCGCGCTTGCCTTTGCTGGTGCCGGCATATTTGTCGAACGAGCCTTTGAGCACCGCTTCCTTGGAAAATATCGCGGCGATCTCGTCCCACTTTTCCGCGTAGTCGCGGAAGGTGCAGTAGAACAGGCGCGCCTTGCTGGCCTTGTCGCCCTTGTCGGGCTTGGCGCGGCAGTCGTAGATGGCGAATTCCTCGAAGTCGGTGACGATGGACAGCGGCAGCTTGGCCGACCACGCATAGCGGCGTAGTTGAAAAGCGGGATCGATGTCGTCCTTGACGTTGACCGACGGCTTTTTCGCTTCGAGAAAAAATTTGCGCTGCCCGCCGACGCGGAAGCTGTAATCGGGCGCCTTGGTGGAACTGCCGATCTTGATCGCGTCTTCGTGGATCACGTCGCGGTAGGCTTCGGCATAGCCCGCGCTGTTGTCCATGTCCCAACCCAGCGCCTTGAACAACGGGTCGATGAAATCGCGCCGCACCTGTGTCTCGTTGTATTTTCCGCTGCGGTAAGCGTCGAGGTTGCGCTCGAAGTTTTCGACCAGGGTCAGGACGGTTTGCGGGGCGGGCATGGTTGCTCCTTATTGAAACTTGTGTAACTGCTGCGGTCGAGCAAGGGGACGCGGAGCGTCCCAAGCTGCATTCCCACGCGGAGCGTGGGAACGATTGTTTCCACTCTCGTCCATTGTTTCATCGTTCCCACGCTCCGCGTGGGAACGCATTCGGCGACGCTCTGCGTCGCGGCTCTCTAACTGCTTCTAAAGGAACGGCTGCGATTTTTGCAAAAAATGCCGTTGTAGTCCATGAATCAAATTCTGCGCCAGTTGCGCCTGCAGTTCCTCAATGCCGGCGGTGATGCCGAGTTCGCAGCATTGCGTGACGCGCAGTCCGGCGTAACCGCACGGGTTGATGTTGGCGAACGGGGAGAGGTCCATGTCCACGTTCAGCGCGAGGCCGTGGTAGCAGCAGCCGTGCTTGATCTTCAAGCCGAGCGAGGCAATCTTCGCATCATCCACATACACGCCGGGGGCGTCTTCACGGCCTTGCGCAGCCACGCCGAATTCACCGAGCAGGTCGATAACGGCTTGTTCCATCAGGCACACCAGTTCGCGCACGTTGATTTTCCAGCGGCGCAGGTCGAGCAGCAGGTAGGCGACGATCTGCCCGGGGCCGTGATAGGTGATCTGCCCGCCGCGATCAATCCTAATGACAGGTATGTCGGTGGGATGCAGCAGGTGTTCCGGCTTGCCCGCCAGACCTTGCGTGTAGGTCGGCGGATGCTGCGCCAGCCAGATTTCGTCGCGCGTCCCCGGTGTCTGTCCATCGGGCGTGCGCTCGGCGGTGAATTTCTTCATCGCGTCCCAGGTGGGCTGGTATTCGACCAGGCCGAGCGAATGGATGACAGGATTGAGGATCGAGGATCGAGGATTGAGTGATGCGGTGCGCGGATTCTCAGCGCGGTTTTCCTCGTTCCTCGATCCTCGATCCTCAATCCTCATAACACCATCACGATCGATGGATGGTCGCACAGCTCCTGATACAGCGCGTCGAGCTGCTCGCGCGAGGTGGCGTTTATCGTGCAGGTCAGGCTGAGATAGCGGGCGTTCTTGCTGGCGCGCATTTCCATGCTGGCGGCGGAGAATCCCGGATCGTGTTTGCTGACCACTTCCAGCACGGCCTGCGCAAATCCCGCCTGCTGCAGGCCGAATATCTTCAGCGGGAATTCGCAGGGATATTCGATCAGGCTGGACGTTAATTCTTTTTCCGGCAATTCACTCATGGTAGTTCGCCATCGCTCCCATGCTCTGCGCGGGAGCGATGATCTCGCCTTTATCCTCAGTCCTCAATCCTCGCTCCTCAATCCTGACTTTTCCGCATCACGTCGCGTTTGAATTCCTGATACAGCTTGTGCAGTCTGGCGAACATTGCGCCCGGTTTGCCGGTGCTGACCGGCTTGGCGTCGAGTTGCGTGATCGCCAGCACTTCCCTGGTGGACGAGGTGAGCAGCAATTCGTCGGCGGCGAACACTTCAGCAACGGCGATTTTGCGCACCTCATGCGGGATCCCGTTGGCGGCGGCGAGCTCCAGCACCACGTCGTAGGTAATGCCGGGCAGCATCAGGTTGTCCTTGGGCGGGGCGAGCAGCGTGCCATTCTTCACCACGAAGATGTTGCTGGCCGCACCCTCGGTCATGAATTCATTGTTGCGGATCAGGATCGCTTCGGCGCAGCCCGCATCGACTGCCATCTGGCGCAGCAGCACGTTGGGCAGCAGCGCGATGGACTTGATGTCGCAGCGCAGCCAGCGGTTGTCCGGCGCGGTGATGCAGGCAATGCCGCTGTGCAATAGTTCGGCGGGGGGGCTGGGCAGCGGGCTGCTCATCATGAACACCGTGGGGGTAACGGGAGGCTGGGGAAAAGCATGGTCGCGTTTGGCAACGCCGCGCGTGATGTGCAGGTAGAGATACTGGTCTTCGCCTGAATTGCGCGCGATGAGCTGGTTGACGAGGTTCACCCACTCGCTCTCGCTGTGCGGATTGGCAAGCCTGATGCCATCCAGGCTGTGTTGCAGGCGGCGCAGGTGTTCTTGCAGACGGAACGCCCTGAGCGAATACACCGGAATCACTTCGTACACGCCATCGCCAAAAATGAAACCGCGGTCCAGCACGGAAATTTTCGCTTCTTCTATGGGCATGAACTGCCCGTTCAGATAAATTGCCACGGCTGCCTCCTTATTCAAAGAGCAAACGCATGTTATCCCATCCGCGCGAGAACACGTTTGCCAGCGGCACGCTGTCCAATGAGACCAGGGGAAACTCCGCATAGGGTTCGCCATTAAGCGTCAGTTTGAGCACACCGAGTTGTTGTCCGCGGCTGACTGGCGCGACGATGGGCTGACTCGTCACCATCTTCGCCCTGAGTTGGGCAAATGTTCCTTTCGGGATGGTCAGAAACAGATCCCGGCGAAAGCCGACCCCGATGTGGCTCTCGGTGCCTTTCCAGATGTGTATGGTGGAGACTGGCTGGTCTTTTTTGTACAGGCGCACGGCATCAAATTGCTGGAAGCCGAAATTCAGCAGCTTCTGGCTTTCTGCGGCACGCAGCCTGTCGGTATCTGCGCCGAACAGCACTGAAATCAGGCGGTGGTTATCGCGCACGGCCGAGCCGACCAGGCAATACCCGGCAGTTTCGGTGTGACCGGTCTTGATGCCGTCGGCGTAAGGGTCTAACCACAGCAGGAGGTTGCGGTTGGCCTGGGTGACGTTGTTGAAAGCGTATTCGTGCAGGGAAAACAGCGGGTAGTGCTGCGGATACTCGCGCACGATGGCTGCCGCCAGCAGGGCCAGGTCGGACGCGCTGCTGTAGTGCTGCGCATCCGGCTGGCCGACCGGATTGGTAAAATGCGTGTTCTTCATCCCCAGCCGCTTTGCTTCCTTGTTCATCAGGTCAACGAAGCCGGCCTCGCTGCCGGCAATGTTAAGCGCCAGCGTGATTGCCGCATCGTTGCCGGATTGCACGATCAAGCCGCGCAACAACTCATCCACCGTCACGGATTGACCGGCTTTAAGCAGCATGCGTGATTCGCCGCTGGTGATTTGCGTGGCAGCAACAGGCACGGTCAGGCTCTGGCCCGCAGATAACGTGCCATGTTTGAGCGCATCGAAGGTCAGGTAGGCAGTCATCAGCTTGGTCAGCGAGGCGGGCTCCATGCGCGCATCACCGTTCTGGTTTGCCAGGATCTGGTTGCTGGTGTAGTCATACAGCAGGTAAGACCTGGCAGACAGCAGCGGTGCGGCAGGCAAGGGGTCGGGCTGCGCGGCTGCGAACGCGGAGAACAGCAGAACAAGAAGCGAAAAAGCAGATTTCATGGCACGAATATATCTCCTGAGGGCGCGATTATAGTCGCGCGCCAAAAGCAGGGATAGAAATCCGCTATTAAGGAGACTCTGAATAAGTCCGTTCGCCCTGAGCCAAGTAAGCCCCGCATACGCGAGGCAAGGCGTGAGCAGGAAACAGTATGCGGTGCGAGGAGTT
>MGWZ01000034.1 GCA_001801175.1 Gallionellales bacterium RIFCSPLOWO2_02_FULL_57_47 | reverse complement strand
AGATCGTCAAGGGCTTGGAAATCGACGAGTTCTCGCGCGGCAAGATGGACTTCACGCTGAAGGAGCTTCAGGAAGAGCGCGAGTACATCGAGCATCTGCTCGGTTGAGGCCATTTTCAATGCGGATTCCCCTGCGCTATGTCGCCCCACATCATTAATCACATTCACATCTACTTTCAGGATAATTCATGACCACTATTCGCCAGCAGGATTTCATCGACAGCGTTGCCGATGCATTGCAGTTCATTTCCTATTACCACCCTGAGGATTACATCCAGGCGCTGGGGGCTGCGTACCAGGCCGAACAGTCGCCTGCAGCCAAGGACGCGATGGCGCAGATACTGACCAACTCGCGCATGTGCGCGCAGGGGCATCGACCCATCTGCCAGGACACCGGCATCGTCGTGGCGTTCGTGCGGGTGGGAATGGAGGCGCGCTGGGATGCGAAGATGACCGTGGTTGACATGGTGAACGCCGGCGTGCGCAAGGCTTATCTCGCCCCGGACAACATGTTGCGCGCTTCCGTCGTGTCCGATCCGGCAGGCGCTCGCAAGAATACCGGCGACAACACACCGGCGGTGGTGCATGTCGAACTGGTGCCGGGTGACAAGGTGGATGTGCGCATCGCGGCCAAGGGCGGCGGTTCGGAAAACAAAACCAGTTTCAAGATGCTCAATCCCGACGATGACATCGTGGAATGGGTGTTGCAGCGCGTGCCGGAAATGGGCGCGGGGTGGTGCCCGCCGGGGATGCTGGGCATCGGCATCGGCGGCACGGCGGAGAAGGCGATGCTGCTGGCAAAAGAATCATTGATGGAGCCGATCGACATGCAAGAGCTGAAGGCGCGCGGCCCGAAAAACAAGCTGGAAGAACTGCGCATCGAGCTTTACGACAAGGTGAATGCGCTGGGCATCGGTGCGCAGGGCCTGGGCGGGCTGGCAACGGTGCTGGATATAAAAATCATGGATTACCCGACCCATGCGGCATCCAAGCCGATCGCGATGATCCCCAATTGCGCGGCAACGCGGCATATCCATTTCGAGCTGGATGGCAGCGGCGTGGCGCAATTCACTCCGCCGAAGCTTGAAGATTACCCCGATGTGCACTGGAAACCGTCGGCGGACGCGCGCCGGGTAAGCCTCGATAACATTACGCGCGCAGACATCGCCAAGTGGCAGCCGGGCGAGACGCTGCTATTGTCCGGCAAGCTGCTCACCGGGCGCGACGCGGCTCACAAGCGCATCACCGATATGCTGGGGCGCGGCGAGAAGTTGCCGCCCGGCGTGGATTTTACCAACCGGTTCATCTATTACGTCGGGCCGGTTGACCCGGTGCGCGATGAAGTGATGGGGCCCGCGGGACCGACTACCGCCACGCGCATGGACAAGTTCACCGAAACGATGCTGGCGCAGACCGGACTGATCGGGATGGTAGGCAAGGCGGAGCGCGGCAAATCCGCAATCGAGTCCATCAAGCGCCACGGGGCGGTATATCTGATCGCAGTCGGCGGCGCGGCTTATCTGGTGTCGCAGGCCATCAAGGCTGCGCGCGTGGTTGCCTTCGCCGATCTGGGCATGGAAGCGATTTATGAATTTGAAGTGGAAGACATGCCGGTTACCGTGGCAGTGGACTCGAATGGCAGTTCGGTGCACGAAATAGGCCCGGCGAAATGGCGTAACCGGGCGGCATGATTGCGGTGAAGGGAAAATTGTAATCAAGTAATTTTGAAGTCGTAGGGTGGATAAGCCTGTCCTGAGCTTGTCGAAGGGCGTAGCGCATCCACCTAAGCCGGACAAACCGGAACAAAAAAAGATTTTCACGCGAAGACGCGGAGACGCAGAGGAAAAACAAAGCAGTCGCAGGGCATATTTCTCCGCGTCTTCGCGCCTCCGCGTGAGTAATTCTTCTCGCAAATTGTGAAGACTTATCTGATAAGTGACTATTTAACTTGCTCAAGGGCTGCAGAGCGGGCATCGTCATCAGTAATGCAGTGCCCGGCAGGATATTTGCCATTGAGCTCATCATGATGATGCCGCTATAATGCGGCATCGAAACTCGGGCAGCGTCCGCAGTTACCCGCAACCCAACTGTCTTTCAGCCGGACATCCAGCCGGATTCAGGGATAATTTGTGATTACAAAAATACTCGTCGCCAACCGTGGTGAAATTGCAGTTCGCATCGTGCGCGCCTGCTCGGAGATGGGCATCAAGTCGGTTGCCATCTATACCGATGCCGACCGCCATGCGCTGCATGTAAAAAAAGCGGATGAGGCCTACCATATCGGCTCCGAACCGGTAGCCGGTTATCTTAACGCCCACAACATCGTCAACATCGCCGTCACCTCGGGGTGCGATGCGCTGCATCCGGGCTATGGCTTTCTTGCGGAAAACCCAGAACTGGCAGAAATTTGCGCGCGCCGCGATATCAAATTTATCGGCCCGAATGCGGATGTCATCCGCCAGATGGGCGATAAAATCCAGGCGCGCAAAGCGATGATAGCTGCCGGCATCCCATGCGTGCCGGGCAGCGAAGACAACCTCGCCAATGTCGAAGAGGCACGCATCCTGGCAAACAAAATCGGCTATCCCGTGATGCTCAAGGCCACCAATGGCGGCGGCGGACGCGGCATTCGCCGTTGCGACAGCGACAAGGATCTCGTCGGCAACTTCGAAAGAGTGATTTCGGAAGCCAACAAGGCTTTTGGCCAGCCGGAAGTCTTCCTGGAAAAATGCGTGGTCAATCCGCGGCATATCGAAGTGCAGATACTGGGCGACAGCCATGGCAACACGATCCATCTGTTCGAGCGCGATTGCTCCATCCAGCGCCGCAACCAGAAGCTGATCGAGATTGCACCCTCGCCGCAGATCAGCCCGGAGCAACGCGAATACATCGGCAATCTGGGCGTCAAGGCTGCTCGCGCTGTGGGCTATGAAAACGCGGGCACGGTCGAATTCCTGCTCGACCAGGACAGCAATTTCTATTTCATGGAAATGAACACGCGCATACAGGTCGAACACACCGTGACGGAAACCATTACCGGCATCGATATTGTGCAGGAGCAGATTCGCATCGCCGATGGCCATGAACTGCAATACAAGCAGGAAGATGTCAGGTTTCGCGGCTACGCGATGGAATTCCGCATCAACGCGGAAGACCCCAAGAATGGTTTTTTGCCTAGCTTCGGCAAGATCACCCGTTACTATGCGCCGGGCGGCCCCGGCGTGCGTATCGATGCCGCCATGTACAGCGGCTATGAGATTCCGCCCTATTTCGATTCTATGTGCGCCAAGCTCACCGTTTGGGCGCTCACCTGGGATGGAGTCGTCGAGCGTGGCCGCCGGGCGCTGAGCGACATGGCGATCTATGGCGTCAAGACGACCATACCTTATTATCAGGAAATCCTGAAGCATCCCGACTTCAGGAATGCGGACTTCAACACCGGGTTTGTGGAGTCCCACCCCGAGCTGATCAATTACACCACAAAAATTCCTCCGGAACTGAGAGCAGCCGTTATTTCAGCCGTCATCGCGGCGCATGAAGGCATTTAATTTCAACCTTACAATTAATTAACGACATGGCAAAAACCCTAATTTCCGAACTGGTCCTGCGTGACGGCCATCAATCGATGATTGCGACGCGCATGCGCACCGATGACATGCTGCCCATCTGTCCCAAGCTCGACAGCATCGGCTTCTGGTCCCTGGAAGCCTGGGGAGGCGCGACCTTCGATTCCTGCGTGCGTTTCCTGAAAGAAGACCCGTGGGAGCGCCTCAAGAAACTGCGCAAGGCGTTGCCCAACAGCCGCATCCAGATGCTGCTGCGCGGCCAGAACCTGCTCGGCTACCGCCACTATTCCGATGACGTGGTGCGCGCATTTGTCGGCAAGTCCGCAGACAACGGCGTGGACGTGTTCCGCATTTTCGATGCGATGAACGACCTGCGCAATCTGCGCGTCTCCATCGAAGCAGTAAAGAAATCAGGCAAACATGCCGAGGGCTGCATCAGCTACACCACCAGCCCGGTGCACGGCATTCCCCAGTTCGTCGAACTGGCGCGCGAACTGGAAACGATGGGTTGCGATACTATCTGCATCAAGGACATGGCCGGCCTGCTTACGCCTTATGCCACCTCCGAGCTGGTGAAGGCGATGCGTGCAGCTGTCACCCTGCCGATTCATCTGCACAGCCATGCCACTTCGGGTTTGTCTTCGATGTGTTTTCTCAAGGGCGTGGAAGCGGGCGCCACGATGCTGGATACCTGCAATTCCTCGTTCGGCGAGGGCGCGAGCCATTCCTCGACCGAGAGCATTGTTGCCGCGCTGCAAGGCACGGAATATGACACCGGCCTCGACCTGGCGGCAATACAGGAATTGACTGCCTATTTCTACGAAGTGCGCCAGAAGTACTGGCAGTTCGAGAGCGCATACACCGGCGTGGACACACGCGTGCTGGTAAACCATGTACCGGGCGGCATGATTTCCAACCTGTCCAACCAGCTCAAGGAATCGGGCGCGCTCCACCGCATGAATGAAGTGCTCGCCGAGATTCCGCGGGTGCGCGAAGACCTGGGCTACCCGCCGCTGGTTACGCCAACTTCGCAAATCGTCGGCTCACAGGCTGCCATGAACGTTTTGACCGGGGAGCGCTACAAATCGGTCACCAATGAGGTCAAGAATTACCTGCTAGGCCATTATGGCAAGGCGCCGGGCAAGGTCAATGAACTGGTCAAAAAACTGGCGGTCGGCGATGCGGAAGTCGTGACCTGCCGCCCGGCGGATTTGCTGGAAGACGAGATGAACAAACTCAGGATCAAGTGCGAGGGCATGGCCAGGAACGAGGAAGATGTCCTCACCTATGCCATGTTCCCGGATATGGCAAGAACCTTCCTGCAGGAACGTAACGCCGGAACCCTCAAGCCGGAGCCGTTGCTGTCCAGGGAGGCCGCTACCACCTCATCCGAAAGATACGCGCCCAACGAATTCAAGGCAACGCTGCATGGTGAAACCTTCCATATCAAACTTACCGGCAGCGGACACCACGGAGAAGCACAGCGCCCGTTCTATGTTTCCGTCGATGGCATCTCGGAGGAAGTCATCGTCGAAACCCTGAATGAAATCGAGGTTACCGGCGGAACAAGCAACGGCAAGAAAAAATCTGCCGCCCCTGCTTCCGACTCGAGCCGACCGCGCCCATCCCACCAGGGTTGCATTGCGACCGCGATGCCCGGCACCATCGTCGAGGTCAAGGTCAAGGTCGGCGATAAAGTCGAGGCAGGAGATGGCGTACTGGTGATCGAAGCGATGAAAATGGAAAACGAAATCCAGGCGCCTCAATGCGGCGTTGTAATCAGCATACATGTAAAAAAAGGCGACAGCGTAGCGCCGGACGAAACCCTGGTCGAAATCCAGTAAAACGGGACGAACAGGAGGCGCAGGACGGGATGTTTTGCATGATCCTGAAAAAAACAGTTGTCCGCAGATTACGCAGATTAACGCAGTTGAATCATTTGGCTGGAATGACTGCCGGGCGCACCCATATGGCGAAAGCAGGCAGAGTCAATAACGTTTTTAAAATCTGTGGAAATCTGCGCAATCTGCGGATGCAATCGCCGTTTTTTGTATGAATAAGCTCATCCATCCATTCGATGTACTCTACACAGGCAGCCGGCCGTTTCCCCGGCTTGCCGCGTGCGAGCACTTTGCCGGCAGCGAGAAGCTGCTGAACAAGGCGCTCCAGATCCAGGCCGAATTATCTGTCGATGAGCGGCCCATCTTCGACATCACCGCCGACTGCGAGGACGGCGCGCCCGCAGGCAGGGAGCGGGAGCATGCGGCCATGATCGCCGGGTTGACCATGTCCGATGCAAACCGCTTCGACCGCATCGGCGTCCGCATCCATGATGCCAGCCATCCGATCTGGCGCGACGAACTGGAAATCATCATTAGCCGGGCAGGGCAGCGCGTGGCTTACATCGTTTTACCCAAACCGGAAAATGCCGGCGATGTCCTGATGCAGATCACCGCGCTCGACGAACTGAGAAACCGTCACGGCGTTGCCCGCGAGATTCCCGTCCATGTGCTGATCGAAACGCCCGGCGCGCTGCATGAGGTGTGGGAGATCGCCCGCCTGCCCCATGTCGAGACCCTCGACTTCGGCCTGATGGACTTCGTTTCCGCACATCACGGCGCCATTCCCGCCACCGCGATGCGCTCGCCCGGCCAGTTCAGCCATGCGCTGGTGGTGCGCGCCAAGTGCGCGATTGCCGCCGCCGCACTGGGCAACGGTATCGTGCCCAGCCACAATGTCACCACCGAAATACGCGACACCAGCGTGGTGCGGGAAGATGCACGCCGCGCCCGGCAGGAACTGGGATTCCTGCGCATGTGGAGCATCCACCCGGCACAGATACAGCCCATCGTCGAAGCCATGCGCCCGGACTTTGCCGAAGTCAACGAAGCTGCCACCCTGCTGATTGCCGCACAGGACGCGGCCTGGGGGCCTATCCAGCTGGAAGGCAAACTGCATGACCGCGCCTCCTACCGCTACTACTGGGAACTGCTGCAACGCGCCCAGTCGACGGGAATGGACATCCCGTCCGATGCCCGCCAGCGTTTCTTTTGTTGAACACAATTCGAGACTGGCCCGGAGGTCTGCATTTGAACACTGCCTTGATAATTCTGGTGATCTGAATTATTGGCCTGAAAGCAAAGACTCGGTGACCCCTGTCGAGATGGCTATCAACCTGGCTCGGCGGGCGACCTGGTGCGAAAAGCCGCCATTCGAAACCAGGACTGGTTACGGGACTTTTATCACAGACAGCAGTGCGAATTATTGCTAGTGTTTAATTGCATAAGTTAACAATAGTATTTCGGAGCTGAGCCCCCTTAACTTCACGCTTGCGCCAAACGAACGGCGATGCATTTTT
>MGWZ01000033.1:31428-90813 GCA_001801175.1 Gallionellales bacterium RIFCSPLOWO2_02_FULL_57_47 | reverse complement strand
CGGGTTCAAATGTCCTGCGCAGTTGTTCACGCCAGACGCATTTGATTTTAGGCAGCATCACGCTGCACTTTTTGCACTTGGTGCTTGAAACCGCCCAGCAATTACTTGGTGTAGGTTCGAAAGAAATGACATTTTCAAATTCTCTAGAGAAAAAGACCGTATGGTTGCCTATATTGGCGCCAATATCTAATACCGTGCCTGATTTGTTTTCTACCAATTTACACATGCCCATGAGCAATTCTTTTTCATAGTAACCATTGAAGAGAATCTCTCTGCAGATGGGATCATATGGCATAGTCCAAAAAGCTGGGTATCCCCTTCTGTTTTTGAAGAGCTTGAAGGCAGGTTTCAAAAGAAAGTTCTTACGTAGATTATTTAATAGACTTCGATTGCGAACAATTGTGCGAGTAACAGAAGATAGACCACTGTTTGTTCCCAGCATCCCAGTTGCGAGTTTTTCTGCTTTGTTTGTTGGCAGCATAATGAATTACCAGAAGTTGATTTGTTGTGGATTGTTTTTCGTTTGATCAAGCAAAATATTTTTTGCTATTGATCCGCCTAGTTTTTCCGCACTTTGCGAGGCATGAAGGGGAATCCATTTATCCAAAGAAAAAATGAATGAATAACCAAGCCCACAAACCAACTTTGGCTATCACTCCCTAAATAACGTTGGTGGTTTTTGCATCAATCAGGGCCCTGATTGCCGCATGGGTGTTGTTGCAGTTTCAGGATGAACGATAACCTGTTTTGGGATATTCCACAATGGGTTATTAGGCTAGGCATATGCCTAGCTCCTTACACAGCTATTACTACCAAATTTTTCGCAGCCTGCTTGTCTCTGCAAGAGAAAAGTCTGGACTGACGCAAGTACAGATTGCTGAGAGATTAGGTAAACCGCAGAGTTTTATTTCGAAATACGAACGTGGAGAACGTCGCTTGGACTTTCCTGAATTTATTGAACTAGCGAATGTTCTTGGCATTGATGTCATCGACTTTGTGGGCTGCTACCAATCAGCAATCACTCAAGCAACGATGCAGAAAACACGCAGTACCAGAAAGCTGTAGCAGAAAGATATAGATAGCTTCGGTTAAAGCTGTCTGCATCTGTTGTTGGGAAATGAATTAGTGATAACGGTTTAAAATCACCAGTTGTTCTGGCGTAATTACTGATCCTTCTGCATTGCGTTATGCGACCAAAAATACCCATGCTGCCCTTCGGCTTGAAGCATTGGGCGCAACATGCTAGCCTGTCCCGCATTGCCGATCCTCAGTTCGAAGTAATCCAGATGGTTCTCTCCGACCGCATTCACACCTATGGGCAGCACCTGTTGCGGCGCTATGGCGAGCGCGTGCACAAGATTGCCCTGGACGCGGGTCTGACCTGCCCGAATCGCGATGGCAGCAAGGGGATCGGCGGCTGTACTTTCTGCAACAACGATTCGTTCAGCCCCAACGGGCGCACGCCGCCCACTTTGCATGAACAGCTTGAGTCGGGCAGGCGCGCGATACGCCGGCGCACCCGCGCCACAAAATTCATCGCCTATTTTCAGGCATACACCAATACTTACGCCAAGGTCGAGCAATTGCGGGCGATGTATGAAGAGGTGTTGCAGGAGCCGGATGTTATCGGCCTTTCCATCGGCACGCGCCCGGATTGCGTGCCATCTGAAGTGCTCGATCTGCTCGATGAATTCCGCGCGCGCGGTCTGGAGGTGGTGCTGGAACTCGGCTTGCAGTCGGCCTTCGACGAAACTTTGCGGCGCGTCAACCGCGGTCACGGCCTGGCGGAATATGTTGCCACGGCCACTGCGGCGCGCCAGCGCGGGATTCCGGTGTGCGCCCACCTGATTGTCGGACTGCCCGGCGAAGACGAAGCGCACTACCATGCCACCCTCGATACCGTGCTCGACATCGGCGTGGATGGCCTCAAGCTGCACCCGCTGCACGTTGTAAAACATACCTTGCTCGCGCAGGAATGGCGGCGCGGTAAATACACCCCGCTGGACCGCGAGGAATACATACGCATAGCCGCCGACCTGATTGAACGCACGCCGGAACATATTGTCTACCATCGCGTTACCGGTACCTCACCCAAGGAGATTTTGCTGGCGCCCGAATGGAGTTCGCAGAAATGGAATATCTTGAACGGGATTGAGCGCGAACTGCGCCAGCGCGACAGCCGCCAGGGGGCGGCCACGACACGGTGCGGCGGAGCCGATGGGTGCGGGAGTGGTCGCCTGCAGCCTCCTCTCACACCCGGTGCCTTTGCCGAAATGTGCCGGAGGCGGCACCTCGCAGGCAGCACACTTATCTTTAAGGAGCTTCGTCATGTCGCTTGAACTGGTTTGTCCGGCGGGCAATCTTCCCGCGCTGAAAATCGCCGTGGATAACGGTGCCGACTGCGTCTACATGGGTTTCAAGGACAATACCAATGCGCGCGCCTTCGCCGGGCTGAATTTCGATCAGGCCAGCGCCCGCGAAGGAGTGCGTTACGCCCACGCCAAAGGCGCCAAGGTGCTGCTTGCGCTCAATACCTTCCCGCAGTCCGACAAGTGGGAGCGCTGGCAGGGAGCCGTGGACAATGCCGTGGAGCTGGGCGTCGATGCCGTCATCCTGGCCGACCCCGGCCTGATGCGTTACGCATCGAGAACCTATCCGAAACTGCGCCTCCATCTGTCGGTGCAGGGCTCAGCCACCAACTACGAGGCGATCAACTTTTACCATGAGCATTTCGGTATCCAGCGCGCGGTCATTCCGCGCGTGCTGTCGCTGGCGCAGGTCGAGCAGGTGGTGAAAAATACCCCGGTGGAAATCGAGCTGTTCGGCTTCGGCGGCCTGTGCGTCATGGTCGAGGGGCGCTGCGCGCTGTCATCCTATGCTACCGGCGAATCGCCCAACACCTGCGGAGTATGTTCGCCGGCCAAGGCGGTACGCTGGGAAAAAACGCCGCAGGGACTGGAATCCCGCCTGAACGGCGTACTGCTCGACCGCTATGGCGATAACGAAAATGCCGGCTACCCGACGCTGTGCAAGGGGCGCTTCGAGGTCAACAACGAGACTTACTACGCCATCGAGGAACCGACCAGCCTCAATACGCTGGAGATGCTGCCGGAGATGATAGCCATGGGCATCGCGGCGATCAAGATCGAAGGCCGCCAGCGCAGCCCCGCCTATGTCGAGCAAGTCACCAAGGTGTGGCGCGCGGCGATCGATGCCGCCGAACGGGCGCCGCAGAGCTACACCGTCAGCCCGGCGTGGATGGCGCAACTGAACAAGCTCGCCGAGGGGCAGCAGCACACCCTGGGCGCGTATAACCGTCCGTGGAAATGAACGCGTGAGTTTTTGCAGAGAATCCAATTCATGAAATTGTCACTTGGCCCCATCCTCTACTACTGGGATCGCGATACCGTATTCAATTTCTATGACGAAATTGCCGCCACGCCGGTGGACATCGTCTACCTGGGCGAAGCCGTCTGCTCGCGCCGCCAGATCGTGCGGCTCGATGACTGGCTGGAGATAGCGAAAAAGCTTGCCGATGCCGGCAAGGAAGCGGTGCTCTCCACGCTGGCCCTGATCGAATCCGAATCCGATTTGAAAAGATTGCGCCGCGTCGTTGAAAACGGCAGGTTCGCACTGGAAGCCAACGACATGGCCGCAGTGCGCCTGGCTTCGTCCGCGAAAATCCCGTTTGTCGCGGGCCCGCACATCAACACCTACAATCCGCAAACGCTGGCTCTGATGAACGAGCTCGGCGCGAAGCGCTGGGTCATGCCGCTGGAAATGTCGCGCGAGGCGCTGTCGCACATGCAGGCAACCCGCCCGGCCGGCATGGAAACCGAAGTGTTCGCCTATGGCCGGATGCCGCTGGCCTTTTCGGCGCGCTGCTTTACCGCACGCCATTACAACCTGCCCAAGGACGACTGCCAGTTCCGCTGCCTCGACTATGCCAACGGACTCACGCTGAAGACCCGCGAAGGCCAGCCCTTCCTCGTGCTGAACGGCATCCAGACGCAATCCGCCAGCGTCTACAACCTGATCGGCGAGCTCGACTCGATGCGTCAAACCGGCGTGGACGTGGTGCGCGTCAGCCCGCAGGCATTCCATACCGCCAAAGTTCTCAGGCTGTTTCACGAATGCATGGAAAACCGGCTCACTGCCCATGCCGCCATGCAAAAGCTGGCCGCGTTGATGCCCGATCAGGCCTGCGACGGTTATTGGCATGGAAGGCCCGGTATCGAGCAGAGCTACTTGCGGCAAAACGCCGCCGAGGATGCGGCCTGATGCTGAATGGTGAAGCGCC
Organism: Gallionellales bacterium RIFCSPLOWO2_02_FULL_57_47; assembly: GCA_001801175.1. Lineage (GTDB taxonomy): Bacteria > Pseudomonadota > Gammaproteobacteria > Burkholderiales > Gallionellaceae > Gallionella. Next base: position 86,513 of record MGWZ01000033.1, on the reverse strand, counting down.
CGAGTTGATGGCGCAAGCGGGTTAAGGCAAACACTGGATGTCGTTATTCAAGACCATGTTGCATCGTTGTTGAAGACTCAAATCGACCAAGTGCTACGACAATAAGCCTGAATTAAGGATCAATATTTGTAGCCAACACCAACCGTCCAGACGTTGCTGCGACCAGGAGAAAAATAAGAACTGCCGATGTTGTAGTTATCCAGATTAAATCGCATTGAAAAGGCATCGGAATAGTCATACTTCGCACCAACGCCACAAGTTATGTCGTTTCTTATTCCGCTAAGGTAAGAGGTGCCAGCGAGCCCCGTTATGCCGGCTGTAGTTAGAATATAGGCGACACCCACTTTGCCCAATAAACTGAATTGCCTAGCCAGAGGCAACATGCCAACCGCAGCGAAAGTCCCACCACTGATCATCGCCGATGCGGTAACTGGGCCAGCCAGGTTTCCACCAGAGGCAGTGTAGGTCACACTAGTCGAACCAATGTAACCACCTTCTAACGCCAAATTCCTGTTTATTTGATAACCAACATACAAATTATATACGGTTGGTGTACTCAAGCTGGATGAAAATCCATTTTTTCCTGCATACGTCAGTTGATGATCTACTAATTCTTTAATAGCGCCGCCTGTTGTTTGCCCGACTGCACCAAACAAATACCAACCATTGTCACTCGCAAATGCAGTTGTTGCGCCAGTCAAACTGGCGATTGCCATTAAAGCCAAAGTAATTTTCTTCATTTCTGTCCCTTATAGTTTAGCTCGTGAGAAAGAGTTGCCAATTTATACAGCCTCCACTCACAACCGTCAAAGAGACCTCATGGTCTACCATTGAATTGCGGTTGGGTTATTGGTCACAACCAGCAAACAGGATAAAATGATTCCAAAATTCGAGCCGACGAAGGAATAACCATGAATCTGCCTGCTTTCAGCTTTCCCAAACCACTGTGCATGGCGCTGTCGATGTTGCCGTCTTACCCGCCTTCGTTGCTGTTCAGCCAAGGACTTAATCTGGCGCTGGGTCGCATCATCAAGCCAGAACTGCTGGAGCCATTGCATGGCAAGCTGGTCAGCATCCGCGTGATCGATGTCGGATTGAGCTTCTATTTCACGATCGACAGCACCGGTTTTGTCGCCTGCGCGGCGGGCAAGACCCCCGACCTTGCGATCAGCGCCACGGCTTACGATTTCTTCCTGCTGGCAACGCGCCGGGAAGATCCGGACACGCTGTTTTTCAGCCGCCGTCTGGTGGTGGAGGGGGAAACCGAGCTTGGATTGATCGCCAAGAACACGCTTGATTCGATAGACTTGCCCAAGTTTGAACTGTCGCAGTTTACCCCTGAAAAAGTACTTGAGAAATTTGCCTCACGCCTGCACGCCGCCAGCCAGTAGTTTCAAGCCCGCCCCGAATATCGGGGTGCGCGCTTCCTCTTGACACCCCACAATAGGTTGTGTAATTCTACATCCGCACACACAACATCTAGTGCTTTGCGATGATTGAACCGGGCTTGCCGGATTGCAGGAATCCGGGGTGATTTCATCCAAGAAAAATAATAATTCAGGAGGAAGTCATGGCAGGTACGGTTCTCGCAGTTGGCAACTCGCAAAACCAGCCGGGCGGCAATGTGGCCAATCTGGTTCCTCTCCCCAAGGGTGTCATCAAGCGCGACAACACGCTGGCGCCGTTCGATTCGGAAAAAATACGTTCCGCCATCCAGCGGGCCGGCACCGCCACCGGCGAGCTCGATGCCAACGAGGCATTCCTGCTCACCGCCCAGGTGGTCAAGGTACTGATCCACAAGTTCCGCGCCGAACCGCCGCATATCGAGAAGGTCCAGGACGCGGTCGAGCAGGTGCTGATCTCAGCCAACCACCTCAAGACCGCCCGCGCCTACATCGTCTACCGGGAGCAGCACACCAAGCTGCGCCAGGACCGCAAGACCGTCGTGGATGTGGAAAGCTCGATCAACGAATACCTCGACCAGATGGACTGGCGCGTCAACGCCAATGCCAACCAGGGGTACAGCCTGGGCGGCCTGATCCTCAACGTTTCCGGGAAAGTGGTGGCCAACTACTGGCTCAGCCACGTCTACCCGCCGGAAGTCGGCGTCGCGCACCGCGAAGGCGACATCCATGTGCATGACCTCGACATGCTGGCCGGCTACTGCGCCGGCTGGTCGCTGCGCACGCTGCTCAACGAGGGGCTGAACGGCGTGCCGGGCAAGGTCGAGGCCGGCCCTCCAAAACACCTGTCCTCCGCGGTCGGCCAGATCGTCAATTTTCTCGGCACGCTGCAGAACGAATGGGCCGGGGCGCAGGCGTTTTCCTCCTTCGATACCTACATGGCGCCGTTCATCCGCAAGGACAACCTGCGCTATGACGACGTCAGGCAGTCCATCCAGGAAATGGTCTATAACCTCAACGTGCCGTCGCGCTGGGGCACGCAGACGCCCTTCACCAACCTGACCTTCGACTGGGTATGCCCGGAAGACTTGCGCGGGCAGGTGCCGGTCATCGGCGGTGAGAGCATGCCGTTCACCTATGGCGAGTTGCAGGTTGAGATGGACATGATCAACCGCGCCTATATCGAGGTGATGACCAAGGGCGATGCCAAGGGCAGGGTGTTCACCTTCCCGATCCCGACCTACAACATGACGCCCGATTTCCCGTGGGAGTCAGAAAACGCAAACCTGCTGTTCGAGATGACGGCGAAGTACGGCCTGCCGTACTTCCAGAACTTCATCAATTCCGACCTCAAGCCCAACATGGTGCGCTCGATGTGCTGCCGTCTCCAGCTCGATCTGCGCGAACTGCTGAAGCGCGGCAACGGACTGTTCGGCAGCGCCGAGCAGACCGGCTCGGTGGGCGTGGTCACGGTCAACTGCGCGCGTCTTGGTTACCTCTATCAGGGCAACGAAGACGCGTTGCTCAGCCGCCTCGACGAGCTGCTGGAAATCGGCAAGAACAGCCTGGAAATCAAGCGCAAGGTGATCCAGCGTCACATGGACGCGGGCCTGTTCCCCTATACCAGGCGCTACCTCGGCACGCTGCGCAACCACTTCTCCACGCTGGGTGTCAACGGCATCAACGAAATGGTGCGCAACTTCACCCACGACGAACACGACATCACCAGCGAGTGGGGACACCAGTTCGCGGTGCGCCTGCTCGACCATGTGCGTGCCAGGATGCTCGCGTTCCAGGACGAAACCGGACACATGTTCAACCTGGAAGCCACCCCGGCGGAAGGCACCACCTACCGCTTCGCCAAGGAAGACCGCAAGCGTTTCGCCGGCATCATCCAGGCGGGCAGCAAGGAAATGCCCTATTACACCAACTCGTCGCAACTGCCGGTCGGCTTTACCGACGATCCGTTCGAGGCGCTGGAGCGGCAGGAAGAGTTGCAGCGCAAATACACCGGCGGAACCGTGCTGCACCTGTACATGAGCGAGCGCATCACCAGCGCGGAAGCATGCAAGTCGCTGGTGCGCCGTTCACTGGAACGTTTCAGCCAGCCCTACATCACGATCACGCCGACATTCTCGATCTGCCCGCAACACGGATATATCGAGGGCGAGCACAAATACTGCCCGAAGTGCGACCAGGAAATTCTCGCCGAGAAACGCAGGAAACTGGCAGCCTGACCTGCGCCATTTAAGTATTGCCATTCATTAAAACGATAACAGGGAGAATAAAATGACCGACCTTTCCAACCAGACGAACCTGAAAGCCAGCGAAATTGTTTTGACCGACGCAGAACGCCAGCCCTGCGAAGTGTGGACCCGCGTGATGGGCTACCACCGCCCGGTGGCTTCATTCAATATCGGCAAAAAAGGCGAGCATGGCGAGCGCCAGTTCTTCCAGGAATGCCGCGCCCAGCTGGCAGTCTGAGTGACTGAGCAGGCGCTGATCAAGTCCATCCGTTCGTGGTTAAGTAGTGACTTAGCACAGGGGTATCGTGCTTAGTCAATACTTAGTTGTTCCATCAGAGCTTGTCGAACCATGAACAGAGGGACTGATGAATCACTGCGTTAATTCATTCACCCTTCGACAGGCTCAGGGCGAACGGGTTTAACAAGCGTTTCGCCAATATATGCTTTAGAAAGCGCAAATAGCCCGGCCTTGGCTTCCTTCGCCACTGGAAATTCTTTGCCAAACATTACACACGAAACGGGACGCCGACTTTCCAAGCCCGCCGGAGACCGGGCTTGAAAGATCGTGTGCAAATCGGCGGTCTCACGCCGCTAACCAGCACCGATTTTCCCGGCTGCCTGGCTGCCGTGGTGTTCTGCCAGGGCTGTCCGTGGCGCTGCGGCTATTGCCACAATCCCCATCTTATTCCCCGCAATAGCGATACCCAACTGGATTGGCCGTCGGTGCTCAGCTTTCTGCGCCGCCGCCAGGGCTTGCTGGACGCGGTCGTTTTCAGCGGCGGCGAACCGACGCTGCAAGACAGCCTCGCATCCGCCATCAACGAAGTGCGCAACCTCGGCTTCAAGGTTGGTCTGCATACCGGCGGCACCTACCCGTCGCGCCTCGGCGAACTGTTGCCGCTGCTTTCCTGGGTCGGCATGGACATCAAGGCTGCTTTCAGCGATTACGACAAGGTGACCGGCACTCCGGCGAGTGGAGAGAAAGCACGGGAAAGCGCCCGGCTGCTGCTGGCCAGCGGCGTGCCCTGTGAATTCCGCACCACCGTGCATCCGTTGTATCACAGCAAGGATTCATTGCTGCAGCTTGCAGAGGAGTTGCGGGATTTGGGTGTGCGCAATTACGTGCTGCAGGAATTCCGCCCGCAGGGTTGCGCCGACGAGAAAGTCAGCTCCTACCCGGTGCAGGAGTTTCTGGATGAGGTGTTGTGCAGCCGCATCGGGGTGATGTTCGATAGCTTTTCGGTGCGCCGGGGATAAGCCGAATCAATGGGACTCCGCTATGCATAAGCGGCGTAGGGCGGGTCACACCCGCCTTTTCAAAATCATTCTCCAAATTTTGAATCGATTTTTTCATGATTTCGTTTTACGGCGGGTGTGACCCGCCCTACGCTTGCTGTATCCATGATTTTTCAGGTTCGCATCAACTCCTCAATCTCCGCCACCGTTTTCGGCGCAGCAGCAGTAAGCACTTCATTGCCCAGTTCGGTGATCGCCACATCGTCTTCGATGCGGATGCCGATGTTCCATAGCGCCTGCGGCACGTCATCGGCAGGACGGATGTAGCAGCCCGGCTCGACGGTGAACACCATGCTTGTTTGCAGCGCGCGCCAGTTGTCACCGGTCTTGTAATTGCCGACATCGTGCACGTCCATGCCCAGCCAGTGGCCGGTGCGGTGCATGTAAAACCGCTTGTAGCTTTCGCTTTCCAGCACGGCATCCACGCTGCCCTGGCACAGCTTGAGGTCGATGAAGCCCTGCGCCAGCACGCTCAGCGCGGCGTCATGCGGCGCATTCCAGGTCTTGCCGGGTCGGGCGACGGCAATTGCGGCGGATTGCGCGGCGAGCACGAGTTCATAGACGTCTTTTTGTGCGGCGGAGAAACGCCCGTTCACCGGGAAGGTGCGCGTGATGTCGGAGGCGTAGCCGTCCAGTTCGCAGCCCGCGTCGATCAGCAGCAGGTCGCCGTCCTTGAGCCTGGCATTGTTGCCGACGTAATGCAGCACGCAGGCATGCGCGCCGCCGGCGACGATGGAAGGGTAGGCGGGGAAGCGCGCGCCATGGCGGCAGAATTCGTGCAGCAATTCGGCTTCAAGCTGGTATTCGAACTGGCCGGGACGGGTGAACCGCATCGCGCGGCGATGCGCATGCGTGGAAATTTCGGCGGCGTGGCGCATCATCATCAGCTCGTGTTCGTCCTTGAACAGGCGCATTTCGTTGAGCAGCGTGCGTACGTCGTGTATTTCGTTCGGGGCGCGGATGCCGCTGCGCGCCTTGGCCTGCACCTCGCCGCGCAGCCTGAGGATGCGCTGGTCCCATGCGGTATCGTGGCCCACCGGATAGAACAGCGCAGGCTGGTTGCCCATCAGTTCGGCCAGCTTTTCATCCAGCTGTGCGATCGGGTAAGCCGCGTCGAAACCGTATTCATCTTTTGCGGCATCTGGGCCGGTGCGGTAACCGTCCCAGACTTCGCGCTCCAGATTTTTTTCGCGGCAGAACAGGATGGATTGTGTCTCGCTATTCTTGTCCTGGCTGGCAACCAGCACCAGCACCGCTTCCGGCTCGGCAAAGCCGCTCAGGTAATAGAAGTTGCTGTCAAAGCGGTATCCATAGCGGGTGTCGCCGTTGCGCGCCACTTCCGGCGCCGTGGGGACGATGGCGATGCCGCGCTGCATCGTTTCCAGCAGGCGTTTGCGCCGCATTGCATAGATGGTTGAATCGATAGTCATGGTGCATTGTGCGACGAGCGAATCAGCTTGTCGAGTTCGACGAGGCGTTGCGGTGTGCCGACATCCACCCATAAGCCCCGGTGGTGCTCGCCGCTGACCTTGCCGAGGGCGATCTGTGCACGCAGCAGCGGCGCGAGCGGCGCGATGCTGCCGCGCGGGATATCCTTGAACAGCGATGTCTGGTAGATGCCGATGCCGCTGAAAGTGAGGATTGAGGATTGAGGGTTCAGGATTGAGGAAAAGGTGTCTGTCACTCGACCATCTGTAAGTCCAAAATCACCTTTTGGATGGTGGGGCGGGTTGTCGACCAGCACCAGGTGGGCGGCATCGCCGCTGGCTTGCAGCGCGGCGGCGCGTTCAAACAAATGCGCAAAATCGTAGTCGCTGTAGATGTCGCTGTTGATTACCGCGAAGGGTTCTCCCTCTCCCCCGCCCCCTCTCCCGCCAGCGGGCGAGGGGAGTAGTAACGGCAGGGCATAGGCGATGCCGCCGGCGGTTTCCAGGGCAGTGCCTTCGTCCGAATAGCGGATGCGGACACCGTAGCGGCTGCCGCCACCCAATGCGGTTTCGATCTGTGCGCCGAGGTGGGCGTGGTTGATGACCAAGTCGGTGATGCCGGCGCGCGCCAGTCTTTCGATGTGCCAGACGATCAGCGGTTTGCCGCCGGCTTCCAGCAGCGGCTTGGGAGTATGGTCGGTGAGCGGGCGCATGCGTTCGCCGCGACCGGCTGCTAAAAGCATTGCTATCATGGGTTTACGCCTTTCACGTTCGCCCCCTCGCCCGCTTGCGGGAGAGGGTTGGGGAGAGGGAGATGCGCAGCATCGTCAAAAGGTGTACCCCGTCTGTGCCGCGTGCGGTTCCAGTTCGTCCAGCAGATTTAACAGCGGCTTGAGGTCGATATATCGTGTGCAGGCAGCGCGCAGATACGCCATCACCAGTGGCAGGTCTTTAAGGTAGCCGTCCTTGCCGTCGCGGTGGTACAGGCGCGCAAAAATGCCCAGCACTTTGATATGCCGCTGCACGCCCATCCATTCGTAGTCGCGGTAGAACACGGAGAAATCTTCGGCTACCGGCAACCCGGCCTTGCGTGCTTTTTCCCAGTAGCGGATCAGCCAGTCGATGATCTCCGCTTCTTCCCATTTGATATAGGCGTCCTTGAACAGCGATGCGAGGTCGTAGGTGATCGGGCCGTATACGGCATCCTGAAAATCGAGAATGCCGGGCGAGATCAGAAAATTGGTCTTCTCTTTCGCCTCCTCTCCCGCAGGGATCAACAATTGATGGTTTCGTTTGCTTCCTCGCCCGCTTGCGGGATAACCAGCGACTTGGCCATTGTCCTTTGATGGCCTAGTCGAATGGCTAGTTGTTCCATCAGAGGATTGAGGAGAGGGCAACGGGAGAGGATTGAGGAGAGGGGGCTCGATATACATCAGGTTGCGCGAATGATAGTCGCGGTGCACGTATACGCGCGGTTGGGCGAGGTTGTTGGCGATGATGCGCGCAAAGACCTCTTCCAGTTTGGCGTGTTGTTTGCCGGTCAGGGTGATATTGAGATGCTTCGCGATATACCACTCCGGAAACAGGCGCATCTCGCGCAGCAGCAGGGCTTTGTCATAGGGGGGCAGCTCATTTTCGCGCGACGCGAGCTGGATTTTGATCAGCGCGTCGGTGGCGGCGCCATACAGCTCGCGCGCCGTGCCGGCATCCTCCCCGCAAGGAGGAGGCCGGTGGGTGCACCGCTGCTGCGCAGCGACCCCTCCGCACAGTGCCTGCAGGTAAGTGGTGCTGCCGAGGTCGGACAACAGCAGGAAACCCTGCTGCAAGTCCTGCGCATAGACATGCGGGACATGCGTTCCGGCTTCCTCGAACAGTCTGGCGATGTGCAGAAACGGGCGGCAATCTTCTTGTTGTGGTGGCGCATCCATCACGATCAGGGTGCGATCAGAATATGTGGCGCGAAAATAGCGGCGGAAGCTGGCATCTGCGGAGGCCGGCGCAAGGGTGAAGGTTTCGTTTGGGAACTGGCTGTGCAGCCACTCGGTGAGTTGTTGCAGGCGTTGCATAAAGGGCTTTTCAACGGGGTTAATGGTAAACTTGCGAAAGTTTATCATCTTACTACTCGCTGCGCGTTATGCGGTTTCGTCTCAATTCCCTGGTTATTTTCTCGCTGTGTTGCCTTGCGCATGACTCTTGTGCGGATACGGGCACGACCGCGGTTCGACTTGATACCGCCACCAGAGGCAGCGTCGAGGCTGACCAGAACGGGCCGGCCATCATTGAGGCAGACAGCTTGTCGGGGAAAAAGGATGACCAAATCGAGGCGACCGGCAATGCGACTCTACGACAAAACGGACAGTCTATCAGTGCAGACCGGTTTCTCTATCAGCAACGCTCGCAGGATCTGGATGCGCGGGGATCGGTAATATTGAAACAGGATGGCAATACGATGAGCGGGCCGCACCTCCTGTTCAATCTGGGCAATAGCGCCGGCAGGATGGAACAACCGCAGTTTTATCTGGAAGCAAATGAGGCTCGTGGTTCTGCGGATGCGCTGCGCATCCAGGATCGCGAGCACTTCAGCCTTGACAATGCCACCTACACCACCTGTCCCGCGGGGAATGATGACTGGATGATGAAAATGGGCATGCTGGAGCTGGATCGGGACCGGATGATCGGCGTGGCGCGTCATGCGACGGTTGAGTTCAAGGGCGTGCCGATTCTGTACACGCCCTGGATGGATTTTCCGCTTAACGACCAGCGCAAATCGGGTTTTCTGGCGCCGGTTTTTGGCGGCACAAGCCAGGGCGGAACGGAAGTAACACTGCCCTATTACTGGAATATTGCGGCGAATCAGGACGCGACCTTTGCACCGCGCATCATGCTGAAGCGCGGCCTGATGCTGAACAACGAATACCGCTATTTGGGGCGCGATTATGGCGGCGAACTGCATGTCGACGTGCTGCCCAACGATAAAGTGGCAGACCGCGATCGGGCGCGGTTTGCTCTGAAGCATGACCAGATGCTGGCGGACGGCTTTGCCGGCTTCGTTAATTACAACCGTGTTGCGGATGATGCCTATTTTCGCGATCTGGGAAATGCCGTGAATGCCACTTCCCAAGCCAACCTGCTGCAGGAGGGTGGCCTGAAATTCAACTCGGGCTCATGGAACGCGGTTGCGCGAGTGCAACGCTATCAGACTTTGCAGGACCCTGCCGCGCCCATCGCCGTGCCGTACGCGCGTCTGCCGCAAGTGACGCTTGACGCGCAGCAGAGTGTTTCCGCCGCGACATTCAATCTTGCCGGTGAATTCGTGAGTTTCAGTCATCCAACTGCGGTGAACGGCAGGCGCCTGGTGATATACCCCAGCATAAGTTATCCGCTGCTGGATGATTCAGCCGTTTACATCACACCCAAGGTCGCGTTGCACGGCACCAAATATGTGATGGGGGCAAATAATGTCACGGCGTTGCAGAACGCTGCGCGCGTGTTGCCGGTTTATAGTATCGACAGTGGAATAGCATTCGAGCGCGACTCAAACATGTTTGGCGGAGATTATCTGCAAACTTTCGAGCCGCGCGTTTTTTATGTCTATGTGCCATACCGAAATCAGGACTTACTGCCCAACTTTGACACTGCGCAGGCCGATTTCAGTTTTACCCAGATGTTCACCGAGAATCGCTTTTTTGGCAGTGATCGCTTCGGCGATGCCGATCATGTCACACTGGCGATGACATCGCGCCTGCTTGAGCGCGTAAACGGCATGGAGCGCCTGAAGGTGACGGTGGGTGAGCGTTTCAGTTTCAAAACGCCCCGGGTGAATCTGATCACGCCGACAACGACAATCAACAAGTCGGATATTCTGCTGGCGGCTGCGGGGCGGATCACCGATGCCTGGTCGGTGGACAGCGAGTTTCAATTTGACCCGAATCAGTCGCATGCGCAACGTTATAACATCGCGGCGCGTTACCGCCCGGAAGCCGGCAAGGTCTTTAATTTGGGGTACCGCTTCATGCGCAATGCACTGCGTCAGGTCGACGTTTCCTCGCAATGGCCGCTTACCGGACGCTGGCATGCGGTGGGCCGCTGGGACTATTCGCTGCAGGATGACCGGACTTTGGAGGCGATTGCGGGGCTTGAGTATAATCAGAGCTGTTGGACACTGCGTCTCGTCGCACAGCATTTTGCCACCGCCACGCAACAATCCAATACGGGATTCTTTGTCCAACTCGAGCTGAACGATTTTATTAAGGTAGGCGCTGATCCTTTGAGTTTGCTCAAGCAAAGCGTGCCAGGCTATGCAAAAACGAACGTCAAATCTGCCGAAAAAACCACGCAGCCTTTACCCTGATTACGAAAGAAAATGATGCAAATAAAAAAACTGTTGATGTGTGGTGCGTTGCTCGTGGTGCAATCGGCATACGGTGCCGATGCGTCTTCGCCCAAGATCGGGAAGGCCGTAACGAAGCCAGGCAATCAAACCCCCGGCGACCGGGGTGCGGAGTTGACACCATCGCCGGCTAAAAATGTACTGCCGCCCATCGATCCGCAACAACAAGCAGGGGTTCTTGATGCAGTGGTTGCGGTGGTTAACGATGATGTGATTACCCGTTACGAACTGGATGAACAGGTGCGTACCGTAGTGCGCCAGCTGCAGAAACAGCGCACCCCGCTGCCTGACGCCGAGGTGCTGGAGCGGCAGATTCTCGAACGCATGATCAACGACATGCTGCAGGCGCAGTATGCGAATGAAAGCGGCATGCGCGTGGACGATACGCAGCTGGATATGGCGATAACACGCATCGCACAACAAAACAAGTTTCCGACATCGGCTGAATTTCGCGCCAAGCTGGAAGCGGAAGGTGTGGACTTCAGGAAGTTCCGCGAGGAAATTCGCAGTGAGATTATTTCCACGCGGCTGCGCGAGCGTGAAGTGGACAGCAAGCTCATCATCAGCGACAGCGAGGTTGACAACTATCTGGCCAACAAAGACAAGATGGGTGGCGCCGGAGATGAGTTCCATCTTGCGCACATTCTGGTGGTGGTGCCGGAACAGGCCAGCGCGGAAAAAATACAGGCTGCACGCGACAAAGCCGAACAGGCGCTGAAACAATTGAAGAACGGTGCGGATTTCGCCCAGGTCGCGGCTGGCGTTTCCGATGCCAGGGACGCGCTGAAAGGAGGCGATCTGGGTTGGCGGCCCAGTGACAACCTTCCGCCGCTTTTTCTGAACGAATTGCAGGAATTACAGCCGGGGCAGGTTTCTGCCGTGTTACGCAGCCCGAGCGGTTTCCACATTATCAAGCTGGTTGAGAAACGCAGCGGCAATGCGCCGGTGGTAATTTCCCAGACCCATGCGCGGCATATCCTGATCAAGACCAGCGAGATCGTTTCGGAAAGCGAGGCCAAAAGGCGTCTGATGGAGATCAAGGAGCGCATCGAGGCGGGTGCGGATTTTGCCGAACAAGCCAAGCGCTATTCGCAGGATGGCAGCGCACAACAGGGTGGAGATCTGGATTGGCTGTCACCGGGGCAGACAGTGTCGGAATTTGAAGGGACAATGAACAAGCTGCAACCCGGCATGATGGGCGCGGTACAAACGCAATTCGGCTGGCATTTGATACAGGTACTGGAGCGGCGCAACACCGATGTCAGCGAGCAACAGAAGCGCCAGCAGGCGCGTATATCCATAGGCACGTTCAAGTCGGACGAGTTGTATCAGGACTGGTTGCGCCAGTTGCGCGACCGCGCGTTTGTGGAATACCGCCTCGACGTAAAAGACAGCCAGTGAACACTGCTGTGCTTGCGGCGCCCATGGTTATTACTGCCGGCGAACCGGCGGGGATAGGACCAGACCTGTGCGTACAGCTAGCGGTTACGCCGCCGGTTTTTCCGTTCGTCGTCGTTGCCGATAAAAATCTGCTGCTGCAACGCGCCAGACAACTCGGCATAGCACTGCAAGTGCACGATGTGGGAAGCGGGAAGCGGGGAGTGGGAAGTGGATATGTGCCTGCTTCTCCCCACTTTACACTCCCCGCTCCCCACTCACTGCCAGTAATCCATATCCCGCTCGCCGCTCCCTGCCATGCCGGCGTGCTGGATGCCGCCAATAGCGAATATGTTCTGGCGACGCTGAGACGCGCGGTGCAAGGTTGCATCGGTAATGAACAGGGACGCGGCGAGTTTTCCGCCATGGTCACCGCGCCGGTACACAAAGGTATCATCAACGATGCGGGCATTCCCTTTACCGGACATACCGAATTCCTCGCCGAACAAACGAATACAAAACTGGTGGTAATGATGCTGGTCGGCGGCGGGATGCGTGTGGCTCTCGCCACCACTCACCTTCCTTTGAAAGAGGTGCCTGCCGCAATCACACCCTCATTATTGGAAAACGTGCTGCGCATCATCCGGCGCGATCTGCAAAATCGCTTCGGTATCGCGCAGCCTCGTATCCTGGTGGCGGGATTGAATCCCCATGCAGGCGAAGGCGGCTATCTGGGGCGCGAGGAAATCGAGGTGATGATCCCGGTGCTCGACAAATTGCGTGCCGAGGGTTTCAACGTCAGCGCGCCGCTGCCTGCCGATACGCTGTTCACGCCGCACAGGCTGGCGCAGTGCGACTGCGTCTTGTCGATGTATCACGATCAGGGTCTGCCGGTGCTGAAGCACGCCAGCTTTGGTCATGGCGTGAACGTCACGCTGGGCCTGCCCATCATCCGCACCTCGGTGGATCACGGCACGGCGCTGGATCTGGCGGGAACCGGAAAGGCCGATAGCGGCAGCCTGCTGGAGGCGATCAGGCTCGCGGCCCAAATGGCAAAATATGAGCTGGCGTACAACGAACAAATGTATCGTGCATAAAGCCAAGAAAAAATTCGGCCAGAATTTCCTGGTCGACGAGCAGATCATCGCAGATATCATCGGCGCGATTCATCCCGAACCGGCCGATAACATGGTCGAGATCGGGCCCGGCCTGGGTGCGCTGACCAGACCGCTGTTGAAGCGGTTAAATCACCTGCACGTGGTGGAAATCGACCGCGATATCATCGCGCGATTAAAGAATGAATACCCGCAGGACAATCCCCCCAACCCAGATTTTAAGGGGGGTGCCAATTCAAAGCCGAAATTGACCATCCATGCCGGCGACGCGCTGGAGTTCGATTTCGCAACGCTTCCGGTGTCGCTGCGCATCGTCGGCAACCTGCCCTACAATATTTCCTCGCCGTTGCTGTTTCATTTCGCCGCCTATGCCGAGCGCATAAAAGACATGCACTTCATGTTGCAAAACGAAGTGGTCGAGCGCATGGTCGCCGCACCGTCAACGCCCGAATACGGGCGGTTGTCGGTGATGCTGCAGTATCGATTTTTCATGGAAAAGCTGCTCGATGTTCCGCCCGAATCCTTTCGTCCAGCGCCCAAGGTGGATTCCGCCATCGTGCGCATGACCCCGTTGCCTGCCAGCAAAATTATCGTGCGCAACGAAAAGCTGTTCGCCGCGATCGTCAGGACAGCGTTCGGGCAACGCCGCAAAACATTGCGCAACACGCTGCGCGGTTATTTGGCTGAAGCGGATTTTGAGAAACTGGGGATTGATGCGCAGCTGCGCGCCGAGAATCTCGGCGTGGCAGAGTTTGCCAGGGTGGCGAATTATCTGGATGAGAGGGTGTAGCACCTGTATTTGTCTTATCCCAATTCCAGATTAAGCATGCATTTTGTAGGGCGGGTTACACCCGCCGGATCAAGCTGCCGGGCACACCCCGACCTGCGAATTGTTGCACTTTTAAAGTAGCAATGGAATTACAAGGGGAAAGGCAACTGCGCCGGGCTGCTCACGGCGAATCTGCCTTATCCCGCTTTCCTCTGAATCAGTTCAATCTTGTACCCATCCGGGTCTTCCACAAACGCAATCACCGTCGAGCCATGTTTCATCGCCCCCGCTTCGCGCACCACCTTGCCGCCGAGTAATTTTATTTTTTCACACGCGGCATATGCATCGTCCACTTCGATCGCGATGTGGCCAAAAGCGTTGCCGAGCTCATATTTTTCCACACCCCAGTTATAGGTAAGCTCGATCACCGCGCTGCTGGCTTCGTCGCCAAAGCCGACAAAGGCCAGCGTAAATTTTCCTTCGGGATAGTCGGTACGGCGCAGCAATTTCATGCCGAGAACCCCGGTATAGAAGGCGAGCGATCTCTCCAGGTCGGCTACGCGCAGCATGGTGTGCAGGATACGCATCAGGGTTCCACCATTTCGAAATTGTTTTTGGGTTCGGCAGTTGAGGTCATATAGGGTAAAATGCCTGCCCGGAAACGCATTTTACCATTGCCCACATCATGTCCGAACCCTTCCCGTTAGTAATGAGTTTCGCCGCAACCGATCCCAGCGGCGGAGCCGGTCTGCAGGCTGACCTGTTGACCATTGCCAGCATGGGCTGTCACCCGCTGTCGGTGGTGACGGCAATCACCGTGCAGGACACCAGCGGGGTGGACGATGTGTTGCCGATCGATCCGGAATGGGTCGTGGATCAGGCGCGCGCGATGCTGGAGGATGTGCCGGTGGCGGCGTTCAAGATCGGCCTGCTCGGCAGCGTGGAAAATATTGCGGCGATCGCTGAAGTGCTGGCCGACTATCCCGACATTCCGCTGGTGCTCGATCCGGTGCTGTCTTCGGGGCGCGGCGACGAACTGGCGAATGACGACATGCTGGACGCGATGCGTGAGTTGCTGATTCCGCAAACTACTATCATAACGCCGAACAGCATGGAGGCGCGTCGCCTCGCGCTGGATGAGAGCAACGAGGAGGACGACCCTACCCTTGAAGAGTGCGCGATGCGGATACTGAGTCTGGGTTGCGAGTATGTGCTGATTACCGGCACGCACGAACAAACGCCCAAGGTCATCAATACGTTGTACAGCGAGCGTGGCGTGATCAGCAGCGATAGCTGGGCGCGCCTGCCCGGGATATACCACGGCTCGGGCTGTACGCTGGCCTCCGCGATTGCCGCGCTGCTGGCGCAGGGCGTGGACGTGCCGGAGGCGGTCAAGGAAGCGCAGGAGTACACCTGGCAAACCCTGAATGCAGGCTTCCGGCCCGGCATGGGGCAGCACATTCCGGACCGTTTGTTCTGGGCGCGCGGCGAAGAGGATGAAGAGCAACCTGAACGCCCGAATTAATTTAATTTGCGGCTTGTATGCAATTACGCCGGACGAAGCCGATACGGCGGAGTTGCTGCGCAAGGTGCGCCTGGCATTGCTGGGCGGGGCGCGGGTGATACAGTACCGCAACAAGGCCGCAGAAGCGGCATTGCGCCTGTTCCAGGCGGAAGCGTTGCGCGAACTGACGCGCGAATTTGACGTGCCGCTGATCGTCAATGACGACGCGACCTTGGCGCAGCAAGTAGATGCCGATGGCGTGCATCTGGGTGGCGAAGATGGCAGTGTGAGCACGACTCGCGCGCTGTTGGGCAGCGGCAGGCTGATCGGTGTGTCTTGCTATAATCGCCTTGCGCTGGCGCATGAGGCGGTGCTGCAAGGCGCCGATTACGTGGCGTTCGGCAGCTTCTTTACTTCCACAGTGAAGCCTGATGCGGTAGTTGCCACGCCGGATTTGTTGCGGCAGGCGCGCCGCGAACTGGCGGTGCCGCTGGTGGCGATCGGCGGCATCACCGCGCAGAACGGTGTGCAGTTGCTTGAATCGGGCGCAAATGCGCTGGCGGTGATTTCGGCGGTTTTTTCTGCGCCCGATATTGAAGGCGCGGCAAGAGAATTTTCCAATCTATATTTGAGCAAGGCAAACAGACATGACTTCGCATAACCAAGAATTATTCAACGAATCCCAGAAAGTTATCCCGGGCGGGGTGAATTCGCCGGTGCGCGCCTTCCGCTCGGTCGGCGGCACGCCGCTGTTTTTCCAGCGCGGCCAGGGGGCTTTTGTGTGGGACGCGGACGGCAAGCGCTATACCGATTACGTCGGTTCATGGGGGCCTATGATCGTCGGGCACTGCCATCCAGAGGTGGTCAAGGCGGTGCAGGACGCGGCGGCGCAGGGCCTTGGTTTCGGCGCGCCGACGGCGAGTGAGCTGGAGATGGCAAAACTTTTGTGCAAGATTTTGCCGAGTCTGGAAATGGTGCGCCTGGTGAGTTCCGGCACCGAAGCCACGATGTCGGCGATACGCCTGGCGCGCGGCTTTACCGGACGCAGCCGCATCGTCAAGTTCGAGGGCTGTTATCACGGTCACTCCGACGGGCTGCTGGTCAAGGCGGGTTCCGGCGCGCTGACTTTCGGCCAGCCGAGTTCGTCCGGTGTGCCCGCGGAAATTGCGGCGCTGACCACGGTGCTGGATTACAACGATGCCGCCGGATTGGAAAAAACCTTCGCCGCGATGGGCAAGGAAATCGCGGCGGTGATCGTCGAAGTGGTGGCGGGCAACATGAATCTGGTTACACCCAAGCGCGAATTTCTGGATGCAATGCGTAATCTGTGCACCAAGCACGGTGCGGTGCTGATTCTCGACGAAGTGATGACCGGCTTCCGTGTCGGCCTGCAAGGCGCGCAGGGCCATTACGGCATCAAGCCCGACCTGGTCACGCTGGGCAAGGTGATGGGCGGCGGATTGCCGGCGGCGGCCTTTGGCGGGCGGCGCGACATCATGCAATGCCTGGCTCCGCTCGGCGCGGTGTATCAGGCCGGCACCTTGTCCGGTAATCCGGTGGCGGTGGCGGCCGGACTGGCCACGCTGAAACTGGTGCAGACCCCCGGCTTTTATCAGCGGCTCTCGCAACTGGCGCAACTACTCACCGAAGGCTTGACCGCAGCGGCGAAAAAGCGCGGCATCCCGTTCTGTGCGCAGTCGGTGGGCGGCATGTTCGGCCTGTATTTCAGCAAGTCATTACCAACCAGCTATGCCGAAGTGATGAATTGCGACAAGGAGGCATTCAATCGCTTCTTCCACGCGATGCTGGATGAAGGTGTGTATCTCGCGCCGTCGGCGTTCGAAGCGGGCTTCGTTTCCGCTGCGCATACCGATGCGGACATCGCCGCGACGGTTGCTGCTGCGGACAAGATATTCTCGGCGTGGAAATGATGGAAGCCTCTAATTCCATTTTTAAATCAAAAGTGAAATATCGTAGGGTGCATTTCATGCAACATTGCTATTGGTGCATGAAATGCACTCTGCATGGTTATTGTCAGTAATGGGACTCTTTTCGCAGGCGGCGTTCTACACCACCGTCAATCACCTGAAAGATTTGCCGCAACACGGCGGCAGGGAAGTGGCGTTCGTCGGGCGTTCCAACGCGGGCAAGTCGAGCGCGATCAATACTTTGGCCAACCATGTGAGGTTGGCCTACACCAGCAAAACGCCGGGACGCACCCAGCACCTCAACTATTTTTCGCTGGGCGACAACAATTTTCTGGTGGACTTGCCCGGTTACGGCTACGCCAAGGTGCCGCCGGACGTGCAGCGGCACTGGGAACAACTGCTGGGCGAGTATCTGCAAACCCGTGAGGAACTGGCCGGGCTGGTGATGATCATGGATTCCCGTCACCCGCTGACCGGGATGGACGAGAACATGCTGGACTGGTTTGCACCGACCGGCAAGCCGGTGCATATCCTGCTGACCAAATCGGACAAACTCAGCCGCCAGCAGGCCACACTGACCCTGAATCGCATAAAATCACATCTGGCCGAACATTTTCCGCAGTGTACCGTGCAGTTGTTCTCCAGCCTGAAAAAGATCGGCATGGAAGAGGCGGAAGGGGTGATCTCCGGCTGGTTTACAGCAGAACAAAATTCAAAGCTCTAAGCCAGACAAGGCGCACGAGTAAAATCGCCGCGCCGCATACACAAATTATGCAAGCAAGATTTTTCGAGAGCAACGCAGTATGGCGACGAGATTTGAATTTTGTGGACAAAAAAAGTCCCTAGTCAAGGGGATTGAGACTAGGGACTGAAGTCTTAACATAGCGTTAAGATACACGTTCAGGGAGGAGAAACGTGGAATGACTCACGCCATTCGCCAAGTAAGATAAGGATTTACTGAAATAGTTCCAGAAAATCTAAATTTTTAGGAAAAATCATGCAAACACTCGGACAATACCCTCACACCAGAATGCGCCGTATGCGCCGCGACGCCTTTTCACGCGACTTGATGCGAGAGCATGTGCTCACTTCTTCAGATTTTATCTACCCCGTTTTTGTGCTGGAAGGCAGTAATAAAGTCGAGGATGTGAAGTCCATGCCGGGGGTACAGCGCAAGACTTTGGACTTGCTGCTCAAGGATGCCGAACAATGCGTCAAGCTTGGGATACCGGTGATGGCAATTTTCCCGGTGATCGACACGCCGCTGAAAAGCCTGGATGCGCGCGAGGCCTACAACCCGGACGGCCTGGTGCCGCGCGTGGTCGCCGCGCTGAAAAAGAATTTTCCCGAACTCGGCGTGATGACCGATGTGGCGCTCGACCCCTACACCAGTCACGGGCAGGACGGCCTGATCGACGACAGCGGCTACGTCATCAACGACGAGACCGTCGAAGTGCTGGCGCAACAGGCGCAAGTTCACGCGATGGCTGGTGCGGATATTGTGGCTCCTTCAGACATGATGGACGGTCGCATCGGCGCGGTGCGCGCCGCGCTTGATCGCAAAGGTTGCATCCACACCCGCATCATGGCCTACTCCGCCAAATACGCCTCCAGCTTCTACGGCCCGTTCCGCGACGCGGTCGGCTCCAGCGGCAACCTCGGCTCCGGCAACAAGTACACCTACCAGATGGACCCGGCCAACTCCGACGAGGCGCTGTGGGAAGTCGGCCTCGACCTGCAGGAAGGTGCGGACATGGTGATGGTCAAGCCCGGCATGCCGTATCTGGACATCGTGCGCCGCGTGAAAGACGAATTCAAGGCCCCGACCTTCGTCTATCAGGTCAGCGGCGAATATGCGATGCTGAAGGCCGCCGCGCAGAACGGTTGGCTGAACGAACAGGCGTGCGTGCTGGAATCGTTGCTGGCGTTCAAGCGCGCCGGGGCGGACGGGATACTGACTTACTTCGCGCTGGATGCGGCGCGGTGGTTGAAGGAGTAAACATACGGCGCAATGCCCGTTGGTTATTGCGCCCTACGCAGGCTAAATCACATTAGGCTTTTATGGCAGATTTGCGTTTATCAAAGATGGACGCGGCGAGGCGGCAGCTTGAGACTGCAATTCGGCTCTACTTTAATTGGGGTGATGCTGTATCCATCCATACACTTGCTGCTGCGGCGCGTAATGTGCTCGTTAATTTATGTGAGCATCGTGACCTGAAGCATCCAATTCTCTTCGAGAACCTCCTTAATGAGGCCATTAGTCCAGAACACCATCAAGAAGTCAGAAACAAATTTCGCGCGCCAGAGAATTTTTTTAAGCATGCAGACCGTGACCCAGAGGAAATTCTGGAGTTCAACCCAGAAGCTTCTGAATATTGGCTGCTGGAGGCTGTCGAAGCCTATACTTTGCTTACGCAAGAGCATGTACCTGTATTACACGCGTATCGAGGTTGGTGGCTTTTGCATCATAGAAACCTACTAACAAATGCACCAGAGCAGATGTTGAAAGGGTTGGCGCTCCTGCGCTATGAAAAACATCAGCGAACTGACTATCTTGCTGACGTTATGGTGGCTATGGCACGTCAACTTGTGTAGCCAGCGTAGCGTGCGCTACGCGCACGACAAAACAAAAAAATGTGCGCACAGCGCACGCTACATCTTTGGTTTTTTCATTCCCCTGTGCGCCGCCGAGTAGCGCAGGCTGGTCAGGGGATTTCGGCGAGGACTGTCTGAGCGCGTAGCGCGAGTTCCGCAGCCGCCTGACCAGTCGAGCAACGCAGGGGACCGCGCAGCGGCGGCAAACCGGGGGCGACTTCTTTGGGTTACCTTTCTTGGCAAGACAAGAAAGGTAACTTGCTGCCGGGCAACCCCCGGCGAGGTTGATTTTGATTGCGGCCATTCATGCTTCGACAAGCTCAGCACGAACGGCCTTAGGGAACGCACCGCGGTTCCGCCCTACGCCAAATCAAACAGCAACACCTCTGCATTGCTTCCCGCCGCAAGGCTGACCCTCTCCTCACCGACATACATCAGTGCGTCGCCCGCGGCCAGCTTATGCCCGTTGGCCTGCACGCTGCCGCGCGCGACATGCAGATAAATCCTGCGTCCGGCTGCGATGGGATAATCCAGCGTCTCCGCGCCATCCAGCAGCGCCGCCGACAGTTTTGCATCCTGATGGATGCGCAGCGAGCCCTCCGCCGCATCGGGTGACACCAGCAGGCACCAGCGCCCGCGCTTCGCTTCTTCCGGAAATATTTTCTGCCAGTAACCCGGCGCAAGCCCTTGCTCGTCCGGCATGATCCAGATTTGCAGCAGGTGCACCGCTTCGCTGGACGACGGGTTGAATTCGCTGTGCTGAACGCCGCTGCCCGCGCGCATCACCTGTATCTCACCGGTATGGATGTCCTCGCCGTTGCCCATGCTGTCGCGGTGGTGCAACCTGCCGGACAGGATGTAGGTGATGATCTCCATGTCGCGGTGGTCGTGCGTGTCGAAACCCGCTTCGGGCTGCACGATATCTTCGTTGATGACGCGCAACGTGCCGAAGCGCACATGTGCGGGGTCCTGGTAGTCGGCGAAGGAGAAGCTGTGCCAGCTTTCCAGCCAGCCGTGGTGCGCGTGTCCGCGTGCGTCTGCCTTGCGTAATGTGATCATGGTAAACCTCCATCTTGTAGGATGGGTTGAGCGACGCGATACCCATCGTTTGCAATTGTTGGGTATCGCTACGCTCCACCCAACCTACGTTCAATCAACCCGCCAGCAACGCCCCCACCGCGGCAACGTCCGCATGGGTCTCCGGGTGGCGGCTGCCGCTGTGGCGGGCGTTTTCCGGCAGGACGATGATGTGTGTCTGCACGCCGGATTCGCCGGTCAGCGTGTAGCTTGGCACTTTCTCGTCCCGCCCGGCGAAATGAACCTTCCATTCACCGTCTTCGAAAGTGATGTTGTGCTTGAGCAGGAACAGCAAAACGGCTTTTGCATCGTCGGAGAACAGCATCAGGTTGATGTCCGAATGCGCCCCCGCTGTGCCGCTCAATACCGAGCCGGTCAGGTAAGGGTGAAACTCCGCCAGCAGACGCATGGTGGCAAGGGCTTCTTCGCGCAGCTGGCGCAGGATACCGGGGTGGCTGTCATGCTGGTAGAGCGCGCGATAGCTGTGCAGCGCGTGATCCACTTCCTGGTTGCTGGGCAGGTGCTGGGTGTCCGCTGCACCGAGCTGTCGTGCAGCTTTGCGTTTGGCGAAAGCGTGATCGGTGATGCCGTCTTCGGCCATTAACTTGGCGGCCTTGTGTGCCAGTTGTTCGCGCATCAGGTCGCGCTTCTGTGCGTATTCTTTAGTCATAATGGGCAATCAGAGCAACTGGTCCTTGATGGTGTCTGCGGGCTTGGTTTCTTCGCCGGGTGCAGGCATGGCCTGTTCCGCTGGCGCGTTTTCCAAATAGAAATATTCGATCCGCGAACTATTGTCATCGCGATAACCATCCTCGTTGATGGGCACGGCAACCATGTTTTCCGGCATCTTGTAAACAGCAGAAGGCACATCCTTGAGTGTTTTTTCCATATAACTCATCCAGATCGGCAAGGCTGCACCGCCGCCTGTTTCCCTGTCGCCCAGGCTGCGCGGCTGGTCGTAGCCGATCCAGGAGATGCCGACCACGGATGGATGGAAGCCGCAGAACCATGCATCCACTGAGTCGTTGGTGGTTCCGGTTTTGCCGGCCAGGTCCTGCCGGCCGAGCTGCATGGCGCGAAAGGCGGTGCCGTGTTTGACCACATCTTGCAGCATGCTGACCATGGTGTAGGCATTGCGCACATCAATAACCTGCTCCGCGCCTTCACCTGCCGCGACCGGATTGGTTTTTCTGAGTACATTGCCGTTTGCGTCCTCGATGCGTTGGATGAAATAAGGGGCAACATGAAAGCCGCCGTTTGCAAACACCGAATAACCAGTCAACATTTGCATGGGTGTCGCAGATCCGGCTCCCAGAGCCATCGTCAGATAGGCTGGATACCTGGTGGCATCGAAGCCGAATTTGGTGACGTAGTCACGCGCATATTGGGGAGTGATGGACTGCAGGATGCGGATCGACACCAGGTTCTTTGATTTGAGCAATGCCTGGCGCATACGCATCGGTCCCTCGAATTTTTCATCGTAGTTTTTAGGCTGCCAGGGCTCGTTGCCTGTTTGCTCGGCATCAAAGATCAGGGGCGCATCATTGATCACGGTAGCGGGGGTGAAGCCTTTTTCCAGAGCGGCGGAATACACAAAAGGCTTGAAGCTCGACCCCGGTTGACGCCATGCCTGGGTGATATGATTGAACTGGTTGCGATTGAAATCGAAGCCGCCGATCAGTGAGTAGATGGCGCCGTCGCGCGGATTGCCGGAAACAAAGGCGGCCTCGACTTCCGGAAGCTGGCTTATCTGCCAAATCCCAGCGTTATCTTTCTGCAATCGTATCAGTGAGCCGACGTTAATGCGCTGGTTCAGGGCCACTTTCTTGGTTAAGGCAGGCTGGACGAATAGCAAAGCATCGCCGCTGATTTCGGCAATTTCCCCGCCCTTGCAATAGGCACGGACTGACTTGGGTGATGCTGCCAGAACCACGGCAGGAATCAGATCATTGCTGTCAGCAATATCCAGCAGGGCTTCCTCCAGTTGTTCGGCACTGTAATTCGCGCTGGTGCTGTCTTTGGGCAAAGCGATGAAACCTTCCGGACCGCGATAGCCATGGCGACGGTCATAATCCAGCACCCCGGCGCGAACAGCCTGGTAAGCAACGAGCTGATCCTGTTGCCGGATAGTGGTGTAAACCTTGAAGCCCTGCGTGTAAGCGTCATCCTTGTATTGCTCATAAACAGCCTGTCGAACCATTTCCGATAAATAGTCAGATTTTGTGCCAAACTCCTGAGTGCCGCGCCTGGCTGCAATCGGTTGTTGCTGCGCAAGCTGAAGTTGCTCGTCATTGACAAAATGCAGCTCATGCATACGGCGCAGGACGTAAAGTTGGCGCTGTTTTGCACGTTGTGGATTGACCACCGGGTTATAAAGTGAGGGTGCTTTGGGTAAACCTGCGAGCATGGCTGCTTCAGCAACAGTAACCTGGCCGAGCGGTTTGCCGAAGTAAATTTGCGAGGCCGCAGCAAAGCCATACGCTCGCTGGCCAAGGTAAATCTGGTTGATATACAGCTGCAAAATGTCGTCTTTGCTTAAGCTGTGTTCGATTTTGAAAGTTAGCAGTACCTCGTTAAACTTGCGCGTAATGGTTTTTTCCTTGGAAAGAAAAAAATTGCGCGCCACTTGCATGGTGATAGTACTGGCCCCCTGCTTCACGACACCTGAGGTGAAATTGGAAACAGCCGCACGTATTACCCCCATGTAATCAACACCTCCATGTTCGTAGAATCGGTCGTCTTCGGCAGCCAGAATGGCTTGTTTCATAACCTCGGGTACTTCAGCGATGGTGACCAGCGCGCGGCGTTCTTCCCCGAATTCACCGAGCAGGGCGCCTTCTGCGCTGTAAATGCGCAGCGGTATTTTTGGGCGATAGTCGGTAAGCACTTCCAGAGAAGGCAGTTTCGGGTAAGCTAAAATAACCGCCAAACCCAGCAATATCGCCGGAAGCAAAAGCAAGGTTAAAGCGGCAAGTGCAGGGAGAAGCCAGCGACGGGAATGCATATGTACAGTAGTCCGATTATTCAAGAATTGTTACATGGAGCGTGAAATTATATAGTCTCTATGGATATAAATAACCCACAAAAATAGCTTTACACGATTTATAGTTATTGCTAGGATTTAAACCACTTTGTACAAATAAAGCTCTAAAGGGCCTATGCTTAAGGTAAATTTTGATATTCCGCTGGACTTTTTGAGTGCTTCGGCACCACCCCTGATAGGAGTGGATATCAGTTCATCATCCATCAAGATGGTCGAGTTGAGCAAGTCTCCCAAAAAAGATGGCTATATTTTCGAGCGCTATGCAATCGAGCTGCTTCCCAAAGATGCCATCACTGACGGCAACATCAATAATCTCGATGCCGTTTCGGAAAGTATGCAACGCGCCTGGAAGCGAATGGGTACACGTATCAGGAACGTAAGCATGGCATTGCCTGCAGCCGCAGTAATCACCAAAAAGATTCTTTTGCCCGCCGGCATGCGCGAAGAAGACCTGGAGTTCCAAGTCGAATCCGAAGCCAATCAATACATCCCTTTTGCGCTGGAAGAAGTCAATCTCGACTTTCAGGTGATCGGCCCCGCGCCTGACAATCCCGAGGAGTTGGAGGTGCTGTTGGCGGCCTCCCGCAAGGCGAACGTCGATGATCGTGTTGCGGCTGCTCAGTTGGCAGGGCTTAAAACCGTGGTTATGGATGTTGAGCCTTACGCGGCCGAGATGGCGTTTGAGCAGATTCGCATTCAGCTGCCTGACGGTGCGGTGGACAAGTGTGTGGCACTGATCGACATAGGCGCAAGCGTAATGAATGTCAATGTGCTGCACAATGGGCAATCGGTGTATTCGCGGGATCAGCAGGTGGGTGGCAACCAGTTGTCCGAGCAGATTCAGACAGCGTTTGGCTTGTCTGCGGATGAGGCCGAGTCAGCCAAGCGTAGCGGAAGGCTACCGGATAATTACGAAAGCGATGTGCTGTCGCCTTTTCGCGAAAACGTGGTTGCGGAGATTGCCCGTGCTTTGCAGTTTTTCTTCACCTCGACGCAATACCACGAGGTTGATTTCATCGTGCTTGCGGGTGGCTGCGCGACTTTGCCCGGACTGGATGATGCGGTGGCAACCCGGACTCAGGTGAGCACCATGGTGGCCAACCCGTTTTCCCTGATGAAGCTGTCGAGCCACATTAAACCGCGGCAATTGCAGACTGATGCGCCATCTTTGATTATCGCTTGCGGTCTGGCGATGCGGAGGTTTGACCCATCATGATGCGCATAAACCTATTGCCGCATCGTGCTGAAAAGCGGCGCGCCCGCCAGGTTCAGTTTATCGCGTTAAGTGCAATTTCAGTGCTGCTGGGCGCACTGTTGGTTGGGGCCGTGCAGGTTGCTAACAGCACACAGATATCCTTTCAGGAAAGTCGCAACACATACCTGAAGCAGGAAATAGCGAAACTGGACACTCAAATAGCAGAAATAAAAAAACTGCGCGAGGAAACGCAAGCATTGCTGGAACGCAAGAACGTTGTGGAAAACCTGCAAAGCACGCGCTCCGATGTGGTGCATCTGATGGATCAAATGTTGAGCATCCTGCCGGACGGTGTCTACCTCAAGACGCTCAAGCAGTCGGGTAACAAGATCAATCTGGTTGGTTTTGCGCAATCAAATGCGCGTGTTTCCACATTAATGCGGGCGATTGATGATTCGCCCTGGCTTGATTCTGCCACACTGGTGATAATAACTTCCTCCAAAGCAGGCGGCGGCCGAATCAGCGAGTTTACGTTGAACTTCAATTTGACCAAGCAACAGGAGGCGGTCAAAACGGCGCCCGCTAAACCTGTTGGCGCAAAGGGTCAGGTATCATGATGAACCAGGATGCCCTGAAAAAGAGTCTGGATGAACTGAAAAATCTAAACCCGAAAACTCCCGGCGCGTGGCCCTGGGCGGTAAAAATCATCGCATTTGTGGCGATGTTTGCGGTTGTAGTTGCAGCAGGAGTGTGGTTTGTCTGGATGGATCAGTGGGAAGAACTGAGCAGAATCAAACAAGAGGAAGCGACGCTGAAGGAAACTTTTCTGGTTAAAAAGAAACAGGCGATCAACCTGGACCTGATCAAGAAACAGCTTACTGAAACCCAGGAATCCTTTGGCGCGTTGCTCAAGCAACTGCCAAGCAAATCGGAAATGGATGCGTTGTTGACGGATATTAACCAGGCCGGGTTGGGTCGCGGGCTACAGTTCGAGTTGTTCAAGCCTGGCGTTGAAACGGTGAAGGGTGCATTTGCCGAGTTGCCGATTACCATTAAAGTATCGGGAAATTACGATGATATCGGCAAATTTGCCAGTGATATCGCATTGTTGCCCCGCATAGTCACGCTTAATGATATTTCGATAAATATTAGCGGCGGTGCCTTGGTTATGGATGCCACAGCGAAAACTTTCCGCTATCTGGACACTGAAGAGGCGGCGGCGCAAAAGAAGAAGGACAAGCCGGCGGCGGGAGCGAAGAAATGAGGATGATTTATTTTGCGCTTGTTCCCGTGCTGCTGACTGGTTGTGGCGGCGAAGAATTACAGGATTTGCATGATTTCGTCAAGAATTCAGGGAAGGATATGCGCGGCAAAATAGAGCCTCCTCCAGAGGTGAAGCCGTATGAGCCTTTTATCTACAACAATGAGAAAAGTTTTCCCGACCCGTTCAAGCCGCGAAAACAAGAATCACGCTCCAGCGATTTAATGGGAATGAATCAGCCGGACCGGGACCGCCCCAAGGAGGCTCTGGAAGATTTCCCGCTCGAAGGCCTCAAAATGGTGGGCTATCTTTACCAAAATAAGATTGGCTATGCGGTGGTTCGCGCTCCCGATGGCAAGCTGCATCGGGTTAAAGCCGGTAACCATGTCGGCTTGAACTTTGGTTTGATAAAGGAAGTGAACGAGACGGGAGTGATAATCAAAGAAATGGTGCAAGACAGCACGGGTGACTGGACTGAGCGCATAAGCAGCCTGCAATTACTTGAATGATTTAGGAGCAAAATAATGAGACAGCTTATTAACGTGGTCAAAGGCATGGCTCGATTGCTGGGTATATTCGCCGCATTCGTCATATTAAGCGCCCAGGCACAGGCTGACGCTGACGCGCTGAACAGTATTACTGCGCTGAGTGTCAACAGCACCGGCGGCGGAGCGACAATCATCAAGGTTGAGTTGGCACAGCCGCTGGATAATCCGCCGGCGGCGTTTACCATCAATACACCGCCGCGTATCGCGTTTGATTTCCCCAATACTGCAAACGGATTGGGCAAATCGCTACAGGATTTTGCCGAGGGGAACCTGCGCAGCGCCAATATCGTTCAGGCTGGCAACCGCACACGTCTGGTGGTCAACCTCAATCAGATGGCGGCCTATGAGACCAAGATTGACGGCAGTTACCTGCTGATTACCTTGCAGGGTAAGTCAGCGGATATGGCGGCCACCAGCATCACCTCACGTTTTGCAGAAGCCAAAAAGGATGCGCAAAAACACTCGCTGCGCGATATTGATTTTCGCCGTGGCAAGAACGGCGAGGGGCGCATTCAGGTCGATCTCTCCGATACCGGTGTCGGCATAGACATACGGCAACAAGGCACTACGCTGATGGTCGATTTTCTCAAAACCGATCTGCCGCGAAATTTGCAACGCAAACTGGATGTGGTCGACTTTGCAACCCCGGTGCTGGGCATTGATACCTTTGTGCAGGGCGACAACGTGCGTATGGTGATCGAACCCAAGGGTTCATGGGAACATGCCGCATATCAAACCGACAACAAATTTATCGTCGAGGTGAAACCGGTCGTTGTGAAAGTTGACGAGTCGGGCAAAGCCAGGAAAGCCGGTTATGTGGGTGAAAAACTGACGCTTAATTTCCAGCAGATTGATGTTCGAGAAGCATTGAATGTGATTGCCGATTTCACCGAAACGAACATGGTAATCAGCGATACGGTGCGCGGAAATATCACCCTGCGACTGAAAGATGTGCCGTGGGACCAGGCTTTCGACATTATCCTGCAGAGCCGCGGCCTGGACATGCGCAAAAACGGCAACGTGATTCAAGTTGCACCCCGCGATGAAATAGCAGCCAAGGAAAAAATCGATTTAACCTCGCGCCAGGAAATCGCCGAACTTGAAGAGCTACGCACGGAAAGTTTCCAGATAAGTTATCAGAAGGGCGAGGCGCTGGCCGCGCTCCTGTCAAGCGACAAGCAGCGTATTCTCTCCAAGCGCGGTAGCGCAGTTGTAGATGCACGCACCAATACTCTGTTTGTTCAGGACACACCCGCGCATCTTGAAGAGGCGCGCAAGCTGATCAAGCAAATTGACGTGCCGGTACGGCAGGTGATGATCGAGGCGCGTGTGGTTGAAGCGTCGGACAAGTTTGGCAGAAATCTGGGTGTGCGGCTGGGCTACCAGTCAGGTGATACCTTCAAGGTGAATGGCATGCCGACACTCAATGGCAACATAGGCGCCAATACTGTAACTGCCGGGCCATTAGCCGGTACGACAATGCCTGCCAATATCCCCAATGTTAATTTGCCATCAGCGGGTACTGCTGGTGCATTCTCCATGCTGCTGTTCAACAATTCTTTGAGCAAGATACTATCGATTGAACTGACCGCGCTTGAAACCGACAGCAAGGGCAAGGTTATCTCAAGTCCGCGAGTTGTGACATCCGACAAGACGCAAGCACTGATTGAAACCGGCACCGAAGTGCCGTATCAACAGGCTTCCAGCAGCGGTGCCACGAATGTGTCTTTCAAAAAGGCGACGCTGAGTTTGACTGTCACCCCGCAAATTACCCCGGATGACAACATCATCATGGATATAGCCGTAAATAAAGACTCTGTCGGCACATTGTACGCAGGGGTTCCCAGCATCGATACCAACAAAGTAAAGACGCAGGTGCTGGTGGAAAATGGCGGTACGGTGGTCATCGGCGGGGTATATTCACAGGTGGAAAGTACCGGTGTGGACAAGGTGCCATTGCTTGGGGATATTCCGGTGCTGGGCTACCTGTTCAGAAGCTCTTCCAAGCTGGAAAACAAGAGCGAGTTGCTGGTTTTCATTACACCAAAAATCATGAGCGAAGCATTAAATCTGCGATAAGCGAACGCACCCCAAATTTACATTATGTCAGCCTCTAAAACAACCGGTGGTTTTTGCGAAATGGCAAAATAATTATAAAATTATTTTCTTGTGCTGCCGCCAGTAGGGTTGATTTATCCGTTTGTCGGATTTGAATTGTATGTGCATTGCATGCGAGCCAATCTATTCATGAAATATATAGTGAGTAGCGAACTTATTGCATGCAGTGCGTAATTCGGTGAGGTAAACCCCCGGCTTTGCCGGGGGACTCCGTTAGGTTTGACCGTTTCGGTGGTCATTAACGAGTAACGTTAAAACTTGGCTACATTATTCCCTCCCCCTTGCAGGGGGAGGGTTAGGGTGGGGGTAGAAATTCAAGCACGGATGCAGTCAAAAGTTTGTACCCCCATCCCAACCTTCCCCCTGATAGGGGGAAGGAGTGGAAACCAGCCGCCTTGGGCGGCTCATGGTTTTATCAGCGCCTTTGAGGCGCTCACCCAATAAGCCTCCGGCTTTGCCGGAGGTAATTTAACTATGACGCCGAGAGCGTGAACGGGAGAAACAAGTGCGAGACCATTTTTTTAAAACAACATTGACCCGATTTCCGGCATCGTTCCTGTTGGCGGCAGCGATTGCCGCGCTTTCGGGTTGCAGCGATAACACCAGTAGCGCAGTCGCAACAACGAACACCCCCATCGCTACAGTGCCAGCCGACATTGCCTTGGGCACATCCGCGAACTGGATCCCGACTGACAACTCGACTGCGGCGACTCTGACGGCGACCCTGGTGGATACGTCCAACGCCGTCATGCCGGGGGTAATCGTTTCCTTCGCGACCAACAGCGGCAACCTGAACGCCAGCACGGCAACGACCGATGCATCCGGCCAGGCGACTGTGACGCTGAAAAGCGGCCTCGCCGATTTCAGCAATCGCACGGCCACCGTCACCGCAACAGTGGCGGGAGTGGCATCGGCGAGCGTCCCGGTGCTGATCAAAGGCTCGACAGTGGCGTTGGCCGTGACACCCAGCAACACGATCCAGGTTGGCACCGGCACGCTTGCCGCAACTGCGACCGCAACGAATGCCGCCGCACTTGGCCTGTCTAACCAGACCATCCGTTTCTCGATCGGAGCGACCAGCACCGGGGCGGCAACGCTTTCCGCTGCGACGCTGATCACCGATGCCACGGGTGTTACGCCAACACTTACATTCACTCCGACCGCATCAGGGACCGTGGTGCTGACCGCAGAGTGGCTGGATCCGGCTGGAGCGGTGACGGCGACGGCAACCAAGGACATCTTCGTGACGGCGGCAACCGGGCTCGCGTTTGCAATCACGATACCGGCCAGCGATCCGTTCGCTTTGACGTCCGGGGCAACGCAGTTACTTGCAGCCACGGTTCCCGCGACGATCGCCGGTGGCACGGTTGCCAATGTTCGGATCAGCGCGACATCTGGAACCTGGACGGGAACTTCTCCGGCAACGGGCCCGCTCACCTCGATCTTTCAAACGCCAACATCAGGCGCGGCAGCAGCGACCTATACGGCGCCGGGCAACTCCGGTTCGGTGACGGTGCAGGTGGACGCACTGGATGCGAGCGGCGCGACCCTGGGTACCCTGACGCGCACCTTTGTCATCAGCGCTCCTGCTACGGCTGCGGCCAAGCTCTTGCTGTCAGCTTCTGCGTCGACCGTCGTTCCCAGCTCCGGCGGCAATATCAGCACATTGACGCTTGAAGCTATCGTCCGTGATGTCGGCAATAATGCGGTCGGGGGTGCGGCGGTAATGTTCGGCTTGCTCGGAACCACGGGCAGCGGCGAAAGCGTTTCACCTGCCGTGGCCATTACCGACAGCCGCGGAATAGCAACCACCACTTTCTCTGCGGGGAGTGCGCCTACGCTGGCTGCGATCCATGCCCAGGCTCGTGTGGTGGGTCAGGCTTGCACCTTCGTACCAGATCCTCTCGTTGCTGAAACCAATACCAGGTGCGACTCGACTCCGCTGATGGTCTCTTCCTCTGCCGTCAGTGTTACGGTTGGTTTCGGCTCGACAATTACGGACACCGCCAACACAACCCAGTACAAGCTGCCGGGCAGCGTTCTGGTTGTGAATTCCAACGGCAGTGCGGTGGCGGGTGCCACCGTGACCCTGACTGTTTTTCCCGTCGAATATAGAAACGGGGAAATTTTTGCCGAACAATCACAGAGTTCTAGCACTATTGGCTGGGATTGGGGTTGTGAGGGGCCATACACGACTGGCCCACTCCCTTGGCCAGGTTGGGCTACGCCGCCAGCATATGTCTACTCGTCATTTACCGCCAACGAGGACAGCAACCGTAACGGGTTATTAGATGCCGGTGAAGATACTGTAGGCAACGGGGTTATCGATACCTGGGCCCCCAACGAAGATGCGAATCTCAACGGGGTTCTCGATTTCACCACCGAAGATTCCAATGGCAACGGATTTCTCGATCTTGGCGAAGATCTTAATGGCAACGGGATTATCGACGTTGTCACCAACGAAGACACCAATGGCAACGGGGTACTCGATGCAAACACCGAAGATGTGAATCTCAACGGGATTCTCGATCCTGGAGAAGATACTGCGATAAGTGCCTCAGCTAGAGCCGCCCTGGCGATACCCGGTAACAATAGGATTTCTCCAGAGCAGGCCGCAGGGGGAACCGTTCCGATGACGGTGACGACGGACGCAAACGGCGCGGCTACTTTTTATCTTCAGTATCCGAAGTCTGCCGCATGGTTCATTAAGGATGAGGTGACTGCGCGAGTGATGGTCATGGGTACCGAAAGCTCGGCAAAAACGACCTTGATTCTTCCCATGTCGGAACCAGACAGTTTTGACAACAACTGTACGGTAGGGCATACGGCAATATATTGACGGCAAAGCCGCGCAAGCACCACACCAGTCAGCCGCCTTCGGGCGGCTGATTTTTTCGGGTATGCCGCCAGCTCGATTGGCATATTGTTTTTATCGTTTACAATGCGCCACATGCAAAGCGCTCAAGACAACAGCCGCCCGGATGGCCGCCGTAAGCTCCAGTCCGGCAACCTGATTCTGGTAGGCATGATGGGATCCGGCAAAACCACGATGGGGCGGGCACTGGCCAGACATCTGGGCAAAGTCTTTGTGGACAGCGACGAGGAAATTCAGAAGCGCACCGGGGTGACGATCCCGCACATATTCGATATCGAGGGCGAAGCGGGATTTCGCCAGCGCGAAGCAGCCGCCATTCGCGATCTGGTCGGGCGCGACCACATGGTTCTGGCAACCGGCGGCGGTGCGGTGCTGGGGGAACAGAGCCGCGAGCTGCTGCAGCAGAATGGAATCGTTATTTATCTTAAGGCGAGCGTGCATGATTTATGGCAACGCACCCGGCGTGACCGTAACCGCCCGCTGCTGCAAACCGCTGATCCTTACGCGAAATTGACAGAGTTGTACCAGCAGCGCGATCCCTTGTACCAGCAGGTTGCGGATATCGTCATGCAGAGCGGCAAGCAAAGCGTCCACTCGTTGATGCTGCATCTGGTGGCTGAAATAGATGCGTTCGGAAAAAAATAACCGTAGGGCGGGTTACACCCGCCGTTACACGAGACTGCGCGACTGATTTTGATGAATGATGTGGGAATGGCGGGTGTGACCCGCCCTACCCTTGTTTAGGAAGATGATGCAAACACTGACAGTAGGATTAGGCAAGCGCAGTTATCCGATACACATCGGCAGCGGATTGCTCGGCCATGCGGAATTATTGCAGGGCGCCATGCCGCGCAAACGTGCAGCCGTCGTAACCAACACGACAGTCGCGCCGCTCTACCTGGAAAAACTCCGGCAAACCTTGCAGGCTATCGGCGTCAACAGCGTGCCAATTATTCTGCCGGATGGAGAGGAATATAAAAACTCCGCTACGCTGAATTTGATTTACGACGCGCTGCTGGCCAACCGCTGCGAACGGACCACGCCGCTGATTGCGCTCGGCGGCGGCGTGATCGGCGACATGACCGGCTATGCGGCCGCGACCTATCTGCGCGGCGTGCCGTTCATTCAGATACCCACCACGCTGCTCGCTCAGGTGGATTCTTCGGTGGGCGGCAAGACCGGCATCAATCATCCGCTCGGCAAGAACATGATCGGTGCGTTTTACCAGCCGCAACTGGTGCTGGCCGATACCGACACGCTGAATACCCTGCCGGACAACGAGCTAGCGGCGGGCATCGCCGAGGTCATCAAGTATGGCCTGATCCGCGACCTGCCGTTTCTCGAATGGCTGGAGCAGAACATCGACAGGCTGCTGGCGCGCGATACCGCTGCGCTGCAATATGCGATTGCGCGCAGTTGCCGGAACAAGGCCGAAGTCGTCGCGGCGGATGAACGCGAAAGCGGCGAGCGCGCCTTGCTGAATCTGGGGCACACCTTCGGGCATGCCATCGAGTCTGGCATGGGCTATGGCAACTGGCTGCACGGCGAGGGCGTGGCAGCGGGCACCATCATGGCGGCGGACTTGTCGCAGCGCCTGGGCTGGATCGGCGCACAGGAGGCGGCGCGTGTTCGCAGCCTGTTCGAACGCGCCGGGCTGCCCACCGTCGCCCCTGCTCTGGGTGTGGAAAAATATCTCGAACTGATGGGACTGGACAAGAAAGTGGAGGGCGGCAAGATGCGTTTCGTGCTGCTCAAGGCTATCGGCCATGCCGTGCTGAGCAGTGATGTACCTGAAGAATTGCTGCGGCAGACACTGCAGGCTTGCGTTAAATATGACTGAGCTCGCGCCATACGCCGTCACCGAGGCCAACTCGCGCGGGCGAAAAATTACGGAAGCAGCGCCGAATACCCGCAGCGAATTCCAGCGCGACCGCGACCGCATCATCCATTCCGGCGCGTTTCGCCGCCTCGAATACAAGACCCAGGTATTCGTGAATCACGAAGGCGACCTGTTCCGCACCCGCCTTACCCACAGCATCGAAGTCGCGCAAATCGCCCGTTCCATCGCGCGCCGCCTGCATTTGAACGAAGACCTCGCCGAAGCGATTTCGCTGGCGCATGACCTCGGGCATACGCCGTTCGGTCATGCCGGGCAGGAGGCGCTGAATGCCTGCATGAAGGATTACGGCGGCTTCGAGCACAACCTGCAATCGCTGCGCGTGGTGGATTTGCTGGAAGAGCGCTACGCCGAATTTGACGGGCTGAATCTTTGTTTTGAAACGCGCGAAGGCATCCTCAAGCATTGCTCTGCGGGAAACGCCGCGCAACTCGGCGAGCTGGGCGAGCGCTTCCTGAAAAATCGCCGCCCCTCGCTGGAAGCTCAGATTGCCAACTTTGCCGATGAAATCGCCTACAACAATCACGATGTGGACGATGGCCTGCGTTCAGGCCTGATCACACTCGATCAGCTCGCTACCGTGCCGCTGGTGGCTGCACAATTGCAGGAAGTGCGCCGTGCATATCCCGATTTGCCCGAGCGGCGCGTCGTGCATGAAACCGTACGGCGCATGATCAACACGCTGGCGACCGATCTGATACGGCAGAGCGAGCGCAACATCGCAGCGCAGGCGCCAGCCACGATAGAAGAGGTGCGCAGCGCACCGGCGATGATTGCCTACAGTCCCGGGATGGATGAACAGCAGCGCGAGCTGAAAAATTTTCTGCGCATCCATTTGTACCGCCATTACCGCGTGCTGCGCATGAGCGCCAAGGCGCAGCGCATTATCAGCGACTTGTTCGGCGTTTTCATGGCGGACAGCCGCCTGCTGCCGCCGCAATCCCAGCACCTTGCGGACGAGCGTGACCGCGCCCGTGCCGTTTCCGACTATATCGCCGGGATGACCGACCGTTATGCCATCCGCGAACACCGCCGCATTTTTGCGGTGGAAGAAATACCTGCCAGTTTCTAGCGCCCTCGCCGTTTGGCGCGGAGCTTACTTGTAGCAAGCGTGCATTGCAGCTACAATGCCCCCCCTTATTTTTCCCTGAGACCTTTGGGCAGGGGGCATTTCCTGGCTGAATTCGGGGCAGGTTTCATGTTTCGGTGGCGTAATGGATGTCGGCGCGAATATCGCCGGATTCACGAGGGTGGCGAAGTCGATGGTGGCGCTAGGCCTGATCTAATTTGATCGGGGATCAGTGGTAATTGCCGTCCTCCATGGTTGCGGCTTCCGTGCGTATTCCTGTTGTATTGGTTCGCAAGTTGTGCCCGCCTTTGCAGGGTGTTTGGATAGCCAGATAGATCATCGGAAAGTTGTTTTATCCTGGGAAAAACTTTTGGCGAGGCGTTGGTGCGAAGGGATCCGCGCCAGACCCCGCCGTAATCGTTTGCTTAGTGTTTTGATTAAGGAATGCCGTGAGTAACCCTGTTTTTCCCATGCAACAAGGTTTATATGACCCGCGCCTCGAGCACGATGCTTGCGGCGTTGGTTTTGTCGCGCACATCAAGGGCAAGAAGAGCCACGGTATCGTGGATCAGGGCCTCTTGATCCTGAAAAACCTGGATCACCGCGGCGCCGTGGGAGCCGACGCTTTGCAGGGAGACGGAGCCGGATTGTTGATCCAGATTCCGGATCAACTATACCGCGAGGAAATGGCGAAACAGGGTGTAACCCTGCCGCGGGCCGGTGAATATGGCGTCGGCATGGTTTTTTTGCCGCGCGAAAGCGCGTCCCGTTCCGCATGCCAGGAAGAGATCGAGCGCTCCGTTCGCGGCGAGGGGCAGATGGTCCTCGGCTGGCGCGACGTGCCGGTCAATACCGATATGCCGATGTCGCCGGCCGTGCGCCAGCAGGAACCGGTGATACGCCAGATATTTATCGGCCGGTGCAGCAATGTCCTGGTGACAGACGCTCTGGAGCGCCGTCTCTTCATTATTCGCCGCCGGGCCGCCAACGCAATCCAGCGCCTGGAACTGGAGCACGCCAAGGGCTATTACACAGTCTCCATGTCGGCGCGCACGGTCGTGTACAAAGGGTTGCTGCTTGCCGATCAGGTCGGGGTCTACTACAAAGACCTGCAGGATGCGCGCTGCATTTCGGCACTGGCCTTGGTGCATCAACGTTTTTCCACCAACACCTTTCCGAAGTGGAACCTGGCGCACCCGTTCCGCATGGTTGCGCACAATGGCGAAATCAACACGATACGCGGCAACTATAACTGGATGCTGGCCCGTGAAAAAGGGGTTTCCTCGCCGCTGCTGGGCAAGGACCTGCAAAAAGTATGGCCCTTGATCTACCCCGGTCAGTCCGATTCCGCCGCTTTTGACAATACGCTCGAACTGCTGGTGATGAGCGGCTACTCGCTGGCGCACGCTGTCATGATGATGATTCCGGAAACATGGGAAAAACATCCCACGATGGACGAAAACCGGCGCGCGTTTTACGAATATCACGCGGCGATGATGGAGCCCTGGGACGGACCGGCGGCGATGGCGTTCACCGATGGCCGGCAAATCGGGGCGACGCTGGACCGCAACGGCTTGCGCCCGGCGCGTTATATCGTCACCAACGATGATCTGGTATTAATGGCTTCCGAAGCCGGTGTTCTGCCGATTCCCGAAAGCAGTATCGTCAAGAAGTGGCGCTTGCAGCCGGGCAAGATGCTCCTGATCGACACCAAACAGGGGCGCATCATCGAGGACAAGGAGATCAAGGATACGCTCGCCAACCTCAAGCCCTACCGCGAGTGGATCGAAAAGATCCGCATCAAGCTCGACGAAGTCCAGACCGTAAGCGAGCAGCGCGCAAAATCACCAATTTCCCTGCTCGATCGCCAGCAGGCTTTCGGCTACACGCAGGAAGATATTTCGTTCATCCTGCAGCCGATGGCCGAAAATGGCGAAGAGGCTACCGGATCAATGGGCAACGATAGTGCGTTGCCGGTGCTGTCCGGCAAGCTGAAACAGTTTTATTATTATTTCAAGCAGTTGTTCGCGCAGGTCACCAATCCGCCGATCGATCCGATCCGCGAGGAGATGGTGATGTCCTTGCTGTCGTTCATCGGGCCGAAGCCTAACCTGCTGGAAGTGTCCGACATCAATCCGCCGATCCGCCTCGAGGTCGCGCAACCGGTTCTCTCCTCTGAAAATATGGAGAAAATCCGCCATATCGAAAAATACACCGGCGGCAAGCTCCGTTCGCACGAATTGGACATGTGTTATCCGGTGTCATGGGGCAAGGAAGGGATCGAGGCGCGCCTTGCATCGCTTGCCGCAGAGGCGGAAGATGCCGTGCGTTCCGGCGCCAACGTTCTGATTGTTTCGGACCGCAAGGTGTCGGCAGACAACCTGGCCATCCCTGCGCTGCTGGCGACATCCGCCGTGCATCATCACCTGGTGAAAAACGGCATGCGCACGAGTACCGGCCTGGTCGTCGAAACCGGCTCGGCTCGCGAAACGCATCACTTTGCCTTGCTCGGCGGTTACGGGGCCGAAGCCGTGCATCCGTACCTGGCAATGGAAACCCTCGCGGAACTCGCCTATGGCGACCCTGCCGTGGCCGAAAAATATGCGAAGAATTTCACCAAGGCAATCGGCAAGGGGCTGTGCAAGGTGATGTCCAAAATGGGCATCTCGACCTATATGTCCTACACCGGCGCGCAGATATTCGAAGCGGTAGGCCTGAAGAAAGGGTTTGTCGACAAATACTTTACCGGTACCGCGTCCAATATCGAAGGCATGGATGTGTTCGATGTAGCCGAAGAGGCGCTGCGGCTGCACCGGCAGGCCTTTGGGCAGGAAATGGTTCTGGGCAGCGCTCTGGACGCGGGCGGCGAATATGCTTTCCGCGTTCGCGGCGAAGAGCACATGTGGACGCCCGATACCATCGCCAAGCTGCAGCATGCCACGCGTTCCGGAAAATATTCGACCTACAAGGAATATGCGGCGCTGATCAACGACCAGGGCAAGCGCCACATGACCCTGCGCGGCCTGTTCGAGGTCAAGCCGGCCGGTCCCCCGGTGCCGATCGACGAGGTCGAACCGGCGAAGGAGATCGTCAAGCGTTTTGCCTCCGGCGCCATGTCGCTGGGTTCAATCTCGACCGAGGCGCATACCACGCTGGCCATTGCGATGAACCGTATTGGCGGCAAGTCGAACACCGGCGAGGGCGGCGAGGATGCCAAACGTTTCCTGCCGGTCAAGGGCGGAGAGAAAGTGTCCGAAGTGATCGGCGCCGACCGCATCGAGCGCGATTACACGTTGCAGGCCGGCGACTCGTTGCGCTCGGCGATCAAGCAGGTGGCATCCGGCCGCTTCGGCGTGACCGCCGAGTATCTGGTCAATTCCGAGCAGATCCAGATCAAGATGGCGCAAGGTGCCAAGCCCGGCGAAGGCGGGCAATTGCCGGGACACAAGGTCAGCGAATACATCGGCTTCCTGCGCCATTCGGTGCCGGGCGTCGGTCTCATTTCGCCGCCGCCGCATCACGACATCTATTCGATCGAGGATCTTGCGCAACTGATCCACGACCTCAAGAACGTCAATCCCAAGGCCGGTATTTCGGTCAAGCTGGTGTCCGAGCTTGGCGTCGGCACGGTGGCGGCAGGCGTGGCAAAAGCCAAGGCAGATCACCTGGTCATTGCGGGGCATGACGGCGGCACCGGCGCTTCGCCGTTGTCTTCGATCAAGCATGCCGGAACGCCCTGGGAGCTGGGCCTCTCGGAAACGCAGCAGACACTGGTGTTGAACCGTTTGCGCGGCCGCATCCGGGTGCAGGTCGATGGCCAGGTCAAGACGGGCCGGGATGTACTGATCGGCGCGCTGCTGGGTGCGGATGAATTCGGTTTCGCCACCGCGCCGCTGATCGTGGAAGGCTGCATCATGATGCGCAAATGCCACCTCAACACCTGCCCGGTCGGCGTTGCGACGCAGGATCCGGAGCTGCGCAAGCGCTTCACCGGCCAGCCCGAGCATCTGGTGAACTTCTTCTTTTTCATCGCCGAAGAAGTCCGCGAATTGATGGCGCAAATGGGTGTGCGCAAAATCGACGAGCTGATAGGCCGCACCGACCTGCTGGAGATGAAGGCCGGCATCGAACACTGGAAAGCCAAGGGGCTCGATTTTTCCAAGGTATTCTATCAACCGAAGCTTCCTGAGACGGTTGCGAGGCGGCACACCGAAGCGCAGGATCACGGCCTGTCGAAAGCACTTGACCACCAGATCATCAGGCTGGCCTTGCCGGCACTGGATAAAGGCATCAAGGTCAACGCCGAGGTGTCGATCAGGAACATCAACCGCACGGCGGGTGCGATGCTTTCCGGCCGCGTGGCGGAAAAATACGGCACCGCCGGGTTGCCGGACGACACCATCCATATCCGGCTGAACGGAACGGCGGGGCAGAGTTTCGCCGCATTCCTTGCCAAGGGCATTACTTTCGACCTGGTCGGCGAAGCGAACGACTATGTCGGCAAGGGGCTTTCGGGCGGCAGGATCATCGTCCGTCCGCATCCGGATTTCAGCGGCCAGGCAACGGAAAACATCATCGTCGGCAACACCGTCATGTACGGCGCAATTCAGGGCGAAGCCTTCTTCGCCGGGGTAGCCGGAGAACGTTTCTGCGTGCGTAATTCGGGCGCGACTGCCGTTGTCGAAGGTACCGGCGATCACGGCTGCGAATACATGACCGGCGGCACGGTGGTCGTGCTCGGCGCGACCGGACGAAACTTCGCCGCCGGCATGTCGGGCGGGATTGCCTACGTCTATGACGAGGAGGGCAAGTTCTGCAATTGCTGCAACAGTTCGATGGTAGCGAACGAGGAAGTGCTGCCCGCAGCCAAACAGCGCAAGGATGCCGTGCTGCACAATGGACAGCCGGACGAGGTTCAGTTGAAGTCGCTGATCGAGCGGCATGCGCGCTATACCGGATCGGTTCGCGCAAAGCAGATACTTGCCGACTGGGAGTCCAGCCGCAGCAAGTTCGTCAAGGTGCTCCCGCACGAATACTGTCGCGCCTTGCAGGATATGGCGGCGCAGAAGAAGAAGGGAGGCGCATAATGGGTAAGCCAACCGGATTCCTGGAGTACCAGCGGCAGAGCGAGGCCAGCCTGCCGGTCGTGGAGCGGCTGAAAAATTACCGCGAGTTTATATTGCACCTGAGCGACGCGCAGGCCACGATACAGGGCGCGCGCTGCATGGATTGCGGCGTGCCGTTCTGCACCAACGGCTGTCCGGTCAACAACATCATCCCGGACTGGAACGACCTGGTGTACCACGGCAACTGGCGCGAGGCGCTGGAGGTGCTGCACTCCACCAACAACTTCCCGGAATTCACCGGGCGCGTCTGCCCCGCGCCGTGCGAGGCGGCCTGCACGCTGAACATCAACAGCGATGCGGTGGGTATCAAGTCCATCGAGCATTTCCTCATCGACAAGGGCGGCGAGAACGGCTGGGTGGCGCCGCAGCCCGCGGCGAAGAAAACCGGCAAGAAGGTCGCCGTGGTCGGTTCCGGCCCGGCAGGCCTGGCGGCGGCGCAGCAGCTGGCGCGCGTCGGCCATGCAGTCACCGTGTTCGAAAAGAACGACCGCATCGGCGGTCTGCTGCGCTACGGAATACCCGACTTCAAGCTCGACAAGAAGCTGATCGACTGGCGCATGGCGCAGTTGCATGCAGAAGGGGTGGAGTTCCGCACCGGCGTGTTCGTCGGCAAGGAAGCGCCGGGCAAAGGTGTAGCGAACGATGCGCAGAAAACCGTCGTGCCGGATGAGTTGCTGAAGAAATTCGATGCCGTGATCCTGGCGGGCGGTTCCGAGCAGCCGCGCGATCTGCCGGTGCCGGGACGCAAACTGGACGGCGTGCATTACGCGCTGGAATTCCTGATCCCGCAGAACAGGGAAGTGGCCGGCGACGGCAAGAATCCGATCAACGCCAAGGGCAAGCATGTGGTCGTAATCGGCGGCGGCGACACTGGCTCCGATTGCGTCGGCACGTCGAACCGCCACGGTGCCGCTTCGGTCACGCAGATCGAAGTGATGCCGCGCCCTCCCGAAAAAGAGGACAAGCCGCTGGTGTGGCCGTACTGGCCAAATAAGCTGCGTACTTCGAGTTCGCACGAGGAAGGTTGCACGCGCGACTGGGCAATCGCCACCAGGGAGTTCGTCGGCAGGAACGGCAGGGTCGAGAAGATCCGTACGGTGCGCGTCGAGTGGAAGGACGGCAGGATGAGCGAGATCGCCGGCAGCGAATTCGAACTGAAGGCTGACTTGGTGTTCCTGGCGATGGGCTTCACCAACCCGTTGCAGCAGGTGCTGGATGCGTTCGGCGTGGAAAAGGATGCGCGCGGCAACGTCAAGGCCGACACCGAGAACTACCGCACCAGCAGGGACAAGGTGTTCGCCGCCGGCGATATGCGCCGCGGCCAGTCGCTGGTGGTGTGGGCGATCCGCGAAGGCCGCCAGTGCGCGCGTGCAGTGGACGAGTTTCTGACGGGTAGTTCCGTTTTGCCTCGCTAAACCCAACCCCTCCTAACCTCCCCTTGTCAGGGGAGGAACTGTGATTACCTCCCCTGACAAGGAGAGGCCGGGAGGGGTTTAGTTGAGGATGGATTTAGTATTTAACGAAGAGAGAATATGAATTTCAAACTGAAAAACGACACTTTCCTGCGCGCGCTGCTGCGCCAGCCGACCGATTACACGCCAATGTGGATGATGCGCCAGGCCGGTCGTTTCCTGCCGGAATATCGCGAGACGCGCAAACGCGCCGGCAGCTTCCTTGGGCTGTGCAAGAGCCCGGACTATGCCACTGAAGTGACGCTGCAACCGGTAGATCGTTTCCCGCTGGACGCGGCGATTCTGTTCTCGGATATTCTTACCGTGCCGGATGCGATGGGCCTGGGACTGTATTTTTCCGATGGCGAAGGCCCGAAGTTTGAGCGCCCGTTGCGCGACGAAGCGGCGATCAAGGCGCTGCGGGTGCCGGACATCGGCAAGGATTTGCGCTATGTCACCGATGCCGTGACGCAGATTCGCAAGGCGCTGGATGGACGTATTCCGCTGATCGGTTTCTCCGGCAGCCCGTTCACGTTGTCCTGCTACATGGTCGAGGGCGGCGGCAGCGACGATTACGCCAAGGTGAAGACCCTGATGTACAACGAGCCGAAGCTGATGCACCACATTCTCGAGGTGACCACCCAGGCGGTAATCGCTTACCTGAATGCGCAAATCGAAGCCGGCGCACAGGCCGTGATGATCTTCGATTCCTGGGGCGGGGTATTGTCGCATGCGGCATTCCACGAATTCTCGCTGGCCTATACGCATCGCATCGTGGATGGCCTGATCAAGGAAAAAGACGGCGTGCGCATCCCCAGCATCGTGTTCACCAAGGGCGGCGGACTGTGGATCGAAAGTATTGCCAACACCGGCTGCGATGCGATCGGTCTGGACTGGACCATGGACATCGGCATCGCGCGGCAGAAGGTCGGCCACAAGGTCGCGCTGCAGGGCAACCTCGACCCGGCGGTATTGTTCGCCTCACCCGAGGCGATCCATGCCGAAGTTGAAAAAGTGCTCAGCAGCTACGGCTACGGCAGCGGTCATGTGTTCAACCTGGGCCACGGCATTTCACAGCACACCAACCCGGAGCATGTGGCGGCACTGGTTGCGGCGGTGCATGAGCTGAGCCGCAAATACCATTAAAAAGTCTGCCTAACCCGATGTAGGAGCGGGCCATGCCCGCGAATATTCTTGTCGCGAGCATGGCCCGTTCCTACAACATGCTTCAAAGGTTAAAAAAGCCGCGGGTATCTCCTGTGGCTTTTGCATTTCTGCGACAATCGTTACCTATGACTATCGTCCGTGTCGCCCTCGATGTTCCTCTGTCCACCCTGTTCGATTACACGGTGGGGGAAGGTATTGCGGCGGCAATCGGGCAGCGCGTGATTGTGCCATTCGGTAAGCGGCAGATGGTCGGTGTGGTGATGGAGTGCGTTGCCGCTACGGATATGGCGCCGGAGCGTATCAAGCCGGTGCAGCAGGTGCTGCGCGATAGCGCGCCGTTGTCGGCTGGGTTGCTCGATCTGCTGCGTTTTTGCAGCGATTACTATCGTTATCCTATCGGGCAGACGGTGTTATCCGCTTTGCCCACGCGCTTGCGATCCGATAAGCCGGTCATCAGCAAACCTGTCTTGAGTTATCGCTTGAGTGCCAGCGGTGCGGCACTCGATCTTGAGAATTTCCCGAAACGTAAAATGGTGCAGCGGCGCCTTCTGGCGAAGCTGGCGGAGCAACCGTGCATTCTGGCTCAGCTCAAGGCGTTGTCGGCGACGGCGGGGACGCAGTTGAAGGCGCTGGTGGCGGAGGGTTTGGTTGAGAGTTTTTCGGGGGGTGCCCTCCCTTCGACAGGCTCAGGGCGAACGGTTAATGGTATTCAGAAACACACTTTCGACAACGCGCACACGCTGACCGGCGAGCAGCAGCAGGCGGTGGATGCGGTCACGCAAGCCAGCGGCTATGCCTGTTTCCTGTTGCACGGCATCACCGGCAGCGGCAAGACCGAGGTGTATGTGCATTTGATGCACCACATGTTGCAGCCATGTCCTGAGCCTGGTCGAAGGGGCGGCGGCCAGGTGTTGCTGCTGGTGCCGGAGATCAACCTCACGCCGCAACTGGAAAATTATTTTCGCAACCGTTTTCCGGATCTCAATCTGGTCAGCTTGCACAGCGGCCTGGCGGAAGGCGAGCGGCTGCACAACTGGCA
Organism: Gallionellales bacterium RIFCSPLOWO2_02_FULL_57_47; assembly: GCA_001801175.1. Lineage (GTDB taxonomy): Bacteria > Pseudomonadota > Gammaproteobacteria > Burkholderiales > Gallionellaceae > Gallionella. Next base: position 42,597 of record MGWZ01000033.1, on the reverse strand, counting down.
GCAGGCGCAGTCAGGCGCGGCCCGGATCGTGCTCGGCACGCGCTTGTCGGTGTTCGCCGAATTGCCCGGCCTTGCTTTGATTATCGTGGATGAAGAGCACGACAGCTCGTTCAAGCAGCAGGACGGGCTGCGCTACTCGGCGCGCGACGTGGCGATTTTCCGCGCCAGCCAGCGCGGCGTGGCTATCGTGCTGGGTTCGGCGACGCCGTCGCTGGAGAGCTATCACAATGCGCAGAGCGGGCGCTACCGGATGCTCAGGCTGACCGGACGCGCGCTTGCCGAGGCACGTCTGCCCACGGTGCGCTGTGTCAATATCAACCAGACCGTGATGCACCACGGCATCAGCGAAAACCTGCTGCGCGAGATCGGGCTGCGCATCGCGCGCAAGGAACAGAGTCTGCTGTTCATCAACCGGCGCGGCTATGCGCCGGTGCTGATGTGTACCTCATGCGGCTGGCTGTCGGGCTGCAAGCATTGCGCGGGCAAGATGGTGCTGCATCTGAACGACAAGCGGTTGCGCTGCCACCATTGCGGCTATCAATTGCATGTGCCGCACGCCTGCCCGAGTTGCGGCAATGCCGATCTGCACCCGGTAGGCAGCGGTACACAGCGGGTGGAAAGCGTGTTGCGTGAATACTTCCCGGACGCGCGCATCCTGCGGGTGGATCGCGACAGCACGCGCAACAAGCGCGCCTGGCAAACCATGCGCGAGCAGATCCACGCCAATGAAGTGGACATCCTGGTCGGCACGCAGATGCTTGCCAAGGGGCACGATTTTCCCGCGCTGACGCTGGTAGGCGTGCTCAACCCGGACAGCGCGCTGTACAGCAGTGATTTCCGCGCGGCGGAAAAACTGTTCGCGCAACTGGTGCAGGTGGCCGGGCGCGCCGGGCGCGCCGACAAACCGGGCGAGGTACTGATCCAGACCGCCTTTCCCGATCATCCGCTGTATCGTGCATTGCAGGCTCATGACTTCGAGGGCTGGGCAGCGTCGCAGCTTGCCGAGCGGCAGATGGCGGGCTTTCCGCCGTTCGTTTATCAGGCGATGCTGCGTGCCGAAGGCAAACAGGAAAACGAGGTATACCGCTTTTTGAATGATGCACGCACGGCCGGCATTGCGCTACAGCATCAGGTGGAAATTCTCGGTGTGGTACCCGCCGCGCTGCCGCGCCGCGCCAATCATGTCCGCGCGCAGTTGCTGATACAAAGTGAGAAACGCAAGGACTTGCAGCAATTCCTGCGCGCCTGGCAACCGAAGCTCGACGCGCTGCCCGCGAAGAAGCTGCGCTGCTCTTTGGATGTCGACCCGCTGGAGTTTTAACACCCTGTTGGAAAACAGCCATTCCCGGATATTTCTACTGGATATCCACCACGCGATTGGGCTTTAACTTCGCATAGAAAGGCATCGCCATGCCGACCGATGCGCCGATATACGTCGGGTCGGCAATGACAAAACGGGCGCCCTGATGATCCACCGTGGAGAAACCCGGCTTAACTTGCCTGAGCGCCACGGCAGTCGTCATGTGCCCCGGGTAGAGCAGGCCGATCATTTTCACCCCGACCAGCTCATGCGCCAGCCAGGCGAACAGCACCGAGCGGTCCTCGCAGTCGGAATAGGGAAAGAAAAACGACTCTTCGACGAAAAAATATTTTTCGTAACCGAACTGGTCATCATCGGTCTTGTAGGCAAAGGCTTTCTGGACAAAGGCGAGCAGAAAATTCACGGCTTCTTCCTCGCTCATCATCGCGGTGTATTTTTTCAGCTCGGCGAGCAGGGACTGGCGCACCAGCTGGCTGCCGTCTGTCGCATAATAAATTGCGAACTCGGATTGCGGGAAGGAGCCCATGTATTGCACCAGCCGCCGGTCATAAGGCACGTTTAACCTGATCGTCTCGCCCTTGTACTCGAAGGCCAGTACACGCTGCGCTGTCACCGGCCTGGTGAAGCTGGTCGATGCAGACGCTATGTCGAGCGGCTTGAGCTTGACCGGATAACTGGCTTCATAGGTATAAAAGGAGCCGATGCTGTCGCCGCGGTCAGCGGCCAGCACCGCATAATAAGTCTGTGGGCCAACCCTGGTGAACTTGGTCGAAAACACCTGTTGTTTGACCGCAACAAACAGGTGCACATCCTGTCCTGCGTAGCCTAAACGCACGTCGTAGCCTGACTTGACGAGGAAATACCAGAGCAACAGGTTTTGTTCAGGCTTGCGCTCCGGCTGCAGCGCCTGCACGGCATCGCGCCACAGGGCCACATAACCCCAGTCATCCAGCTTGAGTTCGCGCCGCGCCGCATTGACCGACTCGAGCGCAGGTTCGTACTTGCTGCCGCTCATCATCGTCCAGAAGGCGCTCATCGCCTCCGGTTTGTCGCCGTTGGGTAAACGGTATTTCTTCCACTGTGGATCGAAGAGGAAACTTACCGTATTGCCGTAAAAAGAAAGTTCAATCTTGTCCGCAGCCACCGGCACCGGTTTCGGTTGGGGAGGCGGTGGCGGCGGTGTGATGACCGGCGCTACTGCAACAGGCGCGATGACAGGCGCCGGTGCTATGGGTGACGGTTTGGCTTTGATATCGGGTACCGGCTTGGGAACAATGGGTTCCGGAGCCGGAACAGGCTGCGCCGGGGCGGGCTGTGCAGCGGGCAAGACCACCGGAAGCTGTCTGGGCTTTGGCTCCTTGATGCGAACCTTCCCCTGGAAAGTTTCGAATTCGCGCCACTGGCTCTTGAGAAAGCCGGAAAATTCGCGATCCTGATTTTCCTTGTACTCCTGAAACTCTGCCTTGATCTTTTGCGCGCCTTGCTGCTGTTGCAGCCGATAGGCCTCGAAATCATCGGACGCTGCAAAAGACGCCGGTGTTATGGCAGTAAATGTGAAAACGAATGCAACGGTCATCTGTCTGAAAAACGATGGTGCAGGGTACGGCTTCATCTCGTGCCTCTCATTGGGTGCTTGGAACTAACCACACCCACAATACATCGGAATTCGGATCCCGCCATTTTGCTTTGACCTCGGCCTTGACATCGACTTGCCTGAGCTCTTCGCGTGACACTTGTGCGCCCACTGTATTGGACCGGCCGCCCGCCACTGTCGTAGTCATCGTCTGCGCTGCTTCAATCTTCACCCCGAAGCGCTTGGCGTATTCTTCACGCGCGCGAAGGATGGCCAGCTCTTCCTGTGCTGCCTTGCCGCGAACATGCATTCCCGCTGAAGCGGAAACTCCGCTGCCGGGATTGTCGATCCACGCGGGCCTGACACTGTTGTCGTTGACGCTGCTGACGGTGTTGCATGCCGCAAGAAAAAAACAACACAGCAGTGCAAGCAGGGCGGCGCGAAGGCAGTTCATCGTGGGAGCCTCGATAGCGGTTCAGTAAAAAGTTATGCGCTTGTTATGCAATGGCTTGCAGCAATGATGTCCCAAATTGTAACTTTTTAAGCGATATTTTGGGAAAGCATTTTTTGGACGGCGTAGCAGCGTTGATTAATGAGGCAACCACCGGTATGCTGGCCAGGCAATGGGGAGGTTCAAACACTCGCTTGGTCAGGCGATATACTTCAGGCATATGCTACGCCTAGCCTTCATTTCAGGGAGAACGGTTATGAGTTTGATTGAAAAAATACTTGGCCCAAAGTCAAAATACGACAAGAGCATTCCCTATACCTACGAGGCCAGAATCCGCATTATTGAAGGGAGCGATGAATATAATTGCTACTTTTCGGACACGATTTGCGGCCTGGTGGAATATCTGCACCAGAACGGTATAAAGCCTGAGGAAGTGCAGATTATCGAGGTTTACCAGGAGCGGGAGCTTCCGATAGATGTGAAGCTTTTTACCACGCCCGATCATCAGTGGCTTTTCAAACCGGATATATGCCGTTCGTTTGAGGAGCATTACAAAGGCCATATACAAGAAAATACCTGCACATTCAATGACCGGGAATGCAAAGGCAGCGGCCCTTGATTCGCGGCTGTTTTTGGCTTGTCCGGTAAATAATTCCGCTTGCCTACACGTAATCCAATATTTCGGGCGCGGTTGAATCGGCCTGAAAATCGGTGGATAATTGCCGCCTGATTTCATAGGCGCATCGTGAAACATTATGGTGAGCACCTTTTCTAAGGCGCCCCCGGTACGCTTGCAGGAACCTGTTGTTTTCCCCCGGTCTTAAAAATACTTCCAATTCAATGCAAAACTTTGCCATGTCCAATCCAATGTTGTATGCCCCCCTTCGTTCGCAGGAGGTCGTTGAAGACGTCATGAAAGCTTCCCCCATCGTCGGCCACCGCGTGGAACTGCAACTGCTCACCACCTTGACGTGCAATCTGAAGTGCACTTATTGCTCGCTCGGCGTGGGTGACATGGTTGGCTCACAGGGCAAGGTTTCCTACACCACGGATGCTCTGGATGCCTTTATTGCGACGCATCTCGCCGGGCACGAGATCTATGTTACTTTCTACGGCGGCGAACCGACCCTGAATCTCAAATTCATCCAGGAAGTCATGGAGCGTTATCCAACCTTCCGCTTCCAGCTTCAGACCAACGGCACGCTGCTGGACGGTTTGCCGGACAGGGTTCTGTCAAATCTTTCCAATATCCTGCTTTCGATAGACGGCGGCGAGACCATTACCGACGGTTTCCGCGGGCGCGGCGTGTACCGGCAGGTAGTCAGGAATACCCGGGCGGTTCGCGACCGGATGGCGGGAACCTTCACGGCGCGCGTGACCTGGAGCAGCGAGGAAACCTCATTCGAGGAACTGGACGAACTGGCGAATACTTTCGACTATGTGTATTTCCAGTTCGTCGCCGGGGAGGGCACTTATTCTTCCGCCGCGATGGAAAAGAAAAAAGCGGTAATCGCACAACTGGTGGACAAATTCTTTTCCAGCGACGAGTTGTACCCCATCATCCCGATCATGGGGATCGTGCGCAACAAGGTGCTGCCGACGCGGGCAACCGAGCTCTGTCAGGGCAAAACCCAATGCCGGGTGTCAACGCATATCCTCAACGTGATGCCGGACGGCAAGATTTATCCCTGCCCGGACATGATGTACGTGCCGGAAATGCTGCAAGGCGACTTGATAGAAAACTGGCTAAAGCCCAGCCCGTTGCAGCCGCATCCCGATATGCCGTGCGACAAGTGCGAAGCGCAGCCATGGTGCCGTGGAAATTGCCTGAAAAATCTTTATCTCGCCTACGTGAAAAATGACAGCGACTACCGCAGCAAAGTCGTCGATCCGATCTGCGAGCTGGTAAGGTTCCTGGGAAGGGAAATAGACCGCCACGATCCGCACGCCTGGTACGCAAAAGCCCCGCTGGATGTGCGCAAGACCCTGCGCGATTGCGAAGTCTACGAGTATGTGGAGATCATGCCCTGACGGGCAACCAAAGAAACGCAGAAGAAATCGTCATTGCGAGCGAAGCGCGGCAATCCAGATGATTCTTTCACAAAGGCATTTTTGATTAACTGGATTGCCGCGCTTCGCTCGCAATGACGGATCTTTTAATGTGCAACTGAACTTGGTGGCTAATCAGGTATTTCTTTGACTTACACAAAAGAGGAGTCAACCTTTTGTTTTTACTCTGTGCTCTCTGTGGCCAAATGCTTTTCAGGATCAAATGAAATTTTCACTGTCTTAATGAGTAACTAAACCCGCTCCAGTACCGCCGCAAAAAATCCGTCCGTGCCATGCAGGTGCGGGCGCAGTTCCAGGTAGTCGCCCGTATCCAGCGCGATTTTTTGCTGCTGCAATATTTCGCTGACCGGGCGCAGCACGAAGTCCGGATGGGCGGCGAGGAAGGCTAGCACGATGTGCTGATTTTCTTCCGGCAGGAAGCTGCAAGTCGCATACACCAGTCGCCCGCCTTTTTTCAGCAGGCGGCTGGTGGCGGCGAGGATGGCGGCTTGTTGTAGCGTGTACTTTTCAATGCTGCCGGGTGATTGGCGGAATTTCAGGTCCGGGCTGCGGCGCAGCGTGCCCAGGCCGCTGCAAGGCGCATCCACCAGCACGCGATCAATCTTGCCTGCCAGGCGTTTTACCTTGAGGTCGTTCTCGTGTGAAATCAGCATCGGCTGTATGTTGCTGGCGCCGGAACGTTTCAGCCGCGGCTTGAGGTTGGCGAGCCGTTTTTCCGATACGTCCATTGCGTACAATCGGCCTTGCGAATTCATCAGCGCAGACAGCATCAGCGTCTTGCCGCCCGCCCCGGCGCAGAAATCCACCACCATGTCGTTGCGCCTGGGCGCAAGCAAAAAGCCGAGCAACTGGCTGCCTTCGTCCTGTACTTCAATCTTGCCTTCGGTAAACAGCGCATCGCGATTGAGCGGGATTTTTTCCTTGAGGCGGATGCCGACGGGCGAGTACGGCGTGGCAGTGGCTTCAATATTTTTGTCTCGCAGTTGCTGCAATATATCCTCGCGCTTGGCGAGCAGGGTGTTGACGCGGATATCCAGCGGCGCGCTTTGCTGCATCGACAGGCCGATGGTAAGGATGTCGGCATCGGAATAAGACGCACGCATTTTTTCCACCAGCCATTCGGGCAGTTCAGCCTGCACCGGCAACGGCAACTCCCCGGCTTTCACGCCCTTTACGGTGACGAGCCAATCTTTCTCGTCGCGTTTCAATACCGGTTCGAGTTCGCGCAGGTTGTAGCCGCCGAACCTGACCAGCCAGGCAAGCGCCATGCGGCGCGGAGTGGCGGCCATGACACGGCGTTGCGAAGCATCCGGGGCGGGATAACCAGCGGCTTGGCTACCGTCTTTGGGTAGCCTAGTCGGATGGCTAGTTGTTTCAGCAATGGCCGCCTCACACCCGCTCCCGCAAGCGGCCGGTTGCGCCGGTAACGTGTCGCGGGGTGTGTTTCCGGCACAGCATTGTTCCAGCAACAGGCGGTGGCGCAATACGCCGAACACGGTCTCGGCGACCAGTTCCCGCTCGTTGGATCCGATGCGTTCGTTCTTGAAAAAGTAGCGCAGTGTGGTGTCGGCAGGATGCTCCAGCGGCAGGATGGCACGCAGGGCCTGGATGGCAAGTTCTAAACGGTATTCGGTGATAAGCATGGTAAATTAAATGTTGAAATTCAGACGCGCAGTTTAGCAGGGTTGTCGGTGCAGCACCCTCTGACCCGGCTCTATGCTGACGCCTGTCCGATAGGGTAAGATGCAAAAGGTCTGCGATTGAACCGCAGCAATCCTTGATCGAATATTTCGCAGGGGGCATGATGGAACTGGAATGGTCAGAGCAGTTGAGTGTCGGAAATGAAACGATCGATTCCGAACACAGAAATGTGCTGAAAGTGATCAACGAAGTGGAAAGCGCGATCAGGGCGAAGGACAGCTCCAACCTGCCACGGTTGCTGGAACAGCTCGAGGATTGCGTGGGTGTTCATTTTGCCGATGAGGAACAGATTGCGCAGGCAATCGGTTTTGACTTCACGCATAACAAACTGGAACATCAATATGTGCAAAATGAGCTTCGCCACATGAGAGAAGAACTGGTGGCCGGGAATGGCTCTTGGTCAGAAAGTGCAGCGTTGCATTACTCGTATTTTTTGAGCGAATGGATGATTGAGCATATCCTCCAGGAAGACATGCTGATGAAACCAGCGCTGCAAACCTATCCCTATGACTTCAAGCCCGGTTGAGAGTTATTCATCCGCCACGCGTATATCGGAAACAACCATCTCAACGGCGACCTGGCCGTCGCGGCCAGTCTGTCGAATCCTGACGGGCAACAGGCGGTATTCCAGCCCCAGCCAGATTTCAAAATAGGCCTCGCTCTGGCGATGCATTTTACGCAGACGCAGTGCGCGCAACTTGCCCATCGGCGTGGTGATGACCTCTCTCTGTCCAATTTCAATTTCATGGGTTTCGAGTTTCGAGCCATCGCTGAGGGGCAGCGGGAAGTATTCGCCTTCCATCGGAAGTTGCGAGAGCTGGTACATAAAGCTCAGCATGTCCTGCGCATCTGCGGGTAGCGCAGTGTCGTTGCCGGGTGAAAAACGCAGTTTCTGTGCTGCCCAGTTGAATGTGGTTTCCAGGGTTTGCTTGCCGTCTGCGCTAAATTCTTCCTGCATGAAAGTTTCGGGCTGCAGTCCCTGCGCAACAATCCGGCCGCGGCTGGTCTGGATGAGCTGGTCTGGATGAGCTGGACGCTATTGCGCAAGCTTGTCAGCCCGGCAGTTCGCTTTATTGCTTTCAGGGGGTGTATCTGTCCATGCCGATGTCGAGTTGTTGCCGAACTTCGCCAGTCTTGAATTTACCCTCGCGGTGGTAAACGGCGAAGGTCAGCTGCAGGTGTTGGGGAAACGGGCGGGGCGCAGCCGGTTCTTCAGTTTTATCCATTGCTTGCATAGTCCCGGTTGCCGGCTTTGCAGGCTTAGCGTTTTCAGCGGATCGTGTCACGGATTCGGGCAGGCGCTCGAGCCTTGCGGTGAGTGGCGGCAATTCCGCTGCTGCATGGGAAAACTGCAGCTGCGGCAGCCACAGGACAGCGGCATGTATCAGCGCGGAAAGCGCGATGGCCAGGGCGACGCGGAGAAGCGGGGTGCGTATGACGGCGCTCACGGCACCAAATCAAATTTGGTCAGCACCTGCGAGAATTTGCCGCCGTCGCCATCAGTGATGACCATTTTGTAGGGAAAGTTTGCGTGGTCGACGGCCAGCCAGATTTCCGTTTTGCTCGCGTCCTTTTCCGGCACGCTTGCCACATACAGGGCCTTGAACGTGCCGAGCGGAACCGTCACGTGTTGGCCGGGGGTGATGCGATAGTTGTAGATGTCCAGCTTGCCGCCATTGGTCATCGGGAAGTCCAGCGTGGTGGCGGACTCCAGCGGCAGGAACATGAATTGATACATCGCGCTCAGGCGGTCCTGTGTGCCCTCGGGCAGCGGCACCACGGTGCGCTGCTTGTGCTGGATCAGCGTGAGTTGCCTGGCCTCCCAATCGAACTCGGCGCGACGATTCCTGCTCTCATGGCCCTCGCGATGATCGTTGAACAGCAGAGGTTGCAGACCTTTCAAGCCGACCAATCCGCTGCTGCTGATAAGTATTTTTCCCGGCCTGAATATTGCCAGCAATCCTGTTGCACGTGTGGTGCTGGACAGCGTGTAGTGGTCATTGTCGCGCGTATAGACTTCCTCGACCTGGCCGATCTTGATGCCGCCCTTGTAAACGTCATAAACGGCCTGCACGCTGCCCGGCGAGGCGGCAAACGCGGATGACGGCGGACAGAAGACGGAGGACAGAAGACAGAAGACAGCGGATAGAATAGGGTTCATAGCCGAGGCAAAGCCGCGACAACACCCCTGTCCTCTGTCTTCTGTATTCTGTCCTCTGGTACCTGTCATCTGCTTCTACTCCAAAGCTGGTGAAAACAAGGTGAAACTGGATTGTTTGCTGCCCCGGAAGACGACTTGCCCCGGTTCGTTCAGTTCTATTTTGCCTGTGCACAGCCAGCGGATCGCTTGCGGATATATGTGGTGCTCTTCATGCAGCACGCGCGCCGCCAGCGTTTGTTCGGTGTCCTCGGGCAGTACCGGCAAGGCAGCCTGAATGATGATCGGGCCATGGTCGAGATCGGAGGAGACAAAATGCACAGTGCAGCCGTGGATCTTCACCCCGTCGTGCAAGGCGCGTGCATGAGTATTGAGGCCGCTGTAGGCGGGCAACAGCGAGGGATGAATATTGACCAGCCGGCCGTGGTAACGAGAGACAAAGCCTGCGGTGAGGATCCGCATGAATCCGGCAAGCACCACATAGTCAGGATCAAAAGTGTCTATCGTTCGGGCAAGTGCTGCATCGAAGCTTTCGCGATCCGCGTAGTCGCGATGTTCGATGACGGCGGTGGGAATGCCATGCGCTTTGGCGATGCCCAACCCCCCGGCATTCGCACGGTTGCTGATTACCGCAGCGACCCGGCAGGGCAGCTTCGCTTCCAGCAGGGCCAGCATGTTGCTGCCGCGACCGGAAATCAGGATGACGATGGATTTCATCTAACTGACTTGTGTCTGGGCTTCATTGCCCTGGCGCGCGCGTATCATGCCGATGACGGTGGCGGTTTCTCCGGCGGCGTTGAGCTGCGCCAGCGCAGCATCCGCATCGCTCCTGTCCACGATCACCACCATGCCGATGCCGCAATTGAAGGTGCGGTACATTTCCTGCGGTGCGACGTTGCCCATCTCGCGCAGCCAGTCGAACAGCTTGGGCGTGTGCCAGGCATTGCCGGCCAGTTGCGCAACGGCATTTTCCGGCAATACGCGCGGCACGTTTTCCAGCAGGCCGCCACCGGTAATGTGCGCCATGCCCTTCACGGTGAGCGACTGCATCAGCGCCAGCAGCGGCTTCACGTAGATGCGCGTCGGCGCCATGATGCAGTCGGCCAGCGTGCGCTCCCCGTCGAATTCCACATTGAGATCCGAGGCGGAGTGTTCGATGATTTTGCGTATCAGCGAGTAGCCGTTGGAATGCGCGCCATTCGACGCGAGGCCGATCACCGCGTCGCCCGCCTTGATGTCTCGCCCGCTGATGATGCTGGCCTTTTCCACGACGCCGACGGCGAAACCGGCGAGGTCGTATTCGCCGGCCGGGTACATGCCGGGCATTTCGGCGGTCTCGCCGCCGATCAGCGCGCAACCCGCCTGTTCGCAGCCGAAGGCGATGCCTTTGATGACCTCGGTGGCGGCGTCCACGTCGAGCTTGCCGCAGGCGAAATAATCGAGGAAGAACAGCGGTTCCGCGCCCTGCACCAGTATGTCGTTGACGCTCATGCCGACGAGGTCGATGCCGACCGTGTCGTGGCGGTTCAGCTCGAAGGCAAGCTTGAGCTTGGTGCCGACGCCGTCGGTGCCGGATACCAGCACCGGCTCGCGATATTTTTTGGAAATCTCCACCAGCGCGCCGAAGCCGCCGATGCCGTTGAGCACCTCGGGACGCATCGTGCGCCTGGCGAACGGTTTGATGTTCTCGACAAGGCGGTCTCCCGCGTCGATGTCCACACCGGCATCGCGGTAGGTAAGGTTTCCGCTTTTAGCGGAGGAACGAGTGTCAGAGGGTGTTTTCAAGTTGAGTTTTCGCTTTCTTCGGGATAAAGTGCCACACGATTTTCCGCGAATTTTACCTCAAATGACCCTGCCCCGCTTTGCCGCCTTGCAATGGCTGTCCTTTGCTGCTG
>MGWZ01000033.1:0-31418 GCA_001801175.1 Gallionellales bacterium RIFCSPLOWO2_02_FULL_57_47 | reverse complement strand
TTGCTGCTGCTGTCAGGTTTGCTGCTGCTGATCATGCTGCCGCTGCTGGAAAAGGAAATCAGCCTGTTCGTGATGCGCGTGCCGGACTGGATCGACGCGGCGCGCACGCATCTGTTGCCGCAGTTGCAGCAATGGTTGGGCGTCAGCCTGGAATGGGACAGCCGGGCGCTGAAGAACCTGCTGCTCAGCCACTGGCAAAGCGCGGGCGGGGTCGCCGGGAAACTGCTGCCTTGGCTCGGAAGCGGCGGCAGTGCAATCATCGGCCTGCTGGTCAACCTGCTGCTGATCCCGCTGGCGATGTTCTACCTGCTGCGTGACTGGGATGCGCTGGTCGCGCAGATGGATCAGATGATCCCGCGCCACTGGCACGGCAAGGTAATGGAGATCGTCATTGAGGTAGATCGCGTGCTGGCGGAATTCCTGCGCGGGCAAATCTCCGTGATGCTGCTGATGAGCGCGTATTACGTCGCGGCGCTGTGGCTGGCCGGGCTGGAGTTCGCGCTGCCCATTGGGATACTCGCCGGGATGCTGGTGTTTGTGCCTTATCTGGGCATGATCATCGGTTTGTCGCTCGCGACGCTGGCGGCGGTGATGCAATTCCCCGGCTTCGGCGGCGTGCTGTGGGTATGGGCGGCGTTCGGCCTGGGGCAGTTGCTCGAGGGTTTTGCCGTTACCCCGTGGCTGGTCGGCGACCGTATCGGCCTGCATCCGCTGGCGGTAATTTTTGCACTGCTCGCCTTCGGGCAGGTGTTCGGCTTCTTCGGCCTGCTGCTGGCGCTGCCGCTATCCGCCATCCTGCTGGTCGCGCTGCGCCACGGCAAGGCGGCTTATCTGGCGAGTTCGATGTACCGCAAACCATGAGTCAACTGCTGCTCGACATCGCTCCCGACTGGCAACCGACCCTCGACAATTTTGTCGCGGGACGCAACCTTGAATTGCTCTCGGCACTGCGCCACGCGCTGGCGGGCGGCAGCAGCGAGCGAAGTTTTTATCTGTGGGGCGAAGCCGGCAGCGGCAAGAGCCATTTGCTGCAAGCCTGCGTGCGCGCCGCATTGGATGCGCAGCACGGCGCAGCCTATGCGCAGGGCAGCGTGCCCCGCATGGCATCGGAGGGACCCGCCGAAGTGGTGGCGGTGGACGATGTCGAACGCCTCGACGATGCCGCGCAAATCGGGTTGTTCGATCTCTACAACCGGATGCGCGACAGCGGCGGCATGCTGCTGGCCAGCGGCACGCAAGCGCCGCTGCATCTGATGCTGCGCGACGACCTGCGCACCCGCCTGGGGTGGGGTCTGGTGTATCAGGTGCATGGGCTGAGCGACGAAGAAAAAGCCCAGGCGCTGGCGCAGCATGCGCACATGCGCGGCTTCGCGCTGCCGCCGGAAGTCACGCAATATTTATTGCGCCACGGGCGCCGCGACCTGCCCAGCCTGATGGCGGCGCTGGACGCGCTGGACGAACATACGCTGCGCCTGCATCGCGCGCCGTCGGTGCCATTGCTCAAAGAGGTTTTGCAGCAACAAATTTCCGCGCCCGCCGATACGGTTTCTGCAAATCATGATCAGCACTCAGAGTAGGAAAAAACTGGTAGCATAAAGCCTGACCATTGGAAGACGAAAAACCAGCGGAAGGCCACATCATTAAACAAGTACTCATTCATGAGGATGCAATGAATAACACCCAAACCAAAACCATAGCGATTTTTGCCTCACTGGCGGTGCTGATGGCCGCAACCCGTTTTAATCATTTCGGTACGGCAATTTCCCTGCCCGATGCATCACTCGCAATATTCTTTCTGGGTGGTTTATACCTGGCAACGCTTGCCCGCGCGGCTATAGCCGCCTTCATTGTGCTGATCCTTGAGGCGGGTTTGGTCGACTACTATGCGACTTCCATTCAAGGTGTCAGCGACTGGTGCATGACACCCGCCTATTGGTTACTGATTCCGACCTATGGCAGCCTGTGGCTGGTTGGGCGCTGGTTTGCGCTTCGGCACGCCATGGAAGGCAGGGGGCTGGCCGGGTTAGCCTTGACTGCATGGGCAGCGATCAGTTTCGCCTTCATTTTTTCCAATGCCGCCTTTTATTTGTTTTCCGGGTACTTTGCCGGCATGAGCGCTGCTGAATACGCATCACGCGTCGCCCAGTACTATGGTTCGTATGTTTCGGCAGCCTTGCTTTATATCGCCTGCGCAGTCGGCATACAGATGATATTCGGGATCATAGTCAAAAAGAGGGCGCATCCGCAGACTGATGCAGTCTGAGCGCCGTTATTAAACCGGGATAATTCACTGGAATCCGCTTGAGGCACAGTCGGCAGAGCGGCAATATGCGACGCCTGGCGCTGCAGCAGGACATAACCGTTGGGCTACACCGTGTTTTATCCCGGCCTGTGAGACTCGGCTGCCCTTCGAAAATCAAACCCGCAATCGACTGAAGATTGACGCGGTCGTAGCAAAAGCCTAAATTGTGCAGCCCAACACCACCATTTTAGGAGATAAACATGGCTGTACTCGTCGGCAAGTCCGCTCCCGATTTCAGCGCCGTTGCCGTGATGGGCAACAACGAAATGAACGAAAATTTCAATCTGAAAAAATATACCGTCGGCAAATATGCGGTGATATTTTTCTACCCGCTGGATTTTACTTTCGTCTGTCCTTCCGAGCTTATCGCCTTTGACCATAGGCTGGACGAATTCAAGAAGCGCAATGTCGAAGTGATTGGCGTTTCGATCGATTCGCAATTCACCCACCTGGCGTGGAAGAATACCCCCGTTGAAAAAGGCGGAATCGGCCAGGTGCGCTATCCGATGGTCGCGGACATCAAACACGAAATCTGCAAGGCCTACGATGTGGAAGCAGATGGCGGTGTGGCTTACCGTGGTTCGTTTCTGATCGACCGCGCGGGTGTGGTGCGCCACCAGGTGGTGAATGATCTGCCGCTGGGACGCAACATCGACGAAATGCTGCGCATGGTGGACGCGCTGCAATTCACCGAAGAGCACGGCGAAGTTTGCCCGGCCGGATGGAGCAAGGGCAAGGCGGGCATGAATGCCTCAACCGAAGGTGTGGCGAAATATCTGGCTACGCACGCCAAAGAACTGTAATCCGTTTTACTTGCGCTTGGCGAGCCTCCGTTCTTGTAGTCGCGGGGAGTTCGCCAATCTTTTTGGCGGTTTCCCGAAGGAGATTGTATGCACCAACTGCTGATCAATCTGGTGGAAATGGCCGTGCCGTGGATCGAGATGCTCGGCATAGCTGTGGTGCTCTGGGGAGCGATTGAAGGGCTGGTCGGGTTGTTAATGCGCATCAAGTCGGTGCTGGTTCGAGAAGCGCAGCCGGTTCCCATCAGTCATATACGCGTTGCCATTGGCGAAAAAACGGCTTTGGGTCTGGATTTCTTTCTGGCCGGCGACATCATTCAGACCATTATGGTACCCAGTTGGGAATCGCTCGCCATCCTCGGCGGCATTGTGGTGATTCGTACCATAATTGCGTTCTTTCTCAACAAGGACCTGAGGGAGTTGACCGAAAAATAACACCCCTTGTCTATACATCCGGTCTTATGCTGTTTCTGTTTTTGCAGTGCTGCTAGAATCGCCGAAATTTTCAGAAGGAGCGAGTAGTCAATATGCTGATCTGGTTTGTTGTCCTTTACTTGTTGTTCTCTATTGGCATCGGTCTGTATGCCTCAACGCGCGTACATAATTCCAGGGATTTTGTTGTGGCAGGGCGTCACCTGCCACTGCCCATCGTCACCGCGACGGTGTTCGCCACCTGGTTTGGCGCGGAAACGGTGCTGGGTATTTCCGCAACTTTTGTGAAAGAGGGTTTGGGCGGTGTGGTGGCCGATCCGTTCGGCGCCAGCATGTGCCTGATTATCGCCGGCCTGTTTTTTGCGCCGCTGCTATACCGCATGAATCTGCTCACCATCGGCGACTATTACCGGGCGCGTTATGGTCGCAACGTGGAATTGATCATGACGGTGTGCATCATGATTTCCTACCTCGGTTGGGTGTCGGCGCAAGTAACCGCGCTGGGGCTGGTGTTCAACCTGGTGAGCGGCGGTGTAGTGACGCAGCAGGCCGGCATGATCATCGGCGTGTCCATCGTGCTGGCCTACACCATGTTCGGCGGGATGTGGTCGGTGGCTTTGCTTGATTTCGTGCAAATGACGGTGATCATGGCCGGGATGTTGCTTATTGCCGTGTTGGTCAGCGGCGATGCGGGCGGCGTGAGCAATGTGGTCAGCCATGCACAGGCTTCCGGCAAACTGCAACTGTTCCCCAGCGGCGGCCATGAGGCATGGATACCCTTTATCGGCGCGGCGCTGACGATGATGCTGGGCTCTATTCCGCAACAGGACGTGTTCCAGCGCATGACCTCGGCTAAGGATGAAAAAACGGCGGTACGCGGCTCGGTGCTGGGCGGCGTGCTGTATTTTGCCTTTGCCTTCGTGCCGATGTTTCTGGCTTATTCCGCGACGCTGATCGATCCAAAGCTGTTCGGCGAGATGATCGAAAGCGATTCGCAGATGGTGCTGCCCAACCTGATTCTGCTTCACACGCCGCTGGTCGCACAGGTGTTCTTTTTCGGCGCGCTGCTGTCGGCGATTATGAGCACAGCCTCGGCGACCTTGCTGGCACCGTCGGTGATGTTCACCGAAAACATTCTCAAGCACTTCGCACTAAAGCACATGAGTGACCAGCAGATGCTGCGCACGATGCGCATTATCATGCTGGCCTTCGGCATCTGCGTATTGTGGTTCGCGTTGAATTCGGAGTTGAGCATTTTCAGGATGGTGGAAAATGCCTACAAGATCACGCTGGTTGGCGCATTTGTGCCGCTGGCGTTCGGCTTATACTGGAAGCGCGCCAACAATCAGGGCGCGCTGCTATCCATCGCGATGGGATTGATGTCATGGGGTTCGATGGAAATCCTCCAGCCGGACACCTACTGGCCGCCGCAACTGGTCGGGCTGTTGATGAGTGTGGCGGGCATGCTGATCGGCTCTTTGTCACCCAATATGATGCGTCGCCGCAGTCACGCTCACTCGCAGATTTAACCTATGTCATCTTCCTGTCATAAATTCTTCATACCCTTGCAATCTTTGAACTGGAGATAAGGGTTAGATGATGAGCGCGAGAATTCTGATTGTGGAGGACGAGCCGGCGATCCAGGAGTTGCTGGCGTTTAATGTGACGCAGGCGGGATTTCAGGCGTCCCGCGCTGAAGATGCGGAAGGCGCATGGCGGGAAATACGGGACCATGTGCCGGATTTGATTTTGCTGGACTGGATGTTGCCGGGCATCAGCGGCGTCGCGCTGGCTAAGCAGTTGCGCGCTGATGCGCGCACCAAAGAGATTCCGATTATCATGCTGACCGCGCGAGGTGATGAGCGTGACAAAATATCGGGTCTGGAATCCGGCGCGGACGATTACATGACCAAGCCGTTTTCGCCGCGCGAGCTGATGGCGCGGATCCGTGCCGTGCTGCGCCGCCATGTTCCGCAGATGCCCGATGAAACTGTGGCGGCGGGTGGCCTGGAGCTGTCGCCATCGAAACACCGTGTCAGCGCAAAGGGCTCGATCCTGGAACTGGGGCCGACAGAGTTCAGGTTGCTGCATTTTTTCATGACCCATGCCGAACGCGTGTATAACCGCACACAACTGCTCGATCAGGTGTGGGGCACCCAGGTGTTCGTCGAGGAACGAACGGTGGATGTGCATATTCGCCGTTTGCGCGCGGCGCTGGAGCCGGCCGGAATGGATAAGCTGATCCAGACCGTGCGCGGTAGCGGTTATCGTTTTTCTGCAATTGATCAGGCGCGAATTTAATAGTAAACCCATTTCAGTCGTATCTTCAAGGAGCGTTGTTTTGCAGGATTTCCTGTTTCGGTTGAGCATCCCTGTCGTACTCAGCACGTTGTTTGCGTTGCTGCTATGGGGCTTGTTTTCGGCCACTTTCGCCCTGCTGTTCATGCTGCTGGCCATGCTGATTGTGATGGCGCGCCACGGCAGGCAGCTTTACAAGCTGGGGCAATGGCTGAACGATGCCCGGCCTGAAACCATGCCGGAGGCATCCGGTATCTGGGATGAGGTGTTTTCCCGGCTATACAAAATGGTCAAGCAGCATAACCAGACAAAACAGGACCTGGCTGCCGAATTGCATCATATCGAACAGGCTACCGCCGCGTTGCCTGAGGGCGTGGTGATTCTTAACGAAGCCCATCGCATCGAGTGGTTCAACACGCTTGCCCGGCAGCATTTCAATCTTGATGTCGAGCACGACATCATGCAGGACATCACCTATCTGGTGCGCCAGCCCGAGTTTATTGATTACCTGCATGAGGGTGATTTCAGCGAGCCGTTGCTGATGGTGCCGGCGCGCCATGATGAAATGACGCTGTCGATCAAATTGATTCCGTATGGTGATGAAAAACGGCTATTGATCAGCCGCGATATCACGCAATTCAAGCGTATCGAAACCATACGCCGCGACTTTGTCGCAAATGTTTCGCACGAGTTGCGCACGCCACTGACGGTGGTAAACGGTTATGTTGAAAATCTGCTCGACATGCCCGATCTTGGCCAGGAAAGCGCGCGCCGGGCTTTGCAGCTGATGGCAGAGCAAACGCGGCGCATGGCCAATCTGGTGGCGGATTTATTGACCCTGTCGCGCCTGGAAAATGAGCAAAGCCCATTGCATGAGGAGCTGGTTGACATGCGTGCGCTGCTCAACGAGGTTTACCAGGACGGCCAATCGCTAAGCGGCGGGCGACACACGTTGCGCCTGGAAATAACCAGCACATCCGACCTGCTTGGAAGCCACGATGAATTGCGCAGCGCGTTTGGCAATCTGCTCAGCAATGCCATCCGCTACACGCCGGACAAGGGGGTTATCAGCTTGCGCTGGTTCGAGCGCGACGAACATCTGGTTTACTCGGTGCAGGACAGCGGCATCGGCATTGCCCCACAGCACATTCCGCGCCTGACCGAACGTTTCTACCGGGTGGACCGCAGCCGCTCGCGCGAAACGGGAGGCACTGGCCTGGGTCTTGCGATCGTCAAATACATCGCGATGCGTCACCAGGCCAAACTTGAGGTGCTGAGTGAAGAAGGGAAGGGCAGTGTTTTTTCTCTGGTGTTTTCGACAAAACGTGCTTCAAGCTGATACCAGGCGGACTCAAACGTAATCAATCCCGCACCCGGCATTATGCGCATTTGAAAACAAAGATGCGTAGGGCGGGTTAACCAGCGGCTTGCCTGCGTTTTTTGCAGGCTTAGCCGAATGGCTATGCAAAGCCAACCCGCCATTACCCGTCGGATGCCGGGCAACCACGGCGGGTGTGACCCGCCCTGCGTCCGCTGCATCCCGTCCCTCATCCTAAAGCAATACCCGCTCTATCCCGCCGTTATTGGCTTTGGCAACATAGTCCTGCAACCAGTCCTCGCCGAGCAGATGCCTGGCCATCTCGATCACGATGTATTCAGATGTGGTGCCGCTGTCATCGTTATAGCGTGACAGGCCCTGATGACAGGCCGGGCAGGAAGTGAGAATTTTGACTTCGCCGGCAAAGCCATCGGCACGCAGTGCGTCTGCACCCTTGCGCATTTCTTCTTCCTTGCGGAAGCGCACCTGTGTGGCGATGTGCGGCAGCGCCACGCCAAAGCTGCCTGCTTCGCCGCAGCAACGATCGTTAAGCGGCACGTCAACCCCCATCAACTCACTTGCCACCTTGAGCGGCGGGTAGGTCTTCATCGGCGAGTGGCATGGGTCGTGGTACATGTAGCGCACTCCGGTGGGCGTCACCGGCTTCACCCCTGTTTGGCTCTGGCCGCTGAGCTTAACATTCGCTTCGCTCATGTTAGCCTCCGCCGAAAGGGCGTCACCCTTGCTGGCAAGGGTAACGCCCTTTTCCAGCAGGTATTCGTGAATGTCGAGCAGGCGGCAGCCGGGGAAAATTTTCTCGAACTGGTATTTCAGCAATTGATCCATGCAGGTGCCGCACGACACGATCACCGTCTTGATGTCGAGATAATTCAGCGTGTTCGCCACGCGATGGAACAGCACGCGGTTGTCGGTGCTGATCTGGTTGGCCTTGTCGGCCTGCCCCGAGGCATTCTGCGGGTAGCCGCAGCACAGGTAGCCGGGCGGCAGCACGGTGATCGCGCCGATCTCGTACAGCATCGCCTGCGTTGCCAGCCCCACCTGGCCGAACAGCCGTTCCGACCCGCAGCCGGGGAAGTAGAACACCGCCTCGGAGTCTTCATTCAATTTATTCGGGTTGCGGATGATCGGCACAATGCTTCTGTCCTCGATATCGAGCAGCGCGCGCGAGGTTTTCCTGGGCAGGTTGCCCGGCATCGGCTTGTTGATGAAGTGGATTACCCGTGCGTGGCCGAGCGGCCAAACCAGCGGAGCACCGCCGACGGTCGCAGGCGGTCGTTTAGTCTGCGCCCTGAACAAGCCAAAACGTTTGGCGACTTGGTAGCCGGTACGCTGCGCCTTGTAGCCCAGCTCGATCATCACCTTGCGTATCAGCTTGATGGTGGCCGGGTCAGTCGCGTTGAGAAACAGCATCGAAGCGGCGGTCACCGGGTTGAATTTTTTCTTGCCCTGTTTGCGCAGGAAATTGCGCATTGCGACCGATACATCGCCGAAGTCGATATCCACCGGGCAGGGGTTCTTGCACTTGTGGCATATCGTGCAGTGGTCGGCGACATCGCCGAATTCGGCGAAATGCTGGATGGAGACGCCGCGCCGCGTCTGCTCCTCGTACAGGAACGCCTCGATCAGCAGCGAGGCGGCGAGAATCTTGTTGCGCGGCGAATACAGCAGGTTGGCGCGCGGCACGTGGGTGTTGCACACCGGCTTGCATTTGCCGCAACGCAGACAATCCTTGATCGAATCGGAGATTTCGCCCAGCTCGCTCTTTTCCAGAATCAGGCTTTCCAGCTCCATCAAATTAAAGCTGGGGGTGTAAGCGCGTTCCAGGTTGCTGCCCTTGAGCAGCTTGCCCCGGTTGAAGCGGCCTTCCGGGTCGATGCGCTGCTTGTAGTCGGTGAAAGCTGCGATCTCCTCCGGTTCGAGATAATCGAATTTGGTAATGCCGATGCCGTGTTCGCCGGAAATTACCCCGCCCAGGTCCTTCGCCAGCCGCATGATGCGATCAACCGCGCGGTAGGCCTGCTGCAGCATGGCGTAATCGTCGGAGTTGACCGGGATGTTGGTGTGCACGTTGCCGTCGCCGGCGTGCATGTGCAATGCGACGAACACGCGGCTTTTCAGCACCTGTTGATGAATTGTATTGCACTGGTCGAGAATGGGCTGGTAAGTGCTGCCGCTGAAAATCTGGCGCAGCGGATCGCGTACCTCGCGTTTCCAAGAGGCGGTGACGGTGTGATCTTGCAGTACGTGGAAGACTGATGAGCCGGTAGCTGGTAGCTGGTAGTCGGAGTCTGTAGCTTGGCTGCCAGCTACCAGCAACTCGCTACAAGCTCCGTCGAGATTATCCAGCAGCCACTGCCAGCGAGTGCGCACTTCGGCGAGCACCTGTTGCGCTGCCTGCGGGCGGTTGCCGAGCAGTTCGGTGTCGCCAAGTTGCGCGTCGTCCTGGTAATAGAGCGGCAATTCGCCGGCAAAAAATTCGTCCAGCGCGCCGAGCAGCTTGAGCTTGTTTTTCAGCGACAACTCGATGTTGATGCGCTCGATGCCGTCGCAATAATCGCCCATGCGCGGCAGCGGGATCACCACGTCTTCGTTGACCTTGAAGGCGTTGGTGTGCTTGGCGATCGCGGCGGTGCGCGCGCGATCCAGCCAGAATTTCTTGCGCGCCTCGGGGGATACCGCGATGAAGCCCTCGCCGCTGCGAAGGTTGGCGAGGCGCACGATTTCCGATGCAGCCTGTGCCGCAGCATCCGCGTCATCGCTCACCACATCGGCGATCAGCAGCATCTTCGGGCGGATGCCGCGTCTGGCTTTGGTGGCATAACCCACTGCCTTGAGGTAGCGTTCGTCGAGATGTTCCAGTCCCGCCAACAGCGCAGTGGGATGCGCATCCATATAGGATTTGATTTCAACGATAGCGGGAACCGCTTCGCGCACTTGCCCGAAAAACTCCAGGCATACGGTGCGGGTATGCGCATGGGCATGGTGCAGAATAAAGCGCGCCGAGGTGATGATGCCATCGCAGCCCTCTTTCTGGATGCCGGGCAGACCGGACAGAAACTTATCGGTGACGTCCTTGCCCAACCCGGCCTTGCGGAATGCACTGCCGGGGATGTTCAACATCTCTGGTTCGCCGTGCGGTGTCGTGCCGTCCGCCTCGAAGCGGCTGATGCGAAAAGTCGCGCTGGCGGTATCGTGGATTTTGCCGAGGTTATGGCCGATGCGTTCGACTTCCATCCACAAGCCATCCGGCGTGACCATGCGCCAGGAAGCGAGGTTGTCCAGCGCGGTACCCCACAGCACCGCCTTTTTGCCGCCGGCATTCATCGATATGTTGCCGCCGATACACGATGCATCTGCCGAAGTGGGATCGACCGCAAACACCAGATTGCTGTTGTCCGCTGCTTCCATCACGCGGCGCGTCACCACGCCCGCGCCGCAATGGATGGTGGCATACGTCTCGCTGAGGCCGGGCAGGACCAGGTGCTCAACGGGTGAAATCCGGTCGAGTTTCTCGGTGTTGATTACCGCGGAAAATTTATCCAGCGGCACTGCGCCACCGGTGTAGCCGGTGCCGCCGCCGCGCGGAATGATGGTCAGCTTGAGTTCGATGCACGCGCGCACCAGAGCGGCGATTTCAGCTTCCGTGTCGGGATGCAGCACCACGAACGGATATTCCACGCGCCAGTCGGTGGCGTCGGTCACATGCGAGACGCGCGCCAGGCCGTCGAACTGGATGTTGTCGCGGCGCGTGATGCGGCTCAGTACGCGCAGGACGCGTTTGCGCAGTTGCAGGGTTTGTTCGAATTCGGCGGCGAATTGATCGACCGCCGCCGCGGTGAGCTCGAGCAGGCGCTTTACCTTTTGGTTGTCCTGGCGGCGTGCCTCGATGTCATTCAGGCGGTGATGCAATGCGCCGATCAGCGCTGCGCGGCGCTTGCGGTTGGCGAGCAGGTCGTCCTGCAGATACGGATTGCGTGTCAGTACCCAGATGTCGCCCAGCACCTCATAAAGCATTTGCGCCGAGCGTCCGGTGCGGCGTTCTTCGCGCAGCGTGTTGATGATGTCCCATGCCTCATCGCCGAGAATGCGCAAGACGATCTCGCGGTCGGAAAACGAGGTGTAGTTATAGGGTATCTCTCTTAAGCGTGCAGTCATGGTCTGCCCTGGTTCGACAAGATGCACATTTTACCCCAATGCAGTGCGTCGCTGATGCGGATAAAATGCTGACTACTATGCATCGTACATCCGACAACCCGACCGCGCGGGTATTCTTCGCCTTGTGGCCAGAAGCAGCCGGGCGCAACAAACTGGCCGCGTGGCAGGCGCCGCTGAAACGCCTGTGCGGTGGACGCGCGATGCTCGGCGAAACGTTGCATGCCACGCTGGTATTCATCGGCAGGATCGAGCAGGCCAGGCTTGAAGCGCTGCAACTTGCCGCTCAGGAAGTCGGAGCGGAAGGTTTCGAGTTGAGTTTTGATGAGGCGCACTACTGGGGGCACAATCACATCGTGTATGCCGCACCCCGCCATGTGCCGCAGCAACTGATGCAACTGGTTGATGCGCTGGGGCAGCGCCTGACCAGACATCGTTTCAAGTTCGACCAGCGTGAACATAAGCCGCATGTCACGCTGTTGCGCAA
This sequence comes from Gallionellales bacterium RIFCSPLOWO2_02_FULL_57_47, assembly GCA_001801175.1. Taxonomy (GTDB): domain Bacteria; phylum Pseudomonadota; class Gammaproteobacteria; order Burkholderiales; family Gallionellaceae; genus Gallionella. The sequence goes on along the minus strand of MGWZ01000033.1, from coordinate 19,608 downwards.
CGCCCGATGGACCGATGCGTCATTGCCAGCGATGCAGCCGGTATGCTGGCAGATCAGGGATTTCGCGCTGGTGCAATCCGCGCATCAGGACGGGCTGGAGGGTTATCGTGTGCTGGCTCGTTTCCCTTTGAGCCATTCTGCTTCTGGCGGATAATCGCCCCCATCAAACAACAGGAACGCATGCATGTTCAATATTTATACGCTGGATAAGGGACGGCTGGTCAGGATACAACCCGAGGAAATCGCGGTGCGCAAGCCGATCTGGGTGGATGTCATCGCACCCGGCGAAGACGAGCGCGAATGGGTGGACAAGGCTTTTTCGATCATCCTGCCGCAGCCCGAGCATCTGCGCGACATCGAAGCGAGCGCGCGGTTCTACGAGGAAGACGACGAGCTGCATTTGCGTTCGGATTTCCTGCTCGGCAAGGAAAGCGGTTCGCGCAGCGTGATCGTTGCCTTCGTGCTGGCCAATAACGTGCTGTTCAGCGTGCATGATGAAGACTTGCCGGTGTTCCAGCGCTTTCGCATGCGTTCTCATGTGCAGCCCGATCTTGTTACGGATTGCCACGATGTGCTGATCGACCTGTACGGCTCGGATGTGGAGTTTTCCGCCGATGCGCTGGAAGAGACTTACGCCGATCTCGGCGGAACCAGCGGCACGGTGCTCAACAACACGCTCAGCGATAAAGACGCCGCCATGGTGCTGGCCAGCATCGCCCATGCGGAGCACCTGAACGGACGCATCCGCCGCAATTTGATGGATACGCGCCGTGCGGTTTCGTTCCTGATGCGCAGCAAATTGCTCACCACGGATCAGATGGAGGAGGCGCGGCAGATCATGCAGGACATCGATTCGCTGGACGGGCACACCGCATTCCTGTTCGACAAGATCAACTTCCTGATGAATACCACGGTCGGTTTCATCAATATCAACCAGAACAAGATTGTGCGCCTGTTCTCGGTGGCGGCGGTGGCGCTGCTGCCGCCCACGCTGGTCGCCTCAGTCTACGGGATGAATTTCAGGCACATGCCGGAGCTGGAATGGGCCAACGGCTATCCCTTTGCGTTGTCTTTGATGGCCTTATCCGTCGCGGTGCCGCTCTGGGTATTCTGGCGAAAGGGTTGGCTGAAATAGAGCATTGCCGGGTGTGGCGTGTTTCGATGCGCCAGAATTACACAGCAGTCAGTTAGGCGACACATGTACAAATAGTCGAAATCATTGCTTAAGCCAAAACGTCGTTGCAGGAGCCCGATTTATCGGGCGATAGCCAATCTTGAAATCGCCCGATAAATCGGGCTCCTACACATGAATATCAATTTTTTGTAGCTTTAATTTCTGACTGCTGAGTAAACAATATGAAAACCGGGTTTACAGAAGTGTTTCTGCGAATTAGCGCAACAAAATACAGCCAGACTTTTTCGATGCGCACCGCCGCGCTCAGCGCAGCTTTGTGCGTCGCAATTGTCCCCGCAGCCCATGCCGGCAGCGAGACGTTTTTGCAGTGTGCGCAGAAATTTCCCGACAGCGAGATTAAGCGTCTGAAATGCTATGACGGGGTGGCGGCTACCGAACCTTCATTCGCGCCGTTATCCCCGGAAAACACCATTCCGGATGAAGAGGCTGAAGCAAGTGCAACTCCCGCCATGCCCACCGATGCTGTTCCGAACCGTAGCGCCGAGCGTTCGTACTTTACCAGGGCGTGGAATCTGGACGACCTGTCCAATCTAGACCCGAGCAAGCTGGGGCGGCTGCAACCGTATCGGCAAAATTATCTGATCGTGAGGAGGACCAACAGTCCAAACACCCTCCCCGGTTCACCGCTCGCCGACCATAACGCCCTTACGCCAAATGATCAGTATGCGGCGGAGACCAAATTTCAATTGAGTTTCAAGGCGGATATCGGCAGCCAGCAGCAGATCGATTTTCTGGGCATCAAGACTTTTCGTATGTGGGTGGCTTACTCGCAGCAATCCAACTGGCAGATATTCAATACGCGAAACTCTTCACCGTTCCGCGAAACGAATTATGAACCGGAGTTGATCGCAACCCTGGGTACAGGCAACTCGTCCGGATTGAAACTCGTCAATTTCGGCTGGATGCACCAGTCGAATGGCCGCCCGCTTCCGGAGTCGCGCAGCTGGAACCGGCTTTACCTGCAGGGAGGCTGGGAATGGAACAACACCACGTCCTTTCTGGCGCGCGGGTGGCGGCGAATTTCCGAGAATCCGGCAAAAGACGACAATCCCGATATTACCGACTATGTCGGGAGAGCCGATCTGGTGGCACGCTGGGAGCCTATTGATAAATCACAGGCAGTGGCCATTTTGCTGCGTAACAATTTGAGCGGCAAGCATAACCGCAGCTTCGTTCAGATTGATTGGGCAACACCGGCAAAATTCGGCAATGCTGCGCGCGTGCACCTGCAGATCACTTCCGGTTATGGCGAGAGCCTGATCGACTATAACCACCGCCAAACGACGATCGGACTGGGCTTTTCCTTCCGCGAATGGTAAACCTGATACAAGGTGTAACCTACGCGCTTGAACGCGGTTTTGTAGGAGCGCAATTTATTGCGCGATTGGATGTTGCGGAAATCTCATCGCGCAATAAATTGCGCTCCTACAACTGCGCTTAGCTACAAATACTCGTCGGCGGTTTTAAAATTTCCCCGGGCAAATCAGCTTATCGTCAATATGATTTTTCCGGACACACCGCCCTGTTCGATAATGCGGTGGGCTTCGCTCGCCTGCTCCAGCGGCAGCGCATAGGAGACCAGCACCCCGAGCTCGCCTGCCTCGACAAGCTGCGCGCCTTGTTCGAGGATCCTGCGCTGGCGGATGCGTTCGTCGTGCAGCTTCATCAGTTGCGGGGTAAGCATCAGTTCATAGCATAGTGAAAGATTGCGCAGCCGCGCCTGTTGTACGTCTTCGGCATCAAGCGGCGTGGCGAGCAGGGTGACCACTTTTCCACCGATGCGCGCGGCATTCAAAGATCGCTTGAAAACCTCGCCGCCTATCGTGTCGAGCACCACGTCGACACCTTTTCCGCCCGCCCATTCCACTACGTCCTGCACGAATTCCTCCTCTTTGTAGCGGATGATCTTTTCTGCTTCGAGGCCTTGCGCCAGCCCTTCTTTTTTGTCGTCGCTGACCGTGACGGCAACACGCGCGCCCAGATGTCTGGCAAGCTGCACCGCTATATGTCCCACGCCGCCGGCGCCGCCATGGATCAGAATGGTTTGTCCCGCCTGCAAATTGGCGCGCTCGATCAGGGCTTCCCACGCCGCGATCAGCACCAGCGGCATTGCGGCGCTGTCCTGCAAACCCAGGTTGGCCGGGCTAGCGGCGCAGTACTCTTCATGCACCGTAGTGTATTCGGCGTAGCACCCCGGCTCGTCGCCCAGATTTCCCCCCAGCCCGCCATTGCAGAAAAATACCGCGTCACCCTCCTTGAAGCGCGTCACTGCGCTGCCGGCTTTTTCCACGATTCCTGCGCCGTCGCAACCGAGTATCGCGGGCAGCTTGTCGGGATAATAAATGGGCTTGGCGCGCAGTTTGGTGTCGATCGGGTTCACCCCGGCAGCAGTGAGTTTTACGCGCAGATGGTGCGGCGAGGACAGTTCCGGTTTATCAACAGTGAACATGGCCAGCATATCGGGGCTGCCGGCGGCGGTCATCAGGATGGCTTTCATGGAGGGACTCGCTTATCAAATGGGTCTGGTGTCTATGTTAAACTGCGCGCCACATTTGCGCATCTTTTCGACTGGATAGTCTATGTCTGGAAATACCTTCGGCACGTTGTTCACGGTGACTTCGTTCGGCGAATCGCACGGCGCGGCGATCGGCTGCATCGTGGATGGCTGCCCGCCGGGGCTGGCGTTAGGCGAAGCCGACATCCAGCATGATCTCGACCGGCGCAAGCCCGGCACCTCGCGCCACGTCACGCAGCGGCGCGAATCGGACACCGTGGAAATCCTCTCCGGCGTGTTCGAAGGCAAGACCACCGGCACACCGATTGCGCTGCTGATCCGCAACGAAGACCAGCGCAGCAAGGACTACGGCAGCATCGCCGAAACCTTCCGCCCCGGCCACGCCGACTACACCTACTGGCAGAAATATGGCATCCGCGACTATCGCGGCGGCGGCCGCGCGTCGGCGCGCGAAACGGCGGGACGCGTCGCGGCCGGAGCGATTGCGAAGAAGTGGCTGAACGAACGCTACGGTGTGACGGTGCGCGGCTATCTGGCGCAACTCGGCGAAATAACCATTCCCTTCAAGAGCTGGAACGACGTGAACAACAACCCGTTCTTCGCGCCGGATGCCGGCGTGGTGCAGTCGCTGGAAGACTACATGGATGCGCTGCGCAAGTCCGGCGATTCCATCGGCGCGAAGCTCGCGGTGGTGGCGCACAACGTCCCGGTCGGCTGGGGCGAGCCGGTGTTCGACCGCCTCGATGCCGAAATCGCCTACGCGCTGATGGGCATCAACGCGGTGAAGGGCGTCGAGATCGGCGCGGGCTTCAATTGCGTCACGCAGAAAGGCAGCGAACACGGCGACGAACTCACGCCGCAGGGATTCCTGTCGAACAATGCCGGCGGCATCCTCGGCGGCATCTCTACCGGGCAGGACATCGTCGCGCACTACGCCGTCAAACCCACCTCCAGCATTCGCATCCCGCGCCGCTCGATCGACAAGGCCGGCAACGCCGCGATGGTTTCCACCGAAGGCCGCCACGACCCCTGCGTCGGCATCCGCGCCACGCCGATCGCAGAGGCGATGGTCGCGCTGGTGCTGATTGACCATGCGCTGAGGCATCGGGGACAGTGTGCGGATGTGGTGTGTGGGACACCGAAGTTGCGGTAGGTTCTTCATGGAACTTAGGGGACAGCATGCAGTATCCTTCCAAGCTGTTCGGGCTCTTGCGATTGAATGTCATGCTCTTGACCTGTCTGCCTATGATCTCTTGTTATTTCCCGTTCATAATGATTCGCGAGGATTGACAAGGACAACATACGATGAACTTCTAACTTCTAAGATGCTCGCCTTGGCTATCGCACTGCGCACCAAGTTTTATCAAGGTGTACCGCATGAAGGAACTGAGAGTTATTTGGCGCACGTTTGCGCCTACGAACAGGAGCGCAAAGGTACGGCAGAAAGTCATTTGACGCTCAAGGATGCATGCGACAAGATTATTCATGCTGATTCAGTGGTTAGGCAGTTCAAAGAAGAGCAACAGAGGCCGTTAACAATCCTTACTGGTGTAGCTCAAGACAAAGCAAAGTGGACTCTCAGCTTCTCTCTCGCACATTTCGCCGACTCAATATTGTGGTGGCTCGAAGATGTCGAAGCTAGCGCAGTGCAATAACTAACGGGCATTGTGTCGCATAAATACAAAACCGCCGGGGGTAGCCCGGCAGCTAGTCACTTTTCTTGTCTTGCCAAGAAAAGTAACCAAAAGAAATCGCCCCCGGTTTGCCGCCGCTTCACGGTTCCCTGCGTTGCTCGACTGGTCAGGCGGCTGCGGAACTCGCACTTCGTGCTCAAACAGTCCTCGCCGAAATCCCCTGACCCGCCTCCGCTACTCGGCGGCGCACAGGGGAAAAGGCAAAGCGGTTTTGTGTGCGCAACGCGCACGAACTTTTTGTAGGTCGGGCTTTGCCCGACATGGTGGGCAGAGCCCACCCTACGATTTTAAGGTTTTGGTTTTTCGCTTTTCCATCCCCTGTGCGCCGCCTCGATCAGACGCGAACGAGCGGTGGGGTTGGGCGAGCACTGTCTGAGCACGTGGCCGCGTAGCGGATCGTGCGAGTTGCGCAGCCCCGCTCGTTTGCGGCTGATCGAGGGAACCCCGCAGGGGCGGCAAACCGGGGTCGCCTTTTCTTGGGTTACTTTCTTTTTGGCGAAGCAAAAGAAAGTGACTAGCTGCCGGGCTACCCCCGGCGGTGTTGGTTTTGATTGTTGTTTGATTGTTGAGCAAGGTAGGGTGCATTCCATGCACCAATGATTTTGGTGCGTGAAACGCACCCTACGAAATACGAACCGACGATGCTGCCGGATTGGTGTAGTGCTGTAACCGAATACAAACAACAAAGGGAAAACCCATGCAACTCGACGACCGTAGCCTGGACCTCATCTTCCGTGAAGCGCACACCCACAGCAACTGGCTGGACAAGCCGGTCAGCGACGCGCTGCTGCACCAGATCTACGACCTGATGAAATGGGCGCCGACCAGCGCCAACGGTTGTCCGGGGCGCTTCGTGTTCGTGCGCAGCGCGGAGGCGAAGCAGCGTTTGCTGCCGGCGATGGCGCCGGACAACGTCGAAAAGACCCGCACCGCGCCGGTGACTGTCATCGTCGGCTACGACCTCGAGTTTTACGAAAAGCTGCCGAGGCTGTTCCCCCAGACCGACGCGCGTTCGTGGTACGTCGGCAACCAGCCGCTGATAGCCACGACCGCGTTCCGCAATGGCACGCTGCAAGGCGCCTATCTGCTGATTGCCGCGCGTGCACTCGGACTCGATGCGGGGCCGATGTCAGGCTTCGACAATGAAAAAGTGGACCAGGAGTTTTTTGCGGGCACCAGGGTCAAATCCAACTTCGTGATCAATCTCGGCTACGGTGACAGCAGCAAGCTGTACCCGCGCAATCCGCGCCTGCCGTTCGAGGAAGCGGCGCAAATTTTATAGGCAGCAAGGGTGTGTTCCACGTACCCTTGCATGATCGAATTTAATGAAATTTTGTTAAGGGCACCTCTAAAAATCCAAATTCCTTCCCAACTGATGTAACTACTAGCCATTCGACTAAGCTGTCAAAAGACGACAGCCAAGTCGCTGGTTATGCTGCGTTGCGGAAAAAAATTCTTGCTTACATATCAAACATATGCGGCGCGGCGAAATTTTTTTCGCGCCTTGCATTTGGGCGAACTTTGAATTTTTCGAGGTGCCCTTAAGCGTACGCAGGGCGGGTCACACCCGCCATGGTTGCACGGCATCCTTTGGATTACGGCGGGTGTAACCCGCCCTGCATGCAAATGGCTGATTACTTGTCAACCCGCCGATACAGCCGGAAGTGTTCGTTCTGGTCGTCCTTGCGGCGGCCTTCCCAGATTTTTTCCCAGCGCTTTTTGTCGAATAGCGCCTTGGGTAATTGGCTACCCTGGATCAGGTACAGATCGCAGCGGTTTTTTGGGTCGGTTTTTGTAACGATGTTGCCGAAATAATGCAGCATGGCGCGCTGGTTGTCGTCCAGCTGGGTGCGCTTGATGCACTGGTATTGTTCCGGCAACTTCTTCTTCATCGAGACGACCATGCTGCGGTAGCTCTTGCCGCTGTCCAGCCAGGGCAGCCACAGCGTCATCGCCAGCAGCCAGATCAGCGTGATGCCGGCAGCCCAATTCACCACGGAGCGGCGCATCGAACGGCCGACGCGCCATACCACCACCAGCCATAATACGGTCGCGGCGATGGCGATGACGAAAGGAGCGGTTTGCACCGATGGCTCGAATCCCGGCTGAAACTCCTTCAGTAACTGCGTGATCTTGGCGTTGTTGTTCAGCAGCAAGCCTCCCCACCCCCACCACAGCATGATCGCGAGCAGCGCGAAAGTCATCAGCCCGAACCAGTCCAGCGCATTGGCCGCGCCGCGTTTCAGCGCGGACAGCGAGGCCGCCGCCAGCAATGTTATCGGCAGCAACATCGGCATCGCGAACACTTCCCGGATGTTCGGCACAAAGCTGAGTGTGACCAGCATTACCGCAAAACTGACCAGCGGCAACTGCAGATCATCGCGTTGCGCCAGCCGCTTGCGTGATTGCCACACGACCCAGACCGCCAGCGGCAGGGCAGGCCATGCCAGCCAGGGCAGGTTCTTCAGGTAGTAGAACGATTCATTGCTGGGCCCGTGTTTCGCATACTCCAGCCAGTTGCCGATGTTGTGCGTCCATGCCCAGTCGGCGAACAACTGCGGGGAGCGCAGATACAGCAGCAGCGGCCAGACGGTCAGCCACGGCAAGGCCGACAGGACTGCAACGCCCAGGCTGAGAAAATAGTTCTTCACCCGCCATTTACCGAACAGCGCGGGCAACAGCGCAGCCGTCAGCGTGAACAAAACCGGCGAGATGAATCCCTTGGACATGAAGCCGATACCGACACCCGTGCCGATCAGCAGCCCGGCGCGAACGTGGCGTTCCTGGCTCAGCGTGAAGCCGTAGAGCATCATCGCATAGCCGGTCAGCAGCGCGAGGTCGGTAATCATCTCGTGGGAGTGCACCAGCATGCCGATGCAGCCGATCAGGATGATGACTGCCGCCCAGCCGCGATTTTCGCCATACAGTTTGCGGCTCGCGAGGCCGATGAACAGCAGCGTCAGCGTGGAGAAGAAACCGCTGGCGAGCCGCGCGCCGTCGTGCAGCGGCAGCAGCGGCGAAAACAGCCTGGCGAACAGCGCGGCAGTCCAATAGTACAGCGGCGGCTTGTCCATAAAGGGCTCGCCCGCGATGGCCGGCACCAGCCAATCGCCGCTTTGCAGAATCGAATAAATCAGCCCGAAGCTGTACGCCTCATCCGGCTTCCAGGGATCGTGGCCGACCAGTCCTGTGCCCAGCCAGGTCAGGCATAGCATTCCGAGCAGCACCGCTTTGGCGGGTGTGATGGGATTGGGGTCGGTGGGTTTTATAAAGTACATGCGTAAAAATCCAGATTTCATCCCAACTGCTGTGTTGTGGGAAAAATTTCTTGCTTGCATATAAGCACATATGCGGCGCTGCAAAACGAAGTTTCAGTGTAGGCTAACCTTCAGGTTATGCCGGAACTAAAATTTCTCCCGCGCCTTGCATTTGGGAAAACTCTGAATTTTTAGAGACATCCCAAGTTGCTCAGGCATTGTTGCCACAAATAAAAAAGGCAGCAAACGCTGCCTTTTTATGGAACGGCTGCGCGAAGATTCGTTACGCTGCTGCCTTGGTGCCGTATTTCTGACGGAATTTGTCGATACGTCCGGCGGTATCCACGATCTTTTGCGTACCGGTGTAGAACGGGTGGCATTCGGAGCAAACTTCGACGTTCAGCACTGGCTTGCCCATCACGGACTTGGTCTTGAAGCTGTTGCCGCAACTGCACGTTACGGTGAGTTCCTGGTATTTTGGGTGGATATCTGCTTTCATTTTCTTTCCTTGCGAGTAGTTTAGTGCGGCGGGTGTACGCACTCGGGTGTTGCATAAGGGGCGGCATTATCCCTAAAAATAGGGTGTTGCGCAAATATTTATGTGTGTCCGAAGCGCCTGGCGATGCGGTGTCGAAATCAACCCGAAGTTTTCTTATTTATGCCTGCATACATTCCGGTTTACCGCCGCCTTGGTCTCATTGCCTGACCTGTTGTTGCAGAGCCCTTGCCGTATGGTCGGGTGCTGGCCCTAATCGCCCGCATCACATACACTCTGCGCAGTGATAGAGTTATCGAGGAGCAAAATATATGCCTACGCTGAGTCGCAGTGATTACCGGACGCTGGTGTTAGCCGCGTTGGGCGGGGCACTGGAGTTTTACGATTTCATCATTTTCGTGTTCTTCGCGGTGGTGATTGGGCAGTTATTCTTTCCGCCGGATATGCCGGACTGGTTGCGCCAGTTGCAGACCTTCGGCATTTTTGCGGCAGGTTACCTGGCGCGCCCGCTGGGCGGCATCGTGATGGCACACTTCGGCGATCTGCTGGGGCGCAAAAGGATGTTCATGCTGAGTATCCTGCTGATGGCCGTGCCGACATTGGCGATCGGTTTGTTGCCTACCTATGCCGTGATCGGCATCTGGGCCCCGCTGTTGTTGCTCGCCTTGCGCGTGCTGCAGGGCGCGGCGATCGGCGGCGAGGTGCCGGGTGCCTGGGTGTTCGTTTCCGAACATGTGCCGCAGCGCCATGTCGGCTTCGCCTGCGGCACGCTGACCGCCGGGCTGACCGGCGGAATCCTGCTCGGTTCGCTGGTGGCGACCGCAATCAACAAGCTGTATGCACCCGCTGAATTGCTCACCGAAGGCTGGCGCGTGCCGTTCATCATCGGCGGAATTTTTGGCCTGGTGTCCGTCTGGTTGCGCCAGTGGCTGCACGAAACGCCGGTGTTCAGGGAGATGCAGGAGCGGCAAATGCTGGCGGACGAGTTGCCATTGAAAACGGTGATACGCGAGCATCGTCCCGCCGTGATCCTGACGATGCTGATGACCTGGCTGCTGTCCGCAGCGGTCGTGGTGATGATCTTGATGACCCCGATGCTGGTGCAGAAGCTCTACGGCATTTCCGCCGCCATTGCCTTGCAGGCGAACAGCATCGCGACCTTGTTCCTGAGTCTGGGATGCGTGGTATTCGGCGCGCTGGCCGATCGTTACGGCGCGGGACGGGTACTGGTGGCCGGTTGTGCGATGCTGGGCGTCACCTCGGCGCTGTTCTATCAGCAGATGGCTGTCGCACCGCAAAACATCAACGGGTTGTATGCCCTGTGCGGTTTCTTTGTCGGCGTGATCGGCGTGGTGCCGAGCGTTGCCGTCCAGTCGTTTCCGCCAGTGGTGCGTTTTTCCGGGTTGTCATTTTCCTACAACGTGGCCTATGCGGTGTTTGGCGGGCTCACGCCGGTCGTGGTGAGCATGCTGCTGCCGCTCGATCCTTCGGCTCCGGCGCACTATGTGGTGGCACTGAGTGTGCTGGGTATGCTGATCGGGATATATTTGTGGCGGAAAAACCGGGCAGTGGAGCCGGGATAAAAATTTGTGCGACAATGCCCGCCGCGAAATTTTCGCGCTCGATGCGCCTGTCAGGCTGCCAGGCGCAGTGGGGGGCACGCCGTGCCCCCACTATTCAGGATAGAAAGTGTCTATAGAAAACCTCAAGCAACTGCTCGCAGCGGACATGGCTGCGGTGGATCAGGTGATACGCACGCGGCTGCGCTCGGAAGTGCTGCTGGTCAATCAGGTCGGCGAATACATCATCAACAGCGGCGGCAAGCGGCTGCGCCCGGCATTGGTGGTGCTGTCTGCCGAGGCTTTCGGTTATAGCGGAAAACAGCATCACGATCTGGCGGCGGTGGTGGAGTTCATTCATACCGCCACGCTGCTGCACGACGATGTGGTGGACGAATCCGCATTGCGCCGTGGACGCGAGACGGCCAATGCGCTGTTCGGCAATTCCGCCAGCGTGCTGGTCGGCGACTTCCTGTATTCGCGCGCCTTCCAGATGATGGTCGAAGTGGGCGAGATGCGCGTGATGCAGACGCTGGCCGACGCCACCAACACCATCGCCGAAGGCGAAGTGTTGCAGTTGCTCAATTGCCACGATGCGGATGTGGATGCCGCCAACTACATGCACGTGATTCATTGCAAGACCGCCAAGCTGTTCGAGGCGGCGATGCGTCTCGGCGCGATCCTGGGCAGCGCTACTGCCGCGAATGAAGAAGCCGCGGCCAGGTACGGCATGCACCTCGGCACCGCCTTTCAATTGCTCGACGATGTGCTCGACTATTCCGCCGACGAGCAGCAAACCGGCAAACATCTCGGCGACGACCTCGCCGAAGGCAAGCCCACGTTGCCGCTGATCTACGCGATGCAGCACGGCACGCCGGAACAGGCCGCCGTGGTGCGCGGCGCGATTGAGCAGGGTGATGTTGGAAAGTTTGCCGAAGTGCTGCAGATTATTCACGACACCGGCGCGCTGGATTTCACCCGGCAGCAGGCCCTGCGCGAAGCGGAACTGGCGTGCGCGGCCATCGTTTCCCTTGCGGGTTCAAAATACAAGCAATGTTTGCTAGAATTGGCACACTTTGCCGCGACGCGGCAATTTTAAGGTAAAACCAAACCCCTCCCGGCCTCCCCTTGTCAGGGGAGGAGATGGCGGCTCTCTCCCCTGACAAGGGGAGGGCTGGGGAGGGGTTGAAAACGGGGTGTAGCTCAGCCTGGTAGAGTACTGCGTTCGGGACGCAGGAGTCGGAGGTTCGAATCCTCTCACCCCGACCAGATAGCCGCCCCCAGGGTAAATGACCATGTCCGAAGTATCCGCGAACTTCTCCGGCACGACGCCAACTGTACCGGAGATGCCGCGGGATGCAACACCGTCCCTCACCGACACCCTGCTGCGGCCGCTGCGCGACTTGCGCATTTCGGTCACCGACCGCTGCAATCTGCGCTGTACCTACTGCATGCCGCGTGCAGCCTTCGGCAATAATCACGCCTTCCTGCCGCGCGCCGAGTTGCTCAGCTTTGAAGAAATCGGGCGGCTGGCCGGATTGTTTATCCCCTTGGGTGTGCAGAAGATACGCCTGACCGGCGGCGAGCCGTTGTTGCGCCGCGGCATCGAGCGACTCGTCGAAATGCTTGCCGGGTTGCGCACCACACAGGGCCAGCCCGTCGAGATCGCGATGACCACCAACGGCGTGCTGCTCGCCGGAAAAGCGCAGGCGCTCAAGGACGCCGGCCTGTCGCGCATCACCGTCAGCCTGGACAGCTTGACCGAAGCAACCTTCCACCGCATCATCGGCGCGGATGTGCCGGTGCAGACCGTGCTGGAAGGCATTGCCGCAGCGCAGCGAGCCGGGTTTGCCCCGATCAAGGTCAACATGGTGGTCCAGCGCGGCGTGAACGACCACGAAATCATGCCGATGGCCGAACACTTCCGGGCCGAACATTTTCACAACGGCGGCATCGTGCTGCGCTTCATCGAATACATGGATGTGGGCAGCAGCAACGGCTGGCGTATCGACGAAGTGGTCACCGCACGGCAAATCCTGGAACAGATCGCCAATCATCATCCGATCCGCCCGGTCGATCCCGCTTACCCGGGAGAGGTCGCGGAACGCTGGCGCTATGCGGATGGTGGCGGTGAGATCGGCGTGATCGCCGCGATCACCCGTGCGTTCTGCCACACCTGCAGCCGCGCCAGGCTTTCCACCGACGGCAAACTCTATACCTGTCTGTTCGCCACCCGGGGCGCGGATTTGCGCACCCCGTTGCGGCAAGGCGCGCCGGATCATGCATTGACCGGCCTGATCGCCAGTCACTGGCGCCAGCGCGGCGACCGCTATTCGCAACTGCGCCACGCAGCCGCAGAAACCGCCAGCGCCCCGAAAATCGAGATGTCTTATATCGGTGGCTAATGCGACGGATAAGGGCAGTGAAATAGCCCGGATGCAGCGCAGCGGAATCCGGGGTTTGGTGGGCATGGTCGAAATTCCCCAAGATTCCATTGCATTCCATCAGGGCTACAGGCCGTTTCGACGATTGTTGCAAAAAAACAACACCCGTTGACAAGAAAGCGCTGGTTTAGCTTGCCGTTGTCGAATCGTTATGGATAATGAATTCCTGAATTCTCTAAATCTTGGGAATTTTTAAAGGGTCGCTGGCCTTTACCGGCAAAATAACCGAAAAACTTAATAAGGGGTTTTAAATGCAAAAGAAAATCATCGCACTTGCAGTTGCTGCTGCTTTCTCTGCTCCGGCATTCGCCGCTGATGTGAATATGTACGGTATCGTTGACGCCGCTGTAGCACGCGTTTCCAACTCCGGTCAGAAGAGCGACATGCTGGCTGTTTCCGGCGGCTTGTCCGGTTCCCGCGTTGGTATCAAGGCTGTTGAAGAACTGGACGGCGGCATGATGGCTGTCGTCGTGCTGGAATACGCTCTGGACACTCAGACTTCTTCAACTATTGGCGCAGCCCGTCAGGAAATGCTGGCACTGGCTGGCGATTTCGGTACCGTTGCGACCGGTTACCTGCAAACCACCGCCTATGACTTCGCAGCGAAGTTCGACCCGGCATTCGGTTCCAGCGTGTCCCCGTGGCAGAACATGACCAAGGGCAATCCACTATTCCTGGTTGGCGCTTCCGCGACTGCAGGCCGTGCTCCGCGCGCGCTGGCCTACATCTCCCCGGACATGGGCGGTGTGACCGTCGCGGTGAACCACTCTACCTCTGTTGTTATTACTACACCGGCGCTTGGGACTGATCTGGGCAACTTGGGCGTCGATGCGGCTGCTGGCGATCCCAAGATCACCGCAACCCTGCTGTCCGTTACCTACACTGGCGGCCCGCTGACCGTTGGCGGTGTGTATGCCAAGGCTAGCTCTGCAGCTGCTGTGCTGAACGACCAGACCGAAATGGCCCTGGGCGCATCCTATGACCTCGGCGTTGCCAAGCTGATGGGTACCTACCAAACCACGAAGAATGGCGCGGCCGGTGCTGAGGCCGACAAAATCTTGACCTTCAGCGGCGTGATCCCGGTCGGCCCCGGCGCCATCGCACTTAGCTATGCCAAGGCAACTATCGCTGCAGGTGCCGGCGTCGATGGCAATGGCTCGGGCCTGACCGTAGCGTATCTGCAAGGCCTGTCCAAGACCGTTACGGCCTATGGCGCCTTGTCCAGGGTGAGCAACGGTGCCGACACCCGCGCATTCAGCGTGTTTAACGGCGGCGTAGCTAACGCCAACCAGGATTTGGGTGCGAGCTCTTCTCTGATCGCCGTGGGCCTGAAGAAAGTGTTCTAATCTGACTTAATCGTCAATCCAGAGCTGAAACGGCCACCTTAGGGTGGCCGTTTTTTTACGCCCGAATTCCTGTGCCCGATTCTTTAAGCCGGCCACAAAAGCATTGTCTCGACTGTTGCAATGCTGAATAATCAGCGCTCATCTCAAATCGTGGCTTTTCTGCATGAACGACCAACAACTGCTGCGCTACAGCCGGCACATCCTGCTGAACGAGATCGGCATCGAGGGGCAGCAACGCCTGCTCGATGCCAGGGCGCTGATTATCGGGCTGGGCGGGCTCGGCTCGCCGGCCGCGCTGTACCTGGCTGCCAGCGGCATCGGCCAACTGACCCTGTGCGACCACGACACGGTGGATTTCAGCAATCTGCAACGCCAGATTATCCATCGCACCTCGTCAGTCGGCCAGCACAAGGTCGCCTCGGCGCAAGCCGTACTGCGCGACATCAATCCCGAAGTCGAGTGCATCGCCCTGCCGGTGCGCGCCGATGAAGCGCAACTGCGCGAACTGGTCGCGCAGGCCGATGTGGTGCTGGATTGCAGCGACAACTTCGCGACCCGCTACGCCGTCAACCGCGTTTGCCTGGAGCTGCGCAAACCGCTGGTCTCGGGCGCGGCGATCCAGTTCGACGGGCAGGTTTCGGTATTCGACTTTCGCCGCCCGGACGCATCTCGCCCGGAAGGCGCATCTGGCCAGGCAGAATCGCCCTGCTACAACTGCCTGTTTCCCGAAGACAGCCAGGCCGCCGAATTGCGCTGCGCGACCACCGGGGTATTCGCCCCGCTGGTCGGCATCATCGGCTCGTTGCAGGCGGCCGAGGCGCTCAAGCTGCTGATGGGCATAGAACGCGGCATGAGCGGCAAGCTGCTGACGGTCAACGCGCTGGACATGAATATCATGCGCAGCACATTGAGCAAAGACCCCGCCTGCCGCGCCTGCGGCGGCTCGCTTTCACAGTCTGGATAGGAATTCAAATGGACAAATTAACTCATTTTTCAGACACGGGGCGTGCACGCATGGTCGATGTCACGGAAAAACCCGGCACCCGGCGGGTCGCGATTGCCAGCGGCATCCTGCGCATGCAGACCGCGACGCTTGAACGGATCAGGGCCGGGCGGGTCGCCAAGGGCGACGTGCTGACGGTGGCCGATGTCGGCGCGGTGATGGCGGCGAAGCGCACCTCCGACATGATACCGATGTGCCATCCCGTCGCGCTGACCGGCGTGGAGGTCAAGTTCAGCGAGATTGCCGAACCGGACACAAGCGGCTGCGTGGGTATCAAGGTCGTTACCACGGCAAGCTGTACCGGCCAGACCGGCGTCGAGATGGAGGCGCTGTGCGCCGCCAGCGTGGCGCTGCTGACCATCTACGACATGTGCAAGGCGATTGACCGGGGGATGCGCATCGAATGCATCCAGCTGGAGGAAAAACGCGGCGGCAAGAGCGGTGACTGGAAACGCCCTGAGTTAGCGCGGTAGGGCGGGTCACACCCGCCGTTAAAGTTGGTGATGTTATGACGGCGAGTTGGCTCTGCATAGCCATTCGGCTAAGCTGGCAAACAGCTTTGCATAGCCATCTGACTAAGTTGGCAAACTACGCCAACCAAGTCATTGGTTAACGCCAGCAAGCCGCTGGTTAACCCGCCCTGCGCCTGCACAAATTATAAGGAAGTGAAATGATCAAGGTGTTGTTCTTCGGCCCGGTAGCGGAGCGCATCGGCAACAATCAGGTGACGGTTGCATTCCGCCCCGGCATCCGTCTGCAGGATGTGCGCGACGAGCTGGCGGCAAAATACCCGCAGGCATTCGAGATCGTCTGCTTCGCCGCGGCCAACGGCGAGCATGTGCGCGACATGTCGCTGCCGCTCGCGGACAACAGCGAGGTGGCCTTCATGGCCAGGTTTTCGGGAGGGTAGGATGAAACCGGCAGTCAGGATCCAGCAGGAAGATTTTTCCCAGGACGAGGAAATCGGGGCATTGAAAGCCAGCTCGAAACGCATCGGCGGCATCGCCACATTCCTCGGTTGCGCGCGCGATTTTTCGGAGGGCCGCGAGGTCTCGGAAATCAGCTTCGATGCCTACGGCAGCATGGCGCTGTCGGAACTGGACCGGCTGCGCAGCGATGCAATCGAGAAATACGGCCTGCTGGATGCGCGCATCGTGCACCGCATCGGCACGGTCAAGGGCGGCGAAAACATTGTGTTCATCGCGGCAGGCGCGGAGCACCGTGTCGCCGCGCTGGAAGCCTGCCGCTGGATGATAGACGAGCTGAAGCAGCGCGTGCCTATCTGGAAAAAAGAGATCACGCCGCAGGGTGAGGCATGGGTGATGCCGCACCCATGAGCCCGCCCGTATTTATTTTTGTAGGTCATTCCGGTTGCGGCAAGACCACGCTGGTCGAAAAACTGCTGCGTGAGCTGAGCGGCAGTGGGCTGCGCGTGGCGACCATCAAACATGCGCATCACAAGGTGGTGCTGGATACTCCCGGCAAGGACAGCTACCGCTACAAAGAAGCCGGCGCGGTGATGAGCATGCTGGTCACGTCCAACGAGTTGCAACTGGTCGCCGATGCGGTCGAGCGGCGCGAGCCGGAACAACTGGCACAACGCTTTCTCGGCGAGGCCGACCTGGTGCTGGCGGAAGGTTTTTCCCACTGTGCCGGGGCGAAGATCGAAGTGCTGCGCCGCGAGTGCGCCAAGCCCCCGCGCTGCACGGTCGAGGACGGCCTGATCGCCATCGTCACGGACATGGACGAGGTCTATCCGCAGCTGCCGCATTTCGGGCTGGAAGATGTTGCCGGTATTGCCCGGTTCATACTCGACCGCAAATGATTACGGATTGCACCGCGATTGTCATGGCGGGCGGCGACTCGCGCCGCATGGGAACGGATAAGGCCAGCCTGCTGCTCGACGGACAAACGCTGCTGCAAAGCGTGATAACAATCATGCAGCAGGTCTTTCCCAAGGTTATTGTCAGCGTGCGCCAGCCGCGCGCCGGAATCGACTTGCCGCAGGTCTGCGACGAACAACCCGATGGCGGCCCGCTGGCCGGGCTGGTCGCCAGCCTAAGACAGATCACCACGCCGTGGGCGTTCATCGTGGCCTGCGATATGCCTTTTGTCGTGCCGGAGGTGGTCGAGCTGCTTGCCGGGTATCGTTCGCAGCACCAGGCGGTCGTGCCCGTCGTGCATGGACATCCGCAGCCGCTGGCGGCATTCTATGCGGCCAGTTGCCTTGCGCCGCTGCGCGCCAGCCTCGCGGCGCAACAGAACAGTTTGCGCGGCGTATTGAAACAACTGGATGTGCGCTATGTGGACGAAGCAGAGATGCTGGAAGCCGACCCGCATCTGCGCAGTTTTTTCGATCTGGACACTCCGCAGGATGTCGCGCAGGCGATGAATCGGTTGTAGGAGCGCAATTTATTGCGCGATTGAAGGCTTATCGCGCAATAAATTGCGCTCCTACGTGAGAATTGCGGGTCTTTGCGAATCATGAGGCTGACGTTTTTGGATGGGTGAGGTGTAGATACTATGGAACATTTGCAGGTAAGCGAGGCGCAGCGTCTCGTACTTGAATCGGTCGTCGTATTCGGCGCGGAGCAGGTAGAACTCGAACAAGCGCTGGGCCGCGTGCTGGCCGAAGAGGTGTGCGCCAACCGCGACCAGCCGCCCTATGATATCTCGGCGATGGACGGCTATGCGCTGCGCAGCGCCGATCTTGCGAATGTTCCCGCCACGCTGCAAATCATCGAAGACATCAAGGCCGGCGACATGCCGACCAAGGTACTGGCGCCCGGCCAGTGCGCGCGCATCATGACCGGCGCGCCGCTGCCGCAGGGCGCCGATGCGGTGATCCGGGTCGAGGAAACCGAGGTGGTGTCGGCGGAAGCCCTCTCTCCTAACTCTGATGAAACTACTAGCCATTCGACTAAGCCCGCAAGCGGGCAAGTCGCTGGTTATCTCCCGCAAGCGGGAGAGAGGGACGCGGCCTCGCTACGCGAGCTCATTACCAATGCGGTGCGAATCAACCACGCGGTCAAGCCGGGCAACGACATACGCCGGCTCGGCGAAAACATGTTCAACGGCGAAGTGGTACTGAGACCCGGCACAGAAATCACGCCGGGCGTGATCGGCGTGCTGGCGACGGTGAAGCACGCGCAGGTGCGGGTGTACCGGCGTCCGCGCGTGGCGATCCTGTCCACCGGCAACGAACTGGAAGGCCTCGACGAGCCCGTCGATCCGGACAAGATACCCGATGCCAACAGCTACGCGCTGATGGCGCAGACACAGGCGCTCGGCATCGAGCCGGTGCTGCTCGGCATCGCGCGTGACGACCCCGAAGAGCTGGCGCGCTATCTTAAGCGCGGGCTGGAATACGACGTGCTGCTGGTTTCCGGCGGCACCTCGGTCGGCGTGCACGATTACGTCCGCCCGACCATCGAGGCGCTGGGCGTGCAGATGCTCTTCTGGCGCGTGGCGATGAAACCGGGGCATCCGGTCGCGTTCGGCAAGGCCGGCGAAAAAATCATTTTCGGACTACCCGGCAATCCGGTCTCCAGCATGGTCTGCTTCGAGCAGTTTGTCGCACCCGCGTTGCGCCGCATGATGGGACATGCGCGAATTCACCGCCGCACCATCGAGGCGCGGCTGACGCATGACGTGAAACACCAAGCCGGACGCACCGAATTCATCCGCGTGCTGCTGGCGAAGGAGCAGAGCGGCTACACGGCAACCTCCACCGGCGCGCAGGGCAGCGGCATGCTGCTGTCCATGGCCAGGGCAGACGGATTGGCGGTCGTGCCGGGCGATAGCTCGGGATTGGTGGCGGGCAGCATGGTGACGGTGCAGTTGCTCGACGGCACTACGTTCCAGGATGACGCAGGTTTCAGGGAATGATCTTGTAGGGCGGGTTACACCCGCCTGATCAGGCTTTTGTAGGGTGGGCAAACGGTTTTATTGTTTGCCCGCGGAGGAACGGTGGGAACAAAAACCGTGCCCACCCTGCAAAACTCCGTTCCTCCTGAGCCAAGTAAGCCCCGCATACGCGAGGCAAGGCGTGAGCAGGAAACAGTATGCGGTGCGAGGAGTTTTCGCTTTGGCTATCATA
>MGWZ01000032.1 GCA_001801175.1 Gallionellales bacterium RIFCSPLOWO2_02_FULL_57_47 | reverse complement strand
CGGCCTTCCCGGTGAAACGTAAAACTTACTTAACCTCCTATACAGGATTTCATTAAATTCGATCATACAAGGAGCCCGATTTATCGGGCGATAGCCAATCTTGAAATCGCCCGATAAATCGGGCTCCTACACATGAATATCAATTTTTTGTAGCTTTAATTTCTGATTGCTGAGTAATAAGCCCGCGTAGGATGGGTGGAGCGCAGCGATACCCAGCATTTTCTCAACATGGGCGAGGGGTATCGCTGCGCTCCACCCATCCTGCAAACCTACTGCGCCCTTGGTTTTGGACGTTTGCCGATTTTCAGTTGCAGGCTTATGGCTACCCCATCCCGCATCAGTTTGGCCATGACCATCTTGCCGGGGGGAAGATTGGAAACCGTTTCCAGCATGGTGCTCCAATCGCCGACGGGTTGGCCGTCTATCGCGATCAGAATGTCGCCAGTCTTTACCCCGGCCTGTGCTGCCGGGCTGTTGCGTATCACTTCGGTAATCAGCACACCTTTGGTTTCGCCGAGCTTGAATGTCTCGGCCAGTTCTGGAGTCAGTTCCTGTACGCCTGCACCGATCCAGCCTCGCGTCACCGAACCGGTCTGGATGATCTGTTCCATGGTCTTTTTCGCGGTCGTGACGGGAATCGCGAAGCCGATGCCGAGCGACCCGCCATTCGGCGAATAAATCGCGCTGTTGATGCCGATCAGGTTGCCATTGTCGTCAACCAGGGCGCCGCCGGAATTACCCGGATTGATCGCCGCATCTGTCTGGATGAAGTTCTCGAAGGTGCTCAGCCCAAGATGATCGCGCTTAAGCGCGCTGATGATGCCCATCGTGACGGTTTGCCCAACGCCAAACGGGTTGCCGATGGCGAGCACCATATCGCCCACATGTGCGCGTTCAGGGTGGCCGAAAGTAATCGCGGGAAGGTTGCCGGGCAGTTCGATTTTAATCACCGCCAAATCGGTTTCAGGGTCAGAGCCGATGACATGCGCTTTGGCCTTGCGGCCATCGGATAGCGCGACTTCGATTTGATCGGCGGCTTCCACCACATGGTGATTGGTGAGGATGTAGCCGTCGGGGCTGACGATAACGCCGGAACCCAGGCTGAAACTGTTTTGCGGTTCGTAATCTTCCGGTTCACCAAAGAAAAAGCGGAAACGCGGGTCATCAAGGAGGGGGTGGGTTGGGGTCTTGATGACGGTGCTGGTAAAAACATTTACCACGGCGGGCATGGCTTTTTGCGCGGCGGCACTCAGCCCCATAGCTTGTGTTTGCCCCCCGTCTGTTTGCGGTGCGTTTTCATACAGGGTGACCACACCGCTGCGAGCAGCGTTCGGCAGAAGCTCCGGCTTGAGGGTGTGAACAATAAACAGCAGCGCCAGCGCGATGGTGACGGTTTGGGTGAACAAAAGCCAGTGTTTACGCATGTTATGATGAACCCGTTCGTTTCAAATTCAGGAAAAATTCATGTTGCTCAAAGATATGTGCAATTATAACGCAAGCCTGCTGCAAACCGGTCTGTTCAAGGATTATTGTCCGAATGGTTTGCAGGTTGAAGGTCGTGCGGAAGTGCGGCGTATCGCCACCGGAGTAACGGCTTCGCTGCAAATGCTTGATGAAGCCATTGCATGGGGTGCGGATGCGATTCTGGTGCATCACGGGTATTTCTGGCGCAACGAGGATGCCACCATCGTCGGCATCAAGAAGCGGCGCATCGCGCAGTTGTTGCGTAACGAGGTGAGTCTGCTGGCCTACCATCTGCCGCTTGATGCTCATCCCGAGCTGGGCAACAACGCACAGCTCGGCAAACTTCTGGGGTTGGTGGAGCAGGGTAGATTCGGCGAGCAGAACATCGCGTGCTTTGGCGTGTTGAAGCAGTTACAGACACTTGACCAATTTTCTCAACAGATCGAACATGGTTTGCATCGCGCCCCGCAAGCCTTCGGGGATGGCGCCAAGACCATAGAAAAAGTCGCGTGGTGCAGCGGCGGAGGGCAAAATTACTTTGCAGCGGCCATCGCCCAGGGTGTGGATGCCTATCTCACCGGCGAAGTTTCCGAGCAGAATTACCATCTCGCGCAGGAAAGCGGCGTGGTGTTCATCTCCGCCGGGCATCATGCCACAGAGCGTTTGGGTATCCAGGCGCTGGGTGAACACCTGGCCGGCCAATTCGGTGTGGAGCATCGCTTTTTTGATCAGAATAATCCGGTTTAGCCAGCAAATAAATCAAAATCAAGCCGGATTTTCGTGCCCGGATTTTAAGTCCTGGATACAAACCCACTGGATGTAGCTGGCAGGTATTGTGTTATTGGAAAAGGCATGGCATGCCAGCATTGCATTATTAGTGCGCGTTGCGTAGTATTTGCATTCGGATGTCGGCGGGTTTATTGATGACTCTAATCTGACCGGCAACTTCTTCAGGCTGAACAACTCTTGACCGTTTAGAGTGGATGTTTCAATTGAATCAGGTGCTTTGAATGGCGCACGAGGAAGTTGGCCTGGCTATTTCGGCCTTGTTGCTTCGCCTGGTGGATTTGTACGAAATGGAAAACAGGGGGCGTCAAATTACGGGGCAGCAGCCGTTCTGCTGCGTGTAGTCAGCCTGGCTGCCATAGAGCCAAATTTATTGGCTTAAATGAGGGTGGCATTTTTTTAGGGGACCATATGAAAATCAGAATGTTATTGTGCGGGGCTGTTCTTGCGGCAGTTTCGTTCAATGCACTGGGAACGGGCGAATCAGGCTCACCAGAGCAGGGAGCGCTTAAAGCGGTGGGGAAAGAAGAAGTCAGTTTCAAGAATGAGGTTTTCCCGATCATCTATGATCATTGCCTGAATTGCCACCTTCCCGGAGGAAAAGGGTATGAAAAAAGCGGACTGGATCTGGGCACTTATGAAAGCCTGATGAAGGGTACCAAGTTCGGGCCCGTCGTCAAACCCGGCGACAGCGAATCCAGCACTTTTACCAAGCTGCTTGAGGGCACCGCCAAAGGCCTCAAAATGCCGGCAGGCTTGAATGCCAGCGGCACTCTGGACAGGCAATATATCCTGACCATGAGAAAATGGGTGCAACAGGGAGCCAAGAACAACTAGCCGTATTATCTAGCCGCAGTTATTTCATAGAGCTGCATCTTTTCAAGAATGAAACCGCCGCGAGCAGTTCTGGTTAGTGCTTGCAGCGGATAAATTTGCTATGTAATATCCGCCGGTTGCATCGGATTTGCGTTGTGGGGAGCCAAACCATATGCCCGCACTGACGACTGGTCCTGTTTTATCTATATTAACGAAAACTGGCGGCAGCTGATATTTTCATCTTCATTGGATCGTCGATTATAAAACAACGCATTACATGGAAGGGATGAGGGGACATGACAGACAATGTAAATCGCAGTAAACGACGGCTATTAATTGCAGCCACTTCGGCGGCGGGTGGTGTCGCTGCGGCAGGAGCCGGTGCGCCGTTTGTGTTTAGTTTGATGCCCAGTGAGCGCGCCAAAGCTGCCGGTGCGCCGGTAGCGGTGGATCTCAGCAAGCTTGAGCCGGGCATGATGATGAGTGTCGAATGGCAGGGCAAGCCGGTATGGATCGTGCATCGCACCAAGGAAATGCTCGAGTTGTTGGCCAAGCATGAAGGTGAGCTGGCTGATCCCGGCTCTTCCGTTCCGCAGCAACCCGCATACTGCAACAACCCCTATCGTTCCATTAAACCCGAGTATTTTGTTGTGCTCGGGATTTGTACCCACCTGGGTTGCTCGCCGACCTTTCGTCCGGAGATTGCGCCTGCTGATCTTGGTGCGGATTGGGCAGGGGGCTGGTTCTGCCCTTGCCACGGGTCACGCTTCGATATGGCGGCGCGCGTGTACAAAGGGGCGCCTGCCCCTACCAACCTGATTGTCCCGCAACATAAATATCTCAGCGATGGGCGCCTTTTGATAGGCGACGACAGCAAGGGGGCCGCATAATGAAACTGCTGAATGAATTGATTGGTTGGATCGACGCGCGTTTTCCACTGACATCCACCTGGAAGGCGCACGCTTCCGAATATTACGCGCCAAAAAATTTCAACTTCTGGTATTTTTTCGGTTCGTTGGCGCTGATGGTGCTGGTGATACAGATTGCCAGCGGCATATTCCTGACGATGAACTACAAGCCGGATGGGCTGTTTGCCTTCGCCTCCGTCGAGTACATCATGCGCGATGTGCAGTGGGGCTGGCTGCTGCGCTACATTCATTCCACCGGTGCTTCCATGTTCTTCGTGGTGATTTATCTGCACATGTTCCGCGGACTGATGTACGGCTCCTATCGCAAACCGCGCGAGCTGTTGTGGATCATCGGCATGATCATTTATCTGGCATTGATGGGTGAGGCGTTCATGGGCTATCTGTTGCCATGGGGCCAGATGTCGTTTTGGGGAGCGCAGGTGATCGTAAACCTGTTCTCGACCGTGCCGTTTATCGGCGAGGATTTGTCAATTCTGATTCGCGGCGACTATGTGGTCTCGGATATCACATTGAACCGGTTCTTTGCGCTGCACGTAATTGCGATTCCGCTGATTCTGGTGTTGATCGTGGTTGCCCACCTCGCGGCGTTGCATGAGGTCGGCTCGAACAACCCGGATGGCATCGAAATCAAGAAGCACCTGGATGCCAACGGCCACCCGCTGGACGGAATTCCTTTTCACCCTTACTACACCGTTAAAGACGGGGTGGGAGCGATAGGTTTCCTGATCATTTTCTGTGCGATTATTTTCTTTGCGCCGGATATGGGGGGCTACTTTCTGGAATTCAACAATTTCGTCCCGGCTAATCCGATGAAGACCCCCGAGCATATTTCTCCGGTATGGTACTTCACGCCGTATTACGCCATTTTACGCGCTGTGCCGCCGCTGTTCGGCTCACAGTTCCCGGGCGTGGTGGCGATGGGGGTGGCAACGGTGATCTTCTTCTTCCTGCCCTGGCTGGATCGCGGCAAGGTCAAATCGATACGCTATCGCGGCCCGATTTACAAAGTATTCTTAACGCTGTTCGTGATCAGCTTCCTTGGTCTTGGCGTGCTGGGTACGTTGCCCTCCACACCGGCCTTAACCTGGGTCGCTCGAGTGCTTGCTGTGGTGTACTTTTCATTCTTCCTGCTGATGCCCTGGTACACGAAGATTGACAAAACCAAGCACGTACCAGACCGTGTGACGTCCCGTTAGAACAATTCAGAAAGGTTCGTTGACATGAATGCAATCAAAAAATTAGGGGTGCTGGTGCTGTTGATGTTGATGCCGGCGATGGCGATCGCCAGCGGGGCTGGCGTTCATCTGGACAAGGCGCCGGTCGATCTGAAGGACAAGGTCTCGCTGCAACGAGGCGCAAAATTTTTCACCTCCAATTGCCTGGCCTGTCATGGCGCCGCCTACATGCGTTATAACCGCCTGAAGGACATCGGAATGACTGATGAAGATATCAAGCTGTTGCTACCCGAAGGGAGCAAGCCTGGTTCAACCATGCAGGCGGCGATGGACAGCAACTCCGCAAAGCTGGCGTTCGGCACTGCGCCGCCTGATCTGAGCGTAATTGCACGCTCGCGTGGTCAGGATTGGCTGTACACCTTTCTGCGCAGCTTCTATGCAGACAGTAAAAGTCCGAATGGATCGAATAATGCGGTCTTTCCAAATGTGGGGATGCCGAACATATTGGCCGGACTGCAGGGTGGACAAGAGTTGCGTGTCGAAAGTCACGATGGGCGCGAAACCAAAAAACTGGAGCTGGTTGCACCCGGCACCATGGCTGCTGCGGAATTCGATGCCACTATCGGCGATTTGACCAACTATTTGGTGTACATGGGCGAACCGGCCAAACTGGTGCGCTACAGACTCGGTTATATCGTACTCGGCTTCCTGGCTATATTGTTCGTGTTGGTTTATGCGCTGAAGAAAGAATACTGGAAAGATATCCACTAAGCGGTTGAATTGTGTGGCTCGTTTGTGGTAGTTTCCTAGCCGTTTCGTAAAGTGCCATTAGGGCGGGGCCAGCGGCTCCGCTTTTTGGTTTCTGTTAATCAGCTATTAATTGTGGGCTCTCTATTATGATGCGACTATATTCGGGCACCACGTGCCCATACTCCCACCGTTGCCGGATCGTGTTGTACGAGAAGGGCATGGACTTTGACATAATCGATGTGAACCTGATGAACCGGGCTGAAGACATCGCATTGATCAATCCGTACAACAAAGTACCGGTTCTGGTCGAACGTGACCTGATCCTGTACGAGGCCAACATCATCAACGAATACATTGATGAACGATTCCCGCATCCGCAGCTGATGCCGCCCGATCCCGTCATGCGCGCACGGGCGAGGCTGTTCCTGTTTCGATTCGAACAGGAGCTGTACAGCCAGGTTGACCTGATAGAGCGCGGTGTCGTGAAGTCTGCCGACAAGGCGCGTGGCGTGATTCGTGACAACCTGACGCAGCTCTCGCAGATATTGGCCCATCAGAAGTTCTTGATGGGCGATGAGCTATCCATGCTGGATGTGGCGATCGCACCGTTGCTATGGCGTCTTGACCACTACGGTATCCAGATGGGCAAGGATGCGGCGCCGCTGATGAAATACGCCGAGAGGCTGTTTTCCCGCCAGGGCTTCATTGATGCGCTGACGCCGTCCGAAAGAGCGATGCGCAAGTGAGCGATCTGTCCACGCGCCCGTACCTGATCCGGGCGATTTACGATTGGTGCGTGGATAGCGGCCTCACCCCTTATCTGGCAGTCCGCGTGGATGAGCACACCGAAGTCCCGCCGGCCTTTGTGAAAGACGGCGAGATTGTCCTGAACCTCGGCGCGGGTGCGGTGCGCAATCTGGAAATGGGCAACGAGATGATCACCTGCAGCGGACGCTTTGGCGGCGCACCATTCGACCTCATGGTGCCGGTTGTGGCGGTCATCGGGATATTTGCCAAGGAAAACGGACAGGGCCTGGTGTTTCAGGGCTCTGACTCGCAACAACCGCCTCCCACCGCAAACGGCGGCGATCATAAAGCCAGGTCTGCGCCGCACAAGCCCCATTTGAAGGTTGTTAAATAAGCTCACAGGGTGCGTGAAACGCACCCTGCCCTTTGATACCGCTAGCGTAGGGCGGGTCACACCCGCCGTGGTTGCCCGGTATCCGGTGGGTT